>DGFG01000037.1:25952-27569 GCA_002391555.1 Firmicutes bacterium UBA3906
TCTTTTTGTCTAATAGGGATGAAAGGTTTGTTAGGTTTTCTATTATCAATATGTCCTTACTAAGTAGACCCTTGTGTATTTTAAAGGGGTATGGGTCTGGTGAGGGTAGATCCATACCTAGCATCTTTATTTTTCTCTCTATAAGAAAATCCATAAAATCCTCAGCTATCACTGGATGGTCCTTGTAGTATTCGTCAGTCCCGTATTTACTGCTATGGCCTGTATATAATATTACAATATCATCCTCTAATACCCTCTCTTCATACCCTGGCCTATAAGGAATTGTCTTTTGGCCCCTGACATCGAGCAAGACGCCCCTGCCTATAAATCTATCTAGGCCTATCTCACTGACAAAGGTAGACCTATCGATTAAATGCATGGGGCTATCTATATGGGTGCCTGCGTGCATACCAATCTCTAGCTTGAAGTTATTATAGCCATCCTTTTTTAGATCCCTATCCTGATACAGCTTTACCCTATCGTCATAGGGATGAACAGGCATGTTGTCAGATATCATATAGGATAAATCTATGAGTTTTGCCATAATCTTTTCACTCTCTCGCCTGGTATATTTGTGTTATTATCTTTTCCATGGGGAGCTCCTTAATCCCAATATCTGAAAATTCGCACATTTCAGCCAGCTGCCTTATGATTGTGTTAATTGAGCTAGTCTTTAGATCTACCTCTAAGGTATACTCTAGATCCGACCTTTTCTCAAGAACTTTGACACCCTCAACATCAAAACCAGAAATGGGCTTTGCCAAGACTAGATGGATAATCTTTTCCGAGCCAAGGTTGCTTTTTAGGTCTGCTAGGCTATTATCAAATACCTTGTGACCATGGTTTATGATTATAACCTTTTGAGCTAGTTGCTCTACATCCTGTAGGTCATGGGTGGTGAGGATAAAGGTTACTCCCTTGCGGTTCATTTCTTTAATAAAAGTCCTAATCCTTTGCTTTGCAATAACATCAAGACCAATGGTTGGTTCATCTAGAAAGACTATCCTAGGTCTATGGAGCATGGCCATTACAAACTCACATTTCATGCGCTCACCTAGGGATAAGACCCGGGTAGGCTTTTTGATTATTTCCTCAATCTCAAACAAGGCTGTTAGTTCATCTAGGCTAGCCTTAAAGTCTTTGTCTTTAATACCATAGATGGCCTTGTTCATATTAAAGCTATCTATGGGGGGAATATCCCAGATTAGCTGCGACTTCTGGCCAAATACTGCTCCTATATGGTTTACATAGGCTGTCCTATCCTTAAAGGGAGAAAAGCCCATAACAGAAATCTGACCACTACTAGGATAAAGGGCGCCAGTTAGCATCCTCTCTATATGAGAGTTTGCCTAGGGCTGTATTGGCAAATATCTTGCCCCCTCGGGACAAGCAGTAGTTAGCGGATAACAGCTCGCCTTTATCCATCATCTTTTGGAAATGCTTATCTAGTACTCTTAGTCTATCTTCGTTATAGTCGACATCGGCTGGTAAATAAGGAGTCTCATAGGATATCACGGTCTCCACCTCTTTCATAGATTTAAGTACATATTGTAAAAAGTCGACTGTAGACAAGGGGTAATTTCCGCAGATTTTATGTGCTACAAAGTAGGCAATACG
>DGFG01000135.1 GCA_002391555.1 Firmicutes bacterium UBA3906
AGATGTGTATAAGAGACAGGTCCAGACAATGATAGCAATGATAGTGATATAGAAGATAATTAATAATTCTAAAGTAAAGATAAAAGTGGTCAGGAATTGTTGACAATTAAAAAGCTATTATGTTACAATTGTCTTCGTGTAAGCCGCACGAGTATGGTTTAAATCCCAAATGGGTACCAGTACTTGGCGAGACTGGTTAGAGGAGGTGCATTTTATGTATGCTATTATTAAAACAGGTGGCAAGCAGTACAAGGTTCAAGAGGGAGATGTAGTAACCGTTGAAAAGTTGACTGCTGCTGAGGGTTCTACAGTAACATTCGAAGAAGTATTAGCTTTAAGCAATGATACAGGCTTCAAGGCAGGTAGCCCTTATGTTGATGGAGCTTCAGTTGAAGCCAAGGTAATAGGCCATGGCAAGGGCAAAAAGATTACTGTTTTCAAGTTCAAGGCTAAAAAGGATTACCGCAAAAAGCAGGGACATCGTCAGCCCTATACAAGATTACAGATTACAAAAATAAGCGGTTAAAGATGATGATTTTATGATTAGGGTTACTATCAATTATGATAGAGAGGGATTTGTAAGCAGTTTTACAGTCAAGGGTCATTCGGGTTACGATGAAGCCGGAAAAGACATAGTATGTGCAGCGGTTTCAGCAGTGGTACAAACAGCAGTTTTAGGTCTTACTGATATTGCAGGCATAAAGCCAGACTATCATCAGGAGCATGGGAACTTAAGCTGCACTCTACCATCAGAGATGACAGACCAGGACAGGCTACTTACGGATACCATCCTAAGGACCATGGTTATTGGACTTAAAAGCATAGAATACGGCTACAAGAGCTTTATTTCCATAGAAGAGAAGGAGGGGAAATGAATGTTTAGAATGGATTTACAGTTATTCGCATCCAAAAAGGGAGTTGGTAGTTCACGAAACGGTCGTGATAGCGAATCCAAACGATTAGGTGTTAAAAGAGCAGACGGGCAGTACGTTTTAGCTGGCAATATCTTAGTTAGACAAAGAGGCACAAAAATCCACCCAGGTAACAATGTAGGCAGGGGTAAAGACGATACATTGTTTGCCAAGGTAAGTGGAGTAGTAAAATTTGAGCATAAGGACAAGAAGAGGAAACAGGTAAGCGTTTATCCAGATGAAAATCTGACTGCAGCACAAGCATAAAACTAACTCACTGCCTCCAGCAGTGAGTTTTTATTATTTATGGAAACCCTATTAGCAAGGCGGGGGATTTAGTGAGGCTGCTAAATAAATTCACACGTAGGTGATAGAAAGTGTTTGTTGATTATGTGAAAATTCACGTAAGGGCTGGAGATGGCGGAGATGGGTCAGTTTCCTTCCGCAGAGAAAAATACATACCAAATGGTGGTCCCGACGGCGGAGATGGAGGCGACGGAGGCAGTATCCTATTTGAGGCCAGTGAAGATCTCCATACCCTGATGGATTTCCGCTTTAAAAAGAAGTTTATAGCCGAGAGAGGCGAGGATGGCAAGGGACAGAAAAGATTTGGCAGGAGGGGACAGGACCTTATTATAAAGGTACCTGTTGGTACTGTTATAAGAGATGAGGAAACAGGCCTTGTCATTGCAGACCTAAATACCAAGGGAGAAAAAAGGATAATAGCAAGGGGAGGCCGGGGTGGCAAGGGAAATGTACATTTCGCAACAGCTACCAGGCAGGCTCCAAAGTTTGCCAGACAGGGTCAAAAGGGCCAGGAGAGGTCTCTTATCCTAGAGCTAAAGTCAATAGCAGATGTAGGCCTTGTGGGCTTTCCCAACGTAGGTAAATCCACCATCCTATCCATCCTATCTGCAGCTAGGCCAAAGATCGCTGACTATCATTTTACTACCCTAAAGCCCAGCCTAGGTGTTGTCAGGGTCCGAGAGGACGCAAGCTTTGTGATGGCTGACATACCAGGCATTATAGAGGGGGCCCATGAGGGAGTTGGTCTAGGTCTAAAGTTTCTAAGGCATATAGAGAGGACCAGGCTTTTACTTCATGTTATAGATGTATCAGGGCTAGAAGGGCGAGACCCAATAGAGGATTTTGAAAGTATAAGAGGGGAACTTCAAAAGTACAGTGAAAAGCTAGTTGACAAACCCCAACTAATAGCGGCCAACAAGATGGATATACCAGGGGCTGAGGACAATATTGAAAGGCTAAAGGCCCAGCTAGAGCCCCAGGGCTACAAGGTCTTTCCCGTTTCAGCTGCTCAGAACAAGGGCTTTAAGCCCTTACTAGATGAGATCATAAGGATGCTGTCACAAATACCTGAACCCGAATCCTTTGAAGAAGAGCTAGATATCTTTGAGCAGGAGGAGGAGATCCCCTTTGAAATTAACAAAGAGGGGGATGAGTTTGTTGTATCAGGGCCAATGATGGATAGACTCTTTACAATGATAAACCTAGACAATTACGATTCCCTCCAATACTTCCAGAGGGTCCTTAGGAAGCATGGAGTCATAGATGCCTTAAGAGAAGCAGGGGTCAAAGATGGAGACACTGTTCATATAAAGGACTTCTCCTTTGACTTTATTGACTAATTGATCTTAAAGTTTAACTAAAAGGAATAATTACTGGGGCATGCAGGATCCTGCTCCAGATAAATAAAGGGTGATAATTTTGTTAACGAGTAAACAAAGGAGCTACTTAAGAGCTATTGCCAATAGCCAGGATGCCATATTTCAAATTGGTAAGGCAGGCATAAGTCCTAGCTTTATAGAGCAAATAAAAGAAGCGCTTGAGGCTAGAGAAATAGTTAAGATTAGTGTGCTTGACAATATTGACCTATCTGCTAGAGAGGCTTGTAATATAGTTACACAGGAAACAGGGGCAGATGGGGTCCAGGTTATTGGTAACAAATTTGTTATATACAAAAGGTCTAAGGAAAGGCCCAAAATAGAACTTCCTTAGACCCAATTTAGTCATAAAGTATAGGCTAGTTAGCTTGAAACACTTATGCCAATAGGTCATCTATCAAGCTAAAGCCTTTGCTGGCAGGCCTTGGTCCTATACGACTCCTAAACCAGGAAACAAGGGCTAGTAGGATAAATAGGCCAGCAAAGATCAGGTAATAGAGCTTGAAGCTATTTATAACAAGTGACGCCAGGGTAAAGAATAAGGCATAGCCTAAATAGGTCCTTGTCCGCCTAGGTCTTAGTATTTCCTTGCGGATCCTAGCAAAATCAGGGCCTGCTTGCTCTATTCTTTTTTTGACCAGACCATCTATTAGGTCTTCATCTGCTAGCATTTCTAGGCCTTCCATAAGGTCTAGCATGTCCTCCTTGTCTAAAAGCCTTAGCTTTAGCCTGTTTATCCTATTAACATAGTCTCTACTTTTTTCACTATAAAGGCCAGTTGTTAAGAAGATAGCCTCTTCATAGCCAGCGGCCTTTATCTTATTTACAAAGCTTGATAGTAGTTTGGGCGATAGGTCTTCTGAAAACCTATCGTTGTAATAAGCAATTGCTATTTTTCTTCCCTTGATCCTTGTTTCCAGATAGCGATCTTTAACCTTTATATTGCTAGAGCCTGGGATTTTTAAAACAAGCCTTAAGATTTGCCACTTAAACTCCTCAGACCCCATCTTTATTAACCTATCCAGGGTGTAGTCCCTAGCAAGGTCTCTTCTTCTTAGGGCCCCTTTTTTTCGGATCTGTTCTTTTCTTTTTAGCCAATAGGCCAAATTAAGTAAGACGGTCAGTACTATAGTAAGTAGTAGGGCAGCTCGAGGACCCCTTAACCTGCTTAAAAACCATATATAGGTCACAAGAACAAGAAGGACCTGGCTAAAGATTAGGTTTAAGAACCTGCCTAGGATAGAGGGACCAGGACCATTATATAGGTAAAAACTATTTAGCCTATAGGTGTAACGTAGTTTTTTATATATGCCCCTTAGCCTAATGAAAAACCTATTAAAATCCATAAGTCCACCTCCTTTATCTAGATTTTTGACAAGTAAGCCTTATTTTAAACTATAAGAGCCCCAATTTTTCTAAAAGGCTGCCTGTACATTTTGCGAAATTATGTATAAAATAAAGATGATAGATTGAAAGGAAGGCCTAGCATGGGAGAATTTAAACACATAGGCATTATGGGAGGGACCTTTGACCCTGTTCATATAGGGCACCTAATATTAGCGGAGCTGGCTATTTGTGAGCTTTCCTTAGACCATGTTCTATTTTTACCTACAGGTGACCCACCACATAAAAAGAATAGGCAATTGACCAGTGCCCAAAAGAGGCTTGATATGCTACAACTTGCCCTAGAGGGCAATCCGAGCTTTTCTATTTCTACTATAGAGCTAAAAAGGCAGGGGACAACGTATAGCTATGATTCCCTACTAGAATTAAAGGGCTTGTACCCTGATGGGACTAGGCTAACATATATTATAGGTTCTGATACCCTGCTTGAACTTAAAAACTGGAAAAGTTTTAATCTAGTTGCAAGCCTTTGTGATTTTGCTGTATATGAAAGGCCAGGTATTGATAGGTCTGACCTAAGAGCAGAGGCTGATAGGCTAGAGGCTAGCTACCAGGCCAAGGTTTGCTTTATAAAGGGTCCCGTGATATCATTATCTTCAAGTGAAATTAGGCAAAGAGTAGCCCATAACAAGACTATAAGGTACCTAGTACCTGAAAGGGTATTTAAGTACATAAATAAGGAACGATTATATAGGGGAGAAAGTAGCAATGATAAAGCCTGAGTATATGGACACCCTCAGTAGTATGGTAGATGAGAGAAGGCTTAGACATTCTATCAATGTTTCAAATTTAGCAGGCAGGCTGGCAAAGCTTCATGGAGCAAATGTTCATAAGGCTGAGCTGGCAGGACTAGTACATGATTGTGCTAAGTGCCTAAGCCATGAGAAAATGCTGGACCTTTGTAGAGAGTATTCCTATGAACCGGATGAGATATCAATCCAAAGCAGGGCTCTGCTCCATGCACCCTTAGGGGCCTATCTAGCAGAGGACTTATTTGGGATTACAGATATTGAAGTATTAAATGCAATAAGATGGCATACTACAGGTAAAAAGGGGATGACATTATTAGAAAAGGTTATCCGGCTAGCTGACCATATAGAGCCCCTTCGCAATTATGAAGGGGTAGAGGAAATTAGGGCAAGGGCCCAGGTTAACCTCAATGAGGCACTACTTATGGCCTATGATTCCTCAATAAGCCATGTAATCAAAAAGGGAGCCTTACTGCATCCCGCTTCTATAGAAGCCAGAAATGATATTATTCTACAGGAAAATAAAACACAAATCTATGAAAAGAGGAGGAACTTGATTGGAAAAACCCAGGATTTTAGCCGATGAAATAGCCAGTATCCTAGATGATAAAAAGGCCGTTGATGTTGTGATATTAGACATCAGTAGGCTTACTGTAATAGCAGATTATTTTGTAATAGGGTCAGGTAATACTGATACCCAGGTAAAGGCCCTATATGATGAGCTTGAAAAGAGGATGAGAGAAAAGGGTATAGAGGCAAAAAGAATTGAAGGAGCCAGGGAGGGTCGGTGGATTGTCATGGACTATGGCGATATTATTGTCCATCTCTTTCACCGAGAAGAAAGAGAGTTTTACAATCTAGAGAGGCTTTGGGCAGATGCTGAAAAGCAGTCCCTTGAAGAACAAGACCAGTAAATATGGCAGGCCAAAAGGCCAAGATAAAGGGTTTGGCAGGAGCCCATAGCGAGTAAAGACTAATAAAAGCAAAGCAAAAAAGGATGGTTACCATCCTTTTTTTATTTTTAGTTATAGCTTTTAGCAAGCCTAAAGTATAGGCTAAATGGGCCTCTGGCAAGGGCTAGCTATATAATACATATGGGCCAATAATAAATTTATTGTCTTCCTATATTGTTTAAATAGTAGTATCTTCTTCGTTTTCTCCTTAACCTACTAATCCTTAGCCTGAGCAAGATATAGCCGCTTATTAGGAAAACAATTATAACTAAATAATTTAATAAGCTTTTCTCCTCTGTTACTGGCTTTTCTGTAAAGCCCATGGCCTTAACCTCTCTTGTTGCAACAAGAGGAGCCTTTGCAATAACCTCTCCCTCTAGTAGGTACTGGATCTCGCCTACTTTTTGATCCTTATATACAGGGGCCTTTATTCTAGGCAGGCTATTTGGCCTGTTGCCATCAGCTAAGACCTTTTCATCCCATATTATTTCCTTTTTAATTTTTGGCAATAGCTTTTTTTCAATTACCTGATCCTGTGTATCGGTAGCCACCATTAGGGGTAGGCTACCCCAGTCATCCTCTGCATACTCTACTACTGGAAGGGTTTCAGCTATACTGCCCTTTTCAAGCAACTTGGTACAGGTAAAATTGCTAAAACCATACTCTAATAGACCCTTTGAATCAGCCCATTGTTTATCTGGCTCAGCCTTTAGAACAACTGATATTAGTCTTAGGCCATCCTTGTTAGCAGATGATACTAGGCAATTACCCGCACTACCAGTATAGCCCGTCTTGGTACCAGTGGCATACTCATAGTACTCATCGGAATTTTCCATTATAAGCCTATTTGTGTTTCTCCAACGGCGGGGCTCGCCGCTTTCCCGATAGGCGTTTTGCACTGTTTGAGTTGTGACAATTTTACAAAAAACATCATGCTCCATAGCTGCCCTAGTAATCATAGCCATATCTAAGGCAGTCGTATAGTGGTCGTTATCATGATAACCATGGGCATTAACAAAATTTGAGTTTTTTGCACCTGCCTCTTTTGCCCGCTTGTTCATCATTTTGCTAAAGTAATCAAGGGCTTCTTCTATACTAAGGCCCTGTCCCTTGACCTTTCTAGCTACATAAACAGCGATTGTATTGGCTGCATCATTGCCTGAGTTGAGCATTAGGCCATACAAAAGGTCATTAAGTGAAATCCTTTCACCTATCTCAAGATAAGCTTTAGAGCTATCCCAGGGGATCATACTGATTTCTTCTCCAACTGTAACTATGTCATCTAAGCTACCATACTCAATAGCCAAAAGTGCAGTTAGAATCTTGGTTGTGCTGGCTGGGTATTTTAAGTCTTGCTCAGATTTACCATATAAGACCTTGGCTGACTCTTGATCAATTAGGACAGCCGAATCTGCACTTAGCTGGGGTGGTGATAGTAGGTCCTGGCCTGTATCTGTTACTTGTATATTCACTTCAGTAGCTAAGCTAGCTGAGGCTATTGGGCTTGCTAGAAGGCTACTTGTAAGGGTATTTGTAAGGGATAATAGGAATATAAGTATATAAGTTAAATATTTTTTCATCTGCTGACCTCTAGTCCTTTTTAAATAATGGGATAGTCCTAGGACTACCACTATATTTATATAAAATTTATTATAGCATATGTATCTTTTCTAATCACCCCCTTAAGCTAACAATTACAAGGCAAATATTGAGAGGAAAAGTCTATAGAAGTCAGGCTTGTATCCCTCTGCTAGCTATGCTAATTAATTATTTGTTATTAATAAATAAGAATATAAGCAAAATAAAAGGTTTTTCGCTATTTTGGGCGAATATTTAGGTACATTTTGTTGTGGGGTGATTTTATGTTTCATCTTGACCGTATACAACAGCGATTATTTATTATCATGGGTATAATAATAGTAATACTGGCTAGCCTTTTAATCTACCTGGCTTATTTGTCAGATGATGCAGAGGCTGAGGTCTTAAGCCAGAGCCCGCCACCAATTGAAAGTCAGCCACCAGCAGATAACAAGACAGCTGAGCCAATTAATGAGGCTGATAAAAATGAAACAAAGAAGATAAAGATATATATAGTAGGGGCAGTAAAAGAGGCAGGCCTAATAGAGCTAAATGAGGACGACAGGCTATATGATGCAGTAATCAAGGCAGGTGGACCTGATGAGGATGCAGACCTAACTAGGGTCAACCTAGCTATAAGGGTCAAGGACGAGGGTATGTACTATATACCAAGGCAGGGCGAGGATATTAGTCAGGAGATAAGCCCTATAATGCAAAACCCACAAAACACAGCAAAGGAGCCAGACCCTGTCTCTTATACACATCT
>DGFG01000126.1 GCA_002391555.1 Firmicutes bacterium UBA3906
ATCTAGCTAAGAATGGTACAACCTCATACCTTGCTACCACTATGACCTGTAGTATAGAAGATATTAAAAAGGCCATGGGGGCAGTTGCCCAATATATGAAAGGTTACAGGGGTCAGGGTGCCCAAATCCTAGGACTACATATGGAGGGACCCTTTATAAGTCCTAAGGCCAGGGGGGCCCATGACAAGGACTACATAAAGGACCCATCCATTGACCTATATAAAGAGCTAGTTGGAGACCTTGGATCTATTGTAAAGGTAGTCACCCTAGCGCCAGAGCTAGAGGGGGCAGTAGAACTAGCCAGCTACTTAAATGAAAACAATACCAGGGCCAGTATGGGTCATACCAAGGCCACTTATGATATAGCCAAGGAGGCCATAGGCAAGGGCATAAATCATGTATGCCATTTTTACAATGCTATGCAAGCCTTTAGCCATAGGGAACCAGGCGTGGTTGGGGCAGTTTTAGACAGTGATGACAGCACAATCGAGCTTATAGCAGACCTGGTACATATTCATCCTGCTGCCCTAAGACTGGCAGTTTCCATAAAGGGAAAGGATAGGTGTGCCCTTATAACAGATGCTATGTCAGCTGCAGGACTTGGGGATGGGACCTATATGCTAGGAGGACTTGAGGTCTATGTAGAAAAGGGTCAGGCCAGGCAAATAGATGGGACCCTGGCAGCCAGTACCCTTAATCAGGCCCAGGCCTTAAGGAATATGGTAAAGATAGGCCTAGGCCTAGAGGATGTCTTGACCATGTTAACTAAAACACCTGCTAGGATAATAGGGGTCGATGGCTACAAGGGCCAGCTTAAAGAGGGCTATGATGCAGACATATTGCTATTAGATAGGGATCTGAATGTAGCAGAGAGCTTTGTAAGGGGCCAAAGACAGGCCTAAGTGCAAGATGGCTTTTAGTGGCTTGATATAGCAGGGGGTTATTCCTATTGAAGAAGGATAGGTTTTTGCCATTTAAGAACTTTAGCATAAGCAGGGACCTTATGCTTGACTTAAACAGGGTCATACTAGGCTCAGGCCTGGGTATGGTCTTTTTCTCCACGCTGAATGGTGCGCCCTTTTCAGGATTTGTAAGAAGTCTTGGTGTGGGAGACTTTCTCTATGGAGTTCTAATGGCCTTCCCAGTAATGGGAGGTCTTTTTCAGGTATTAGCAGCCTATTTACTAGAGAGGTCCGGCAAAAGGAAAAAGCTATTTCTATTAGCCGGGGTCATTCAAAGGATAACCATTATACCTATGGTTCTTTTTGCCTATACTCTGCCTGATGACCTAAAGCCCTTGTCGATTGGCCTAATCATGCTAATGCTTTCTCTATCAGCTGTAGGAGGATCCTTAAATGGTGTAAGCTTTTTCTCCTGGATGTCGGCTATAGTACCCTTAAATATTAGGGGGAGGTTTTTCAGTCAAAGGCAGCTATTTTTCACCATTACCAGCCTCATAAGCGGCCTGAGTGTTGGATACCTGCTAGACCTAATAGGGGGTAGCACCGGCTTTATTGTAGTTTTTGTGATAGCTGCAGTATTTGGCCTTTTGGATATAGTATGCTTTTTAAAGGTTAAAGACCCTCCCATGGAGCTAGAGCAGGAAAGGATAGGCCTTTTAAAAGTTTGGAAGCAGGCCTTAACTAACAAAAATTTTAGGAAATACCTGACCTTTTGGTCTTTATGGATCTTTGCAGTAAACTTAACTGGTCCCTTTTACAATGACTATATGATTAACTATCTCAATATGAAATACCTTGAGATAACCATGCTAAATTCCGCCATTTACTCCTTCTTTACAGTATTTTTTATAAAACGCTGGGGTAGGCTTATAGACATATATGGAAACAAGCCAGTAATGCAGGTTTGTGGCCTGGCAGCTGTCTCAATACCCCTTATGTGGATATTCACAAGCCCTGATTTTTATTTTATGATAGTTGTAATCAATATCCTGTCGGGTATCTTTTGGTGTGGGGTTGAGTTAACAGTAAACAATATGACCATGAGTATATCCCCAGAAAAGAACAAATCCATCTACATAGGGACCATATCCATGGTTACTGCCCTGTCAGGTAGCATACTAGCCTACTTTACGGGTGGCCTTTTTATGGAGCTTACCAGGGGTCATATAGCAAGGCTAGATATAAGGCTAATGGGCTATCCCCTAAACAATTACCACCTACTGTTTTTAATAGGATCAATCCTTAGGGGAATAGCTATAATATTTCTCCTGCCCATGGTAGAGGAAGAACAGGCAAAGGACTCCCGCCTACTGGTAAAGGACATCTACAGGCAGACAGTAGCAAAGCTAAGAGGCCCCTTTTTCTAGGAGCCTCTCATATAAAAGACTATTTAGGTCGTTTTATTTTTAGGTTTTTATTAGGCTTTTTTCTTTGGCCTTAGCCTCCTTATTAGGACCTTAAAGACATACTTATGGTAGCCTAGGGCCTTTTTCATGCTATGTCGTAGTAGCTTGTAAAAGTCCTCAGTAAAGCTTATATCCTCCTTTGTAAGGTCCCTGTATCCAAACTCACTTTCAATTAAGAGTCTTGATATATCCATTACACTACCCTTGGGGTTTACTATATATTTATCAATTCTAGCCGCATAGGTATAGGGTGTTTCGCCGCCCTCTATAGGCATACCATAGATATTTAGCAGCCAGAGAATTTCATTATAGTAGTAACAAAGCTGGTCACTGAAGGGAAGCTTTTTAAACCGCCTTTGGCCTAATAGGTAGTAGACTAGTAACAATAAGATGACTAATAGGACCAGTGCCAATAGGACAAGGCCTACTATTAGAAGGTCTTGTAAGGCAAGCTCATCACCGGTTCCATCCGGGGTAAGGATTGGAGTCTGGGGCCTATTTTGTCCCTCCTGTTTCATCTTTTCATAGTATTGCCTATAATATTCCTGCCAATAGTTATCGTACTGGGGTGCACCTTGGGGAGAGTCGAGGTAGTCTGCTCCAGTGCCTGGTGTAGGGTCGATAGGTATCCAGCCCACCTGGGGGAAGTATGCCTCCACCCATGCATGGCCGTGGATGTTTTTAACCTCGTATAGGCCATCCCTATTCTTTTTACTTGGCATGGAAAAGCCCTCTATATATCGGGTAGGGACACCTACTATCCTAGCCATTATGGCTAGGGCACTGGCATAGTAGGTACAATAGCCTTCCTTTAGGTCAAATAGAAAATAGTCAACAAAGTCACGCCCATTTGGAGTTTCATTTGGTGTTAGACTATAGCTGTAGTTATCAGAATTTAGGTATTGGACAATTGCAGCTACCTTTTCATAGTTTGTTTTCTTGTTCCTTGCTATAAGGAAAGCAAGCTCATATACCCTTTGTGGAACAGTATCTGGAACAGAGGTGTAGCTATCCAAGATATGGAGTAGCTTTACATTATAGTCTTGATTATCACCAACAATCCCTATTCCCTCAATATAACCATCAGTATAGTCAGGTTCAGATGAGTTTATGTAGTCTATAAAATCCTGATTACCGGTTAGGTTGGGGACAGTAGCCATTAGGGTGTAGGGTTCATTATCCCTTAGATCTCTGCTGGCAAAAACCTCACTATTGGTATTGTAGTAGGGGATAGCCCCGACTTTTTTCATCTTTAGGTCCTCAAGGCTATATGGATGAAAGATCACAGAGGTCTCAAATCCAACATTCCTGATAGTTACTTCGATAGGTAGATAAAAGGAATTGTCCTGCCCTTTAGGGTCTATTTTGGACCATATGGGCTCGTCATAGTCAAAGATAGACTCCCTTTTAGCCTTGTAGTCATTGTCCTTGAATTTATACCTATAGCTACTTATGGAGCTTATCCAAGAGCTTCCGGTATACTCATCTAAAACAGACCCCCTGAGTAATAGGGGCAGGGGAGAGTCTACTAAAAGGGCAAGGTCTTGATTTACCCTGACTGGTCCTCCAAGCTTATTTGTTGATGAAGGATAGCCAGTTGTTGTGAGACGAAAGGGCTTTCTAGTCCCCTCATAGCCAAAGATAAGGTTGTCCACCTGGTCTACGACATTTACAAGATAGTCCCATTGCAGGTTTTCAGCATCCTTACTTGGTGTAATTACCGTGGCTGTAAAAACAATAAGTATTGCTATAGGCAGGACACTTAGCTGCCATAGCCCTAGCTTGGGTATCTTAAATTTTTTAGATAGGCTTTTATGGTAACTAGCTCCCCAGGATATTATACTAGCAAGGGCATAGTACCAGGCGTATTTGCTTATATTTTCGTGGTCTAGGCACCAGAGAGTAAAAAATAGGGCAAGTCCTAGGATAAAGGGTATGGTAAAAAGTCGTAGCTTTATTATTAAAAGATAAAAGATAAGGGACATTACTATTGTTACAAGTACTATTGTAGTTTGTCCATAGCTAGGATAGACCCATAAATCAGAAAGCAGGTAATCGGCAAACCAGCTTATATAATCTTTTATGGAGGAGAAAAAGCCAGTAGGATTTACTAGGTATCCAATAGCAAGGGCTAACACAAGTAGTAGGGGCATTAAAATTAGGGCCCTTAGCTTGTTTTTAAGCACAGGCTTTAGGACTAGAAAGCTTAGGCCAGCTATAAGAAAAAGCTTTGGAAAGTTAAATTCTATATAAAGGGAGGTTAAGAATGCTGCACTTAAGCTACTAGCTACAAGACATAATAAAAGACCTTCTGTAATTAGTGAAAATATCTTTTCTTTGTTCACCTTGTCCTCCATTCTGCGTTTTTCCCGCATTTAACCCTAGTCTTTATAATATTTATAATATAGGTCAGCTTGCAATATATAAAGCCTTTTAAATTTAAGCTTGTAGGATTTCATTAATAGTCTGGTCATGGTAGACCAAATATGATGGTATCCCCTTTTCATTTAGCTCATCTGTCAGCTGTATCTGCTGAAGGTTAGCATAGGCCCTATGTATTACAAAAAAGATTATGGGATAAACCCCTATCTGCTTTAGGACAGTTAGGCTATTAATCAGGGATAGGTCTAGCTTTTTTATAACCAGTATAATGCTACCATTGCTTAGAAAGGAAGGGGCTTCGATATCTAGGATATCCTTCATAGAAAAGGGACTATCAAAGCTAAGATTGGCCAGGTAATTGTAGATGCCCTCAAAGTCTTGGGGATTCCTACCTGACAGCTCTTTCCTGTTATTTTCGTAAACAATGAGCTTTAATGGTAGCCACTTGGCAAGGACATAGTTAACAAGGGCTGTTGTTGTTTCTATTACCTGGTCCTCAAGCTCATGCTTGTATATGCCCTCTAAACCATTAGGCCCGGTCTCCATAAAGAGCATTGTATGGGGCTGGGTGGTTGTTTCATAGTTCATTACATATAGGTCCTGCAATTTGGAGGAAAGCTTCCAGTGGACCTTTTTCATGGGGTCACTGTACTGATACTGCCTAATGTCAGAGACATTTACAGCCTCATCGGTCCTAGTTAACCTGTCTTTAAAGGAGCCTTCCTGGGTAATCTGTGGCAGGGGAACATGGTCAAGCTTTATGATTCTAGGATAGATATTTAGCCTTAATAGCTTATGGTAGGGCCTTTTAGTAAGGTCCATTGAAAACTTAAAGAGGCCAAAGATATCTACTACCTCTATTTTGTTCATACCCAGGAGATACTTGCCCCTTAAGGAGCAATCAAATTCATGGATTATCTCACCCTTTTGAAAGGGTAGGATAGAAAGGTAGCCTTTCTCAGACTCTCCCTTTAGATAGGATAGGGGGGTATGGTAGTAGATTTTTAAAAAGGGGTACAGAAAGGGCCTGTCATTGTAGACCTGCAGGGTCAGGACTGCCTTGTCTCCCTTTCTAACAGTACTTGTATCTAGCACTTGTATATAATGAAAGGCATATAGTACCCACATATTACTAAGGATGGCGTACAAAACTATGGATAGCAAGACACCAAAGCCAATATAGAATATGTATTCACCTGTGTATAGGCCGGCAAAAAGGAGAGATAGGGTGATTAGGCCAAAAAGGACCCTTCGTAAGAGTGTCATGACTCTATTACCGGTACATATAGGATTTTCATAATTGATTCTATTATTGACTCTGCTGTCATTTCCTTTAGCCTAGCCTCTGGCCTAACAATTAGCCGGTGTGCTAATACAGACGATACCATTTTTTGCACATCATCGGGTATAACATAGTTCCTACCTTCGAGTAGGGCATAGCCTTGAGAGGCCCTCATAAGGTTTATTGCAGCTCTTGGACTGGCACCCAGGCTTAGGTCTGCGTGATCACGGGTCATAGAAACTATATCAGATATATATTCCTTTATTGGATCGGCTACCTTGATATTAGAGCAGAGGTCCTGTAGATATACTATATCCTCAGCACTTGCGACAGCCCCTAGGCTTTTTAAGGGGTTGTCTGATTGGAAACGGGATAAAATAGCCATCTCTTCGCGTTTTTTGGGGTAGCCCATGGTGACCTTCAGCATAAAACGGTCTAGCTGGGCCTCTGGCAGGGGAAAGGTTCCAATATATTCAACAGGGTTTTGAGTTGCAAGGACCATAAAGGGCTGGGGGATAGGGTAGGTAGTTCCATCGACAGTTACCTGGCCCTCCTCCATTACCTCAAGTAAAGAGGACTGGGTTTTAGGTGAGGTCCTGTTAATCTCATCTGCCAGTATTATTTGATTTAAAATCATACCTGGCTTAAATTCCATTTCGCCAGTTTTAAAGTTGTACATTGAAAAACCTGTAATATCTGAGGGGAGTACATCAGGTGTAAACTGAATCCTCTTAAAGCTTAGGTTTAAGGACTTGGCCAGGGATGATACCAGCATTGTTTTGCCAACTCCAGGCACGTCCTCTATTAAGACATGTCCCTTTCCAATAAGGGCTATCAGGATTAACCTGATGGCATTGGACTTGCCTACAATGACCCTTTCAATGTTGTCTTGGATGCTTCTTACCAATAGGGCAGCCTTCTCCACATTAACACGTCCTTTGCTTTTATTTATATATGGTATATAAGGTGTGAATCAGGAAATATATATATTTTTATAGTATAACTTATTGCCAAATATAGCAAGACTATCTACATAATTTTACATCCCAAGCAGTCTATCTTGTTCAATTTACTTGTATATAGTAGTATATTATTGAAAGGGATTTATATTGGGTAAAATCAAGATATAGATGAGCAGGATATTTGATAATAAGGAGCTGGCAGGTGTGGAAAACAGCAGGCAGGGCAGGGTAGAAAGCCTTAGCAAAAGTAAGGCTTTAGACAAGGAACCTTTGGCCTCTCTAGATGGACAACAGATAAAAAAACTACTAGATGCATGGAGTTTTAGCCAAGATATAAGGATATATGATAGGCTAGACTCCACAAACAAAAAGGCCAAGGACCTAGCCAAGGAGGGAGCCATTTTTGAGGGCGTAATTATCGCCGATGAGCAGACAGAGGGTAGGGGCAGGCTGGGCAGGGCCTGGCTTTCAAAAAAAGGTACAGGCATATGGATGTCTATAGTTTTAAGGCCGGTCTTTTCACCTAATCATGCAGCAAAGCTAACAGTAATATCGGCCCTGGCTGTCTCCCAGGCTGTATATAGGCTAACAGGGACTAGGTTACTTATAAAATGGCCCAATGACCTGGTCTTAAACAATAAAAAGATTTGCGGTATCCTAACCGAGCTTAGGGCAGACAAGGAAAAGATCCACTATGCAGTTGTTGGGATTGGGATAAATACAGCTAGTCAAGAGGGTGACTTTCCAGAGGACCTGGCTAGTATAGCCTCTTCTATCTTGATTGAGACAGGCTCTCTTGTAGATAGGAAGCAGCTGATAGCACAGATCCTAAGAGAGTTTCAGGATCTTTATAGCCACTTTACAAAAGGGGGCGACTTTTCAAGCCACAGGGCACTTTATAGGGACTTAAGTGCCAGCCTTGGAAAGAGGGTCCGGGTACTAGGGCCAAAAGAGGAGTTTGAGGGTTTGGCTATAGACCTAACGGACTCTTGTAGCCTCTTAGTTAGAAAAGACAGCGGTGAAATTGAGGAGGTCATGGCCGGGGATGTGTCTGTCAGGGGTATGGCAGGCTATATCTAGTCTTAAAAATAGACTTTCACTATATAAATATGCAAAAAAATATATATTTTTTTGGCTTACTAAAAGGTTTTCTTAAATTTGAGTTTATTCGTATAAATAAAGGTTTATTGATATAGTAGGGCCAATAAAGATAAGAGAAAAATGCCTCAAATAATAGGCTGAGACCACGGTTTTTAACTTATTTACCTAAAACAAACCATTGCTTTTATTATAGAAGTCAATTAAAATTTAATAGGGATTTTTAAGTACATATAAATTGGTGTTAAAAGGCTTGAATGGGGGAGTTCTTTGGACATTATCAAGAGGATATTCAACTACAGCAAGAGGCACAGAGGAAAAGCCCTCTTTGCAATTTTCTGCCTAATTCTAAATATCGGCATCAACCTAACAACACCAAGGATCAGTAAAATAATCGTAGATGATGTTATAAAGGGTGGCATGAGAGACCTATTACTTCCTCTTTTGCTTATCTTGTTTGCTGCTGGCCTTGTAAAGAGTATTATCATTTACCTGCGGGGCCTTTACTTTGAAAAATTTTCACAGGACACCCTTTATGAGCTAAGAAATGATATGTACAGTCACTTGCAGGGGCTACCTTACTCCTATTATGACAAAAATCGAGTCGGAGAGTTAATGTCTCGTATGACCGGTGACCTTGAGGGCATTAGAAACTTTCTGGCTATAGGTATTTCTACCCTGCTTGAAAATGGTATCTACCTAATAGGTACTACTGCAACCCTACTTATCTTAAATTTCAAGCTAGGGATAGCCACCATGGCTGTAACCCCCTTTATTGCCTATCTAGCCTATAGGTTTAACAAGGTGGTAAGGCCCATCTTTACTGATATTAGAGAGCAGCATGCGGTCTTAAATACAGCAGCCCAGGAAAATATAACAGGTGTTAGGGTGGTAAAGGCCTTTGCCAGGGAAGAATACGAGATAGAAAAGTTTGAAAGGGAAAACTATAAAAACAAACAAAAAAATATTGTAGCCTCTAGGGCTTGGGCTAAGTACTTTCCCCTCATGGACTTTTTATCCAGCATATGCCTAGTAGTTGTCATCTGGTATGGTGGTAGCCTAGTTGCAAGGGGACAGGCTACAGTAGGAGATATCGTTGCCTTTAACGCCTACCTATGGATGCTGATTATGCCCATGAGGCTTTTAGGTTGGATGATAAACCTGACTGCCCAGGCCACAACATCAGGCCAGCGGGTCTTTGAGGTCCTAGACACAGGCTCTTCTATAAAGGAAAAAGACAATCCGTACATACCAGACCAATACAGGGGAGAGGTTGTTTTTTCCCATGTTAACTTTTCCTATAGAAAGCAGGCAGTTTTAAAGGATATTGACTTTGTAGCACCAGCAGGTAGCACTATAGCAATTATGGGGGAGACAGGCTCTGGCAAGACCTCCCTTATAAACCTAATTGGCCGCTTTTATGATACCTGTTCAGGCCAAGTCATGGTGGACGGGATAAATGTGCGCAACTGGAGCCTGAGGGATCTTCGTAGCCAGATTGGTATCATCATGCAGGAAACCTTTCTCTTTTCTGATACCATCGAAGGCAATATCCAATTTGGCAACCCAGATGCGTCCAAGGAAGAGATAATAAGGGCAGCCCAGATAGCAGATGCCCATGACTTTATCATGGAGATGCCCCAGGGCTATGATACGATTATCGGTGAGAGGGGCATGGGTCTGTCAGGAGGACAAAAGCAAAGGATAGCTATTGCCCGGGCTATAGTTAAAAACCCCAAGATACTAATTATGGACGACTGTACATCTGCTGTTGATATGGAGACAGAGTATGAGATACAAAAGGCATTAAAGACTGTTATGGATAACAGGACCACCTTTATAATTGCCCACCGAGTTTCCTCTGTTAAAAATGCAGACACAATCCTCTTTTTAGAAGAGGGTAGGATAGTTGAACGCGGAGACCATGACAGCCTTATGGCTCAGAGGGGCAGGTACTATGAAATGGTAAGACAGCAATACAAGGACCTGGATTCTCCAGAGTTTAAAGGGCAGGTGATATAATATGCTACGTCAAAGAGCAATAGATGATGAAAAATTAGAACAACCATTTAATATGGATCAGTTTAGGAGACTGCTAGCATACCTAAAGCCCTATAAAAAGTCTGTAATAATAACTGTACTACTGATGTTTATAGCAGCCTTTGCTGGCCTATCAGGGCCAAAGCTACTCCAGGTAGCCATAGATGATTATATGGAGGCGGGCCATTTAGTTGCCCTAGCTATTATTGGCATACTCTATCTTGTCTTAAACCTAATAAACCTACTTTGCACTAGATACAGGGTATATACCATGTCCCTAGTTGGTCAAAAGGTCCTATACAAGATCAGGCAGGATATGTTTG
Source organism: Firmicutes bacterium UBA3906 (assembly GCA_002391555.1). Classification (GTDB taxonomy): domain Bacteria; phylum Bacillota; class Clostridia; order Caldicoprobacterales; family DTU083; genus UBA3906. The sequence goes on from DGFG01000126.1 coordinate 10,456, forward strand.
ACCATATACAAAAGCTGTCCTTTAACTACTATGACAGCCGACCAGCGGGCAAGATACTAGTTAGGATTATAAATGATGTAAACTCCCTAGGAGACCTATTAACAAACGGTATCATAAATGTACTGACAGATGTAGCGACTCTTATCTTTGTTGTTTTCTTTATGTTCTCCCTAGATGTAAAGCTAGCTCTTATTGTAATGACTACAATGCCTCTTATGGCCATTGTGGTTTTGGGGCTTAAAAACGTTATGAGACGAAGATGGCAAAAGGTAAGGGTAAAGTCATCTAGTATGAATGCCTACCTGCATGAGACCCTAGCTGGCATGAAGGTTACCCAGGCCTATACTAGGGAGCCTGAAACAGGGGAGATCTACCAAGAACTATCAGGAGAAATTCGGTCTACCTGGTTAGATGCAGTAAAGATGAACATACTAATGGGGCCCTCAATTGAGATAATAGCAGCTATTGCCAGCTTCCTAGTCTATTTTTTTGGTATTGACATTGTAGGAGATGTTGGTGTCCTAGTAGCCTTTGGGGCCTACATATGGAGGTTTTGGCAGCCCCTATCAAACCTAGCTAACTTTTATAACTCAGTACTTACGGCCATGGCCTCTACTGAGAGAATTTTTGAACTACTAGATACACCAGCTGATATATTTGACCACACTGATGCCAAGGAGCTACCACAAATACAAGGAGAGGTGGTCTTTGAAAACCTATCCTTCTACTATGAGCCAGAAAAGCCAGTACTCAAGGATATAAACATTAGGGTGGCCCCAGGAGAAACAATAGCCCTAGTTGGACCTACTGGTGCAGGAAAAAGTACTATTGTAAACCTGATAAGCAGGTTCTATGAGCCAGTTGAGGGTAGGATCCTGGTAGATGGTCATGATATAAATACTGTTACCATGGATTCCCTTAGGAAACAGATGGGGGTTATGATGCAGGACTCCTTTATATTCTCAGGTACAATTATGGACAATATCCGCTATGGTAGGCTAAATGCTACGGATGAAGAGGTCATGGAGGCTGCTAGGATAGTACATGCTGACGGCTTTATTCGTGAGATGGAAAAGGGCTACTATACAGAGGTTAACGAGCGAGGGTCTAGACTATCCCAAGGCCAGAGGCAGCTAATATCCTTTGCTAGGACCCTGTTGGCAGACCCAAGGATCCTAATTTTGGACGAGGCAACCTCTAGCATTGACACTAAAACTGAGATTCTGGTCCAAAAGGGCTTAGAGCAGCTACTAAAGGGCAGGACATCATTTGTTATTGCCCATAGGCTTTCAACAATTAGAAATGCAAGCCGTATTATGGTTATAGATGATGGCAGGATAATTGAATCAGGTAGCCATGATGAACTATTAGAGCTAAAGGGAGCCTACTACAAGCTATATAGGGCCCAATACCAGTTCCTACAGGCTGTGTAAAGTCCAATAAAAAAGTAAAGACTAAAATAGCAAAAGTTTTTAGTCATCATGTTTTCAAGTAAGTAAGTAATAATATAATAAATATAAGCTTAAGGAGGAAACAGATATATGAGTGATAAGAGAATTGTCAAGGTAGCTATTATCGGTTGTGGAGGTATAGCCTTTGGTAAACATATGCCAAGCCTATCCAAGCTAGATAATGTTGAGCTAGTAGCCTTTTGCGACATTATAGAGGAGAGGGCACAGAGGGCAGCCAAGGAATATGGTACAGAGGATGCAAAGGTATATACTGACTACAAGGAACTATTAAAGGACGAAACCATTGAGCTAGTACATGTCTGTACACCAAACAAATCTCATGCTGATATTACAGTAGCAGCCCTTGAGTCTGGCAAGCACGTTATGTGCGAAAAACCAATGGCCAAGACTGCAGCAGATGCTAGAAGGATGCTTGAAGCAGCCAAGAGGACAGGCAAAAAGCTCACCATCGGATATCAGGGTAGACATAGGACTGATTCCCAGTATCTCTACAATGAGTGTAGGGCAGGAGAACTAGGCGATATCTACTATGCCAAGGCCCATGCTGTAAGACGCCGTGGCGTTCCTACCTGGGGTGTATTCCTAAATGAGGAAGAACAGGGTGGAGGACCACTTATTGATATCGGCACCCATGCCCTTGACCTAACCCTTTGGATGATGGATAACTACAAGCCCAAATATGTAGTAGGTAGTGTCTATCACAAGCTAAGCCAGACTGAAAATGCAGCCAATGCCTTTGGTTCCTGGGATCCTAAGGAATTTACAGTAGAGGATTCAGCCTTTGGCTTTATAGTAATGGAAAACGGAGCTACAATAGTACTTGAGTCAAGCTGGGCCCTCAACACCCTACAGGAGGGTGAGGCCAAGACAACCCTATGTGGTACAAAGGGTGGAGCAGATATGCTAGATGGCCTTAGGATTAATGGTGAAAAGCATAGCAAGCTATATACAAGCAAGCCAGCCCTTGGACCTGGTGGAGTAGCTTTTTATGCTGGTGAATCTGAAAGTGATGCTGACAGAGAAGCAAGGCTTTGGATTGAAAGCATTATAAACGATACTGAACCAGTAGTACTACCTGAGCAGGCCCTTGTGGTTACAGAAATACTCGAAGCCATATATGAATCTGCAAAGACAGGCAAACCTGTATACTTTAACAAGTAGACATTTTACAAAACATATAAGCTTATAACAAGATCTCCAGTCGCCCCTTTGGCTGGAGATTTTTATGTGTGCCCAGCATGGGCAAGCTCAATTAGTAATAATAACTGCAAAATAAGATTAGCATACTAAGCTCTTTATACTCCTATGCTATCTCATGACAAAAGCATTACAAAACAAACGATAAAATGATATAATTACATTTGACAAACATAAACACCTACTATACAATAAAATTATCAAAAATACAATTATTTAAATAAAGGGTATTGTTATGAAAAGAAGTTAATAATATTGTTACTTTTAGTAGTAGTTGTCATCTCATTAGGCTCAGTTGCTAGTGCAGAATCTAGATTTAACTGGGGAGAACTAAGAGGAGGTAAATGGACAACTGAAATCAAAGGCTACGGGTATCGATGTAACGCAAAAACCACCTATGCTAGACCCAATTACGGGGTTAGTGTATCACTGACAGCAAAATATACAGGTGCTGATTTTATTGGTACTAGAAGTATATCACGAGGAACAGGTGGTACCTTTTGCGCATCCATAACTATTAACATACCTTCTGGGCCTTATTATCGGTTTGTGAAAGCAAATAGTAGTCATACTATTAGAACTATTACAGACAGGCTGTCAATAACCATTAAATAGCGGTATTTATCAAAGCATTTAGAACCAACAGAAAGATGTAAGCATAGCATAATTTATTTGAGACTGGAATACTATAGTTTTTTTTATATGCATATACAATGTGTGCTTTATGCTATGCTTACATTATTAAGTACTGAGTGTTTCGGTTGTATTTTTATGTTTTATAAAGTCTAAACGCTATGGTCATGGTACTGATGTTATTATATCGCCCATGTGTCTTGCGCTAGTAAAAAATATAGGATTATATCGAGTATCAGTGTAAGGGTTACTTATGGGCTATTAATAAGTTAATAATATAAGTAGGGGATCTCAATGAAAAAACAATTAGCTTTGCTACTGGCATTACTA
>DGFG01000019.1:0-1255 GCA_002391555.1 Firmicutes bacterium UBA3906
TCAGGCCTATTACCAAGGCTATTAAAGCTGGCTGAAATCGAAAAAACCTGCCAGCTCATGGCCGATGAAATTGAAAAGACCAGAAGAAGGGTAAATGCCCTAGAGTATGTAATGATACCCCAGCTAGAGGAAACCATCCGCTATATCACAATGAAGCTAGATGAAAATGAGCGGGGTAGCCGTACTAGACTTATGAAGGTAAAGGAAATGATAGAGGAACGCAACGCATAAGTTTAAACCTACATGATTTAAAGATAGATAAAATAAAAGTAGCCTAGAGACTAGCTAGCAATTAGCCTCTAGGCTTTTATTTTTAGTGGAAAGCAAATTTAGAAGACTAGTAAACTACACTATCCTAGCCTCTCATCATAGCTGGTCCTTTCCCCGCCTATAGACTTTGGCCTGGTTCGGGCCAGGACCAGGTGGGCAGAGCCAATACGATCTATGCTTGCCCTAACAGGCACTGCAACTGGCCTAAGGTGCATACCAATTAGGGTATGGCCTATATCAATACCGGCTGCTGCCTCAATTCTTTCTACCACATAGGGGTCATCAAAGCCCCTGTAGGCTGCAGTGGCAAAGCTACCGCCAGCATTGATTTTAGGAACAGCATTGACCCTAGGATAGGCATAGAGCCTTGCAGCCTCCCCCTCTATGACCAGGGCTCGGTTTAGGTGTTCACAGCACTGGGCAGCTAAATAGATACCCCTTGGCTTTAAGAGCTCTTGTAGGCTACTGAATATCCAGGACCCAATATCCTCACTTGAATGGCTACCGATAAGCTTTTCTTGCACCTCGCTGGTGGAGCAACCAACCACTAAAATGTCAGCCTTTTCAAGCTTGGCTACAGCTAATAGGTCCTCTAGGGCCTGCCGGCATACCTTTTCTATTTGTTCTTTCTTATATATTTGAGACATCTTTTTACCTCCTATATAAAGCTTAAGTAAAGTATAGCACATGAAGGCTTAAATGCAATTTACTATTAATTGACCTCAATAACGATGCAATAAAACATTACCAAAAATAGATTTTTATGCTACAATAACTTAAGGCTTGCTACTGACTTTAGCTAGTAAAAAGAATAATAAAAGAGGCGAATACTATGAAAATCCTTATCCATGACCTAGATGACAGTGTGGCAGAAGGCCTGCTAAAGGATAATAAAGAGTTTGATCTTGTTATCAGTGATGATGGGACCATTAAGGCCTGTATAGGTTGCTTTGCTTGCTGGATTAAAAATCCGGGCCTATGTATC
>DGFG01000019.1:1445-3049 GCA_002391555.1 Firmicutes bacterium UBA3906
TATAGCCCCTTTGTTAAGAATGTTCTAGATAGGGGCATATCTTATGTACATCCCTATTTTGTAATTAGAAATGGCCAAATGCACCACAAGCGTAGGTATAAAAACCGCATAGGCCTTCAGGTAGGCTTTTATGGTAGTGATATTACAGAGGAGGAAAAGGCTACAGCTGAAAAACTTGTTAGGGCAAATTCCATTAACTATGATGGATATGTAAAGGCAATTAGCTTTGCAAAGGACCCTACTGAAATATTTAAAAGCTTTAAGATAGCAAAAAATGTCTAGCTTGTAGTCAGGATAGAGAATTTATAAATGAGCTTTGATTATGAAGGGAAGGTTATATATGAAGATCGGTCTAATAAACGGGAGTCCCAAGCAAAGAAATAGTGTATCTGAGACTATAATAAGTCAGCTAAAAGGCAGGATAGAAAAAGGAAACCAGCTAATAGAACTACACTTTAGGACAAATAGGCTAAGTGACCAGTCAATAGGCCAGCTAGCCTCATGTGACTGTTTAGTCTTTGCCTTTCCCCTTTATGTAGATGGGATACCCTCCCACCTATTAGCTTGCCTAAGGCAGCTTGAGGACTACTTTTCTAAAGAGGCAAAGAAAGAGCTTAGGGTCTACTGCCTAGTCAACTGTGGCTTTTATGAGGGAGAGCAGACAGCAATAGCCCAAGATATAATGAAAAACTGGTGCAAGAGGGCTACTTTAAGTTGGGGCCAGGGTATTGGTATTGGCTCAGGGGGTATGGTACAGTCAGTTGCAAATGCAGGGGATGACTTTAGGCTAAAGAGGAATTTTGCCAGGGCGCTAGATATGGTATCTAAAAATATCTTAAGTTTAAGTGAGGCAGAAAATGTTTATATAAATTTTAACTTCCCTAGACTCCTATACAAGCTATGCGGTGAAATGGGTTGGAGAAAGCAGATAAAAAATGAAGGCCTTAAAGTTAAGGACCTAAATAGGCAGATTGACCTAGGTGATAGCAAAGGCTAGGTCAATTAAGTAAGCCTAGATAGACAAGGATGGTGAGGTAAATGAAAGATTTAAGTATTAGGCTAAGGTCATTAGACCAGGTCAATAGGTTTATAAGGGTAGTCGACAGGCTTGACTATAGGGTTGCCTTGATTTCTGATAATAGCAAGGTTGACGGCAAGGCATTACTTGGCATACTAAGCCTTGATTTGACCAAGCCATTGAGCCTAAGACTAGACAAGGCATATAAGGACCCTAAGGGCCTAGAAGAGTTAAAAGAATTTATCGTTTAAAAAAAGAGGGCTCTGCCCTAGCACTAGTTTGGATAAAGTTAATAGGATGATTAGGGATAGATACATATTAAATGTATCTTTTATTTTTGCCTATATATAGTAAGCCAGCAGTAAAAGATAATAGAATAGTTTTGGTCATATTTTTCCCTTACAGAGGCCTGTAGATAGGCTGTTCATAAATTGTTTACTTTACAGATTTACTTTAGTAATGGTATAATAAGCCTTGTGTACCGACCGACCGGTCGGTCGGACATAATTTTATATGAATATTAGGAGGATTTTATGCTGGTACAAAATAGCGTAAAAAGGCCATATACCGTTGTTGTAGCGGTGAT
>DGFG01000019.1:3297-6305 GCA_002391555.1 Firmicutes bacterium UBA3906
CCGGGTGCTAGCCCAGAGAAGGTAGAGCAAACTCTAACAAGGCCCCTAGAGGCTGCCCTAGGCACATCAAGCGGCCTTAAGAATATTAGCTCTATATCAAATGAAAATACCAGTATGATTATACTCGAGTATGTCCAGGATACCAACATGGATTCTGTTATGATAGAACTTTCAAATAGTATCGACACTATATCAGGCATGCTAGATGAGGGTGCAGGCTCACCCATACTGCTTAAGATAAGTCCTGATATGATACCCATAATGGTAGCAAGTATTGATAATAGTGGGATGGATATAGATGAACTATCTAGCTTTACCAGTGAGGTTGTAATACCCTCCTTTGAAAGGATAGAGGGTGTTGCCTCTGTAACCGCTTCTGGTGTAATTGAAAAAAAGATAGAAATAGTATTAGACAAGGAAAAATTAGAAGAGCTTAATGCTAAGGTCAAAGGCGAGGTAGAAAGCAAGCTAGATGAGAGCAGGGAAAGCCTAGAGGAGGCGCAAAAGGAGATCTCCAAGGGGCGAGACGAGCTAGATAAAGAGTCTCCAAAGCAAAAGGACCAGCTAGCTAGCTCTAGTGCAGAGCTAAACAGTGCTATTGCTAACCTCAGTGCCCTCCTAGCCGAGGGGACCCTACTTGAGGCCCAGGAAGAAGCCTTTAAGCAGGAAAAGGCAGGGCTTTCACAGTTAGCTGAGCTCAACACCATGTTAGATGAGTATTTCCCTATAAAAATGCCAGGAATGCCTGAAATGGAGCTAGGCCAGATACCAGATGAGATGTTTGATTCTATCCTAGCCCAGCTAGGGGATAAGCTCCCTGCCCAGATGAAGGGGCTTAGCCAAAAGGAACTAGTTGATTTGGCCAAAAAGGCTGCTGATGCTCCAGCCAGGATTGCTGCCATAGATATGGAGCTACAAAACATAAATATCCGCAAGATGACCTTTGAAGCCATGAAGCCGCAGCTTGAAAAGGGCCTAGCTGATGCCAAGTCAGCCTTAGAGCAGCTTGAATCGGGCAAGATTACCATGTCCATAGAGCTAGCAAAGGCTCAGATAAAGCTCGAAGATGGTGAGCAGGAGCTAGAAAAGGGATTAGACGAATTTGACAAGGCAAGGGAACAGGCCTTGGCAGGAGCTGACCTTGGGACCATAATCACCAATGACCTAATAAAAAACATAATAGCTGCTCAAAACTTTAATATGCCTGCAGGCTATATCAAGGAGGGTGATAGCCAGCACCTAGTAAAGGTTGGTGATTCCTTTAGGTCTCTTGAAGAGATTGAGAGCATGGTTATCTTAAATATCGACCCTATAGGTGATATCAGGCTATCTGATATTGCAAAGATCGACCTAAGGGATAATTCAGATGAAATGTATGCAAAGATAAATGGCAATGATGGTATTGTACTTATGTTCCAAAAGCAGAGTACTGCCTCTACATCTGAGGTTTCAGAGGCCATTAATGATAGAATAGACGAATTAGAAGGCCAACATCAGGGGCTAAAGATTCGTTCCTTGATGGATCAGGGAGACTATATATTTATCTTAACAGACAATGTAATTAGCAACCTAATCATCGGTGGCCTACTGGCTATCTTGATCCTAGCATTATTCTTAAAGGACTTTAAGCCAACGGTAGTAATAGCCTTTAGCATACCGATAAGTCTTATGTTTGCAATTACCCTCATGTACTTTAGTAAGATTACCCTAAATGTTATCTCTCTAGCAGGCCTTGCCCTAGGGGTGGGTATGCTAGTTGATAATAGTATAGTTGTTATAGAAAATATCTATAGGCTAAGGCAACTGGGTATGTCAGCCGGGGAGGCCGCTATAAAGGGCACAAAGCAGGTAGCAGGTGCAATTGCCGCTTCAACTCTGACGACAGTCTGTGTATTCCTGCCCATTGTATTTACCCAGGGCCTGTCTCGCCAGATCTTTGCTGATATGGGTCTTACTATAGGCTATTCTTTAGTTGCAAGTCTCTTGGTTGCCTTGACCCTGGTACCTGTAATGGGGGCCAATGTCTTGGGCAAGGCCAAGGAAAGCAGAAACAAGGTATTTGATTTCTTTAACAAGTACTATGAGAAGGCAATTAGGTTTTCCCTGCGTAAAAAGGCTGTAGTGATCATACCTGTTGTCCTACTAGTACTGCTTAGCTTTTATGGTATTACCGTTATGGGTACTGCCTTTATGCCAGAGGCGGATTCGCCCCAGATGAGTGCCACCTTGACCATGCCCATTAACACTAGCAGGGCAGATGCCTATGCCATGAGTGACGAGGTAACAAAGAGAATGCTAGAGATAGACGCTATAGAAACAATCGGCGCTATGAAAGGTGATGGAGCCGGCCTTTCAATGATGGGGGGAGGCTCAGAGGATTCAACCTCCTATTATATAATCCTAAAGGAAGATAGGGACCTAACAAATAAGGATGTTGAAAGACTAATATATGAAAAAACAAAGGACCTAGATGCTGAAATAAGCGTCAGTGCCACAAATATGGACATTTCCATGTTGGTCGGCTCTGGTATTCAGCTAAAGGTCAAGGGCTATGACCTAGACACCCTAGCCCAGATATCCAATGAAGTAGCCGGCCTTCTAAGAGGAGTAGAGGGTGTAGGTGAGGTTGAAACTGGCCTGGAGAATGCTGAAAAGGAAACCAGGATCCAGGTAGACAAGGACAAGGCCATGAGAGAAGGGCTAACAGTAGTTCAGATATTTGCTGAAATAAACAGTGCCCTTACAACTGAGACCCAGGCAACCCTATTAACTGAGGCAAATAACTCCTATCCAGTCCTACTAATAAAGGAGGACCAGGAGGGTATCACTAGGGATACTCTTGCCGACTTTAGCTTTACAGTTACCAAGCAGGATGGACAGGTAAAGGAGGTAAAGCTAAAGGATATAGCAAAGATAAGTGAAGTAGATAGTCTAAGGGCAATAAACAGGGAGAACCAATCACGGTTAATGACAGTTAATGCAACCATAGCTGATGGCTACAATATTGG
>DGFG01000019.1:6538-7334 GCA_002391555.1 Firmicutes bacterium UBA3906
ATAAGGGATAGTATAGGGGATATTCTACTGATGATCGCACTAGCAGTTGTCTTTATCTACTTGATAATGGTAGCCCAGTTCCAAAACCTCCTATCACCCTTTATCGTCCTATTTACCCTGCCCCTAGCCTTTACTGGTGGTTTACTACTCCTATGGTTAGTTGGTATGGAGCTGTCAGTAATAGCCCTACTTGGCTTCTTGGTACTGGCAGGTATAGTAGTAAACAATGGTATAGTATTTGTTGACTATGTTAACCAGCTTAGGGAAAATGGTATGGAAAAAGGCGAGGCAATAGTAAGGACCGGTATAACCAGGATGAGGCCTATACTTATGACTGCCCTAACAACCATCCTAGGTATGAGTACCCTGGCCCTTGGCTATGGCACTGGCGCTGAGTTAATGCAACCTATGGCAGTCGCTATGATCGGCGGTTTAACCTATGCAACAATCCTGACCCTATTTGTAGTCCCAGTTATGTACGATATATTGGTTAGGAAGGGCAAAAGGAACAAAGAAAAGCAGGGTAAAGCAAGCTCAGAAATAATGTAGAAAAGCTTTAGTAAATGTAGCAAAGCTTTAGTATAAGTTAAAAGCCGGCCCTAAACCGGCCGGCTTTTCCTAGTATAGGAGGCTAGCTAAATGAAAAGGTTAGATAAGTATTCCCAAAAGGAGATACTGGTTTTCCAAGGTATAATGGACCTACTTAACAAGGGGCAAGGTATACATGAGCTAAAGGTTGCAGATATAGCAGCCGCAGCAGGTATGGGGAAAAGTACAGTCTATGAGTATTTCGAGA
>DGFG01000047.1:0-2520 GCA_002391555.1 Firmicutes bacterium UBA3906
AGATGTGTATAAGCTTGAACCTGTATTCTGTTTTAACCTTGCCTGCCCCCTCATCATCCACCAGGGGCCCTACTTGGTCATCCTCCTTTGCCTGGTCGGTCTGCCCTTGCTCAGGGCTTTCCCCTGCCATATCTTCTTTCTTGTCCCCTGCTATTTGCTCTACTAAATCCCCACCGGCCTTATCTGACTGCTTGTCCTGATCCACCGAGGCCGAGGGTTCAATCTTTCTTGAGCTAACATCCACAAAGCATAGGGGGGGAAACATAACGCACCACCAATTAGCCCCTGCCCCCTCACCTATAATAATCCTAAGGGCCTCATAGGAACCGGCAGGATAAACTACACTACCATATAGCTTTGTGGGAAATTTGTGGATACCTAGGTCTGCCTTAACGGGATAGTCATAGCCCTCTTTTTTTACCTTGTCTTGGGCTAGGCTAGTTAGTAGGTCTAGCTTGTCTATCAGCTTTGCCTTGGCCTCCTTTTGATCTCTGGCATCGGCTAAAATCTCTGAAAAGGCTAACATAAGCTCATCCCTGACCCTTAGCTTTAGGTCCTGGTCATCTGGTGAATCAGAATTGGCTATTATATGGAGTCTTATAATGTCATCTCTTACTAGGTCCTCTTTGCCTATCCCTTTAGTAGGGAGCTTGTCTGGCCAAAAGACTTGTATTAGGGCAAAGCCTATAAGGAATAAGATTGTGATTAAAGTGAGTAAATTATAATGCTTTTTCATATCATAACCCCCGCATATAGCTTTATATTAGGGATTATTGACACAATATATATCTTTATACACTGTAGATAATAAAAAATGATAATTTTATAGCTGGTCTTTTATTGGACTGATCTTGATAGATAGTCATTTACTATGTAAAGGTCACTTGCCTTGTCTACGTCATTGCATAGCTCAGGAAAGGGAGTTATTATAGCAAAGGCCCTTATATCTAAAATCTCTGAAAACCTGGCCTCTAGCTTGCCTATGGTGAGCCTACCCATAGCAAGGCTTATTAAAAAACTGCTACCTAGGAGCCTAGATATTTTAAAGGGCCTTTTCCTAAGATCTATAAGCCTTCTGGCAAAGCCTTCACACCTGTCTAAGATAGCCGGCCTTATATAGATAATATTGCCCCCGGTAAAGCTACCCTCTCTCAGCCTTACATAGGTGCGGTCAATCCCAGGAAAGTGATATTCATTAGCAGCCTTTTCAATGATGGGGTAGCATAAGTCCCCCTCCCGCTTTTGGCTCTTTTCTATAAAATCAGAAACCATTTCACCAGAAATCAGGGGGATATCTGAACTAACAAGCAAAACCCTGTCATCCTTTTCAAAGGGCTGTAAGCCTAGCCTGAGATTATCAAAAAGGCTGACTGACTGATCAAAATAATGGTCTACCCTGTCCCCTAGATGGGCCCTTAGGTCGGTAGCTGGCCCTACTATGGATATCTGGCCTATATAAGGCGAAGCCTTAAGACCATCTATTACATAGGAGACCATGGGCCTACCCTCTATAGATAGGAGGGCCTTATTGCCTACCCCCTCTAGCTGCCTGTCCTCTTTCCTATCTCCTGCTAAAACAACTGCATTAATCTTGGTCAAAAACTCCACCTTCTAAGCTAATTATCTCAGGACCCCTGTCCCAGGTCCTAGCAAGATAAACCTGGCTATAGCGGCCCTTCATCTTGGCCATTGCCTCTGTGGCCTTTTCCTTATTGGCAAAGACACCATAAACAGTTGGGCCACTTCCTGTCATCATACTAGCGCAGGCTCCATAGCCTATTAGGTCCCTTTTGATTTCTTGGATCTCTGGGTATAGGCCTATAGATACCCCTTCAAGGTCATTGGCTAGGCCCACAAGCCTAGACCCTTTAAAGCTGCCACTTGTTAATTGGTCATAAACTGCCATTGCATTTATATTTTTATCCACTTTGTCCATGTCTATACCCCCATATACCCTTGCTGTAGATAGGCTAAAGGGGGGCTTTACTAGTAGTAGCCATACATCCTTTATAGGAGGCAGCTGGCTTAGCCTATCCCCTATACCCTCAGCTAGGGCAGTTCCTCCCCTGATGCAAAAGGGTACATCTGCCCCTATCTCCTTGCCCAGGACCTCTAGCTCATTAAGGGACAGGCCTAGGGACCAGAGCTTATTTAAGCCAACTAGTACTGCCGCTGCATCTGTACTGCCCCCTGCCATACCTGCAGCTAAGGGTATATGCTTTTCTATATCAATCTTAACACCAGCCCTTATATTACAATGGGACAAAAGAAGGTCAGCTGCCTTGTAGGCAATATTAGCTTGGTCAAGGGGTATATCCTTTGAGTTACTAACAATACTTATGCCCTCCTTTTTACTGGAAAGGTCTATATAGTCAAAGAGGCTAACCGATTGCATTAGCATCCTAACATCATGATAGCCATCCTCTCTTTTTCCAAGAACCTCAAGGGTCCAATTTATTTTACCTGGTGTCCTAAGTTTTATTCTAGCCATTTTCAGTCCTATCCTTTACTTGTTTTTCC
>DGFG01000047.1:2686-7022 GCA_002391555.1 Firmicutes bacterium UBA3906
AAAAAACTACAGCCCCTTCCTATTAGATACAAGAAAGAGGCTGTTTTCTTTTATGTAATATTATTTTCTGATTTATACAGCTGGGCTATCGAGCTTTTTATATATTACTAGCCTGGTCCCTGGCTCTAGTCTAGCTTCATCCCCAAGGTCGTTAAATTTTTCAATAATGGATGCTGTGGTATTGTACTTCTTTGCTATAGTCCACAGGCTATCTCCTGGCTGAACAAAGTAGATATATATACCACTGTCCACAGCCTCTGCCTGGTCAAGGGCTTCTGCCCCTATTATTATTTGCTTTTCTATCTTTTTCTCTAGCTCAGTAGCCAGAGATAACACTACCTTTATCTCTAGCTCATCTTGGGCCAAGAGTACAAAGGAGGCCTTGTCTACGCTTACCTTGCTCTTGCAACTTTGGCCATCTACAGCCTGGTCTAGGTCTATACTATGGCTAAAGGCTATATTGTCTGCAAAGCTAGAAAGTAGCATATCAGCATCCTTGCTTTGATAAAGGACAACAACTGATAAAATGCCCTCTAAGTTAACCTTTCCATCCCCTATACTTTCATCTGTTATAAGGGGATTGACATCCACATACAGGATCTTTCTTGCCTTTGCTTTATCAGGGGGAAAGCTAATACCCTCCTTGACCACCAGCTGATCCTCGCCCTCGGCTACAAGCTGTGATAGCACGATAGTCTTTTTATTCAAGGTCATAGGTAAAGACGGGCTATAGGCGTCGGTTATTATATCTAGCTCCAGGGGCTCATAAACACTAGCCTCAAGATTTATTATAGCCTCTGTATCAATGATCCTAAACTCACCATTGATATCCTCCCTAGGATCAGCATAAAAGTCAATAACGCTTGCACTTACATTTGACCCCATACCCTGGTAAGCCCCTGGCATATCAATGGCATGGGAAAACTCTATCTCATGGTCCACAAAGTGTAGAGGGTCCTCTTCATTGTCAGCCTGGTATAATAGCTTTATCAGGGCTACACCACTGACTACTACCTTGTTGTCCATGACCTTGTGTTCCTTTATTTTAATACTTAGGTTCTTGCGCAGTATCCTTTGTATTGATGGCATTGAGTCGACAAGGTCAAGGTCCTCCCTTAACATGGTTTGGGTCCTGCCTTCCCCTGCACTACTAGTAGCCTCTACCCGGTCTCTTAAAACCTCAACATCATTAACCCCAATAAAACCCCTTACTGACTCAAGCTCAAGCGTCTCTCTAACCTTTCCATAGAGCCTTATAACCGCTTGTAGACTAAGCCTTTTCCCTGATAGTATCTCGCAGTCTATATGCTCTACCCTTAGGTCCAGCCAGGACAGCATTTTAGGCCTGGCACCTGGTATATCTAAGTATTGGGTAAAGCCAATCTCTGCCTCTACAGCCTCAACCTGCTCTTCGCCCTCGGTAATATAAAGGATATCATACTGCAAAACACCCTCTACCATCACCTTGTCCTGTATTATCTCCTTACTGCTGATTATAGCTTGGCCTGTAATATCTAGTATCCTGGCAACAGGCAGCTTTGCCTCTGGTATGCTTATATCACCCTCCACCAGTGCCTGAGCTATGTTTTCTCCAACTATCTGATCAAGCTTCAGTAAATCTCTCATGCATTCTATAGCCAATCTTGCTCCTCCTCCCCTGATATAGATGAAAACTTTTGTCCTAATTTTTTTTCATATTATATAATATAGGAGACCTAGTTGAATTATGATAAAAAAAGAAGGCATATTGCCTTCTTTTTTCTTTACTGCTTAACCTGCATAAATCTTTTTATTATTGCGACATACTACTAGTTCAACATTGGATGTTAAGAGGTCTGAATAAGTATAGGAAAGGGTCTGTACAGCCTTTGTATCCACATCTACCCTTACTGTAAATACGTTACCGTAGGTGTCATCGATTATTCCTTCTTTTATATATGACTTTCTTCGTCCTCGGTTGGCCTTTAGCCTGACCTTTTCTCCAATGTTGGACTCTACTGCTCGCCTAGCCCTTAATAAGGCTTGGGTATCAATCACGGCTTCACCATCCTATTCTTTTACCTAGAGGTAGTTTAGCCCTTATAGATAAATTTATTCATCTTCCTCCTCTTCTTCTAAAAGGTCCAATTCGCCTTCATCGTCAAGGTCTATCTCATCTAAACTTAGACCTTGATCCTCATCATCGTCATTATCAAAGAGAAGATCCTCATCTTCATCCTCAACTTCTACATCATCGTCATCAAAAATGAGCTCATCTTCTTCATCCTCATCAAAAAGTAGGTCCTTGACCTTGTCACTATTAGCTTCATCAGCCTTTAGCTCTAATATACAATGCAAGCACATATCTTCTCCTATATTGATAATATGCTCGCCACATTCTGGACAAATATCATAATCTTCTTCATCCTCATTGTTACTCTTAAGTGCCTGACCAACCTCCTCAAGGCAAATCTTGCAAAGTACCTCGGTGTCAAGAACATAATTAAGACTACATCGAGGACATTTTTTGTAACCCATAGCCATTTCCCTCCATATAAGCTGTAACATAATTATCTACCCTAGTATAAACTATAGGGACCTTATCAGGCTTTTTTTTAATATATTATATACTGATTTACTTTATATTAAAACCTCCTGTTATAATATAAGCATATTCGTAAGTCTTGACAAGTACTATAGGCTAAATTTTTTTAGCTAGTTAAAAAGCTTGTCAAAAGGCCTATATCTGCTTCTGCATCCCTCTGACCTGGTGCATCATAGTATATGGTCAGCCGGTCTTCACTTGGCCTATAGGCAAGACCTGCCCAGGACCCATCCATAAACCATAGCTTTAAGTCCTCAGCTACCTGCTCTATATTTATTATCCTGCCAAGACCTGCTAGCCCGTTGTAGGACTCTAGCTGTGCCTTTTTCCTCTTCCAGCTAGCATTTGCTATACTTATTGACCTTGTTAAATAGGTCCTTATGCCACTTGTCCTTTGGATATCATTAACTAGCCTATACCAGTCCCCCCTGTGGCTTATAAGTGCAGATAAAAATAAGAGGGCCTCAAAAATCCCATCCATGTCAGGTATAAATTCACTAAAGTATAGGCCCTGCCTATCCCATACTATATAGGGGTCAGGCATATCTTGGTCTCTAGCTAATTGGTATAGGGGCCTTTGGTCAAGGAGCCTATTGCTCATTTGGATAGGTGACAGGATAGAGGGGGTAAAAATATCAGTATAGAGGGTTGAAGAAGCCTGCCTTATCTTTAGCCATTCACCTAGGACTATGGCATAAATCCACTGCTCTTCTACCATATCGCCCCTTGAGTCAAGTACCCCAAGGCCACTGCCATCCCCACTGAAAAAAAGTCCAATATTGGCCTCCCTTCGCCTAATCAGCCTAGACATAGCCTGCATATTTCTTTGGTTTGGGCAGGGCACAAGGTCCATAAAGCCAGGGTTGGGCTTGGTCCTGATTGAGATTGGGTTAATGCCATAAGCCTTTAATATGTCCTTTAGGTAGTCTAAAACACTGCCAAAGCAGGAATCGCTTACGACTAAGAGGGGTTTTTGACCAGGTTCTATCTGCAGGTTAACAAGGCTTGTCACAAGGTCCCTATAGGGGTCAAGGACATCTATATAGGATAAAAGCTCCCTGTCCTCATCGGCATATCTAGGGTACTTTCTATATAAGTAGTTAAAAAGACAGGTCATAAATTCACTGGTCACAGGTCTACCCTGGCTAGACCTAAATGCCAGCCCAGAATATCGAGCTGGCCTGTTCTGGCCCGTTACCATTATTCCTAGGTTCGCCTTGTAAAGCTTGGTGGCTAAGGATAGAAAGGATGTGGGAACAGGATTTTTATGAAGGTATACCCTAATCCTGTTGCCTGTCAGTACCCTCTGTATAGCCCAGGCATAATCCCTTGATAAAAACCTAGTATCATAGGCTAGGACAACCTTTATCTCCTTATCCTTTTTTTCATTTCTTTCATTTAGATAATCAGCCACCCCTTGGGCTACTATTGTCATATTTTCAAAGTTGATCTGGTCACTTATTACTCCAAACCAACCATCACTAGCAAACTGAATCGAGACCATCACCCCCCTTAAAATATTTTATGCTGGCGGGTGAATTGTGTGTTTATGCAGACAGCTTAACTATATATAGTGGTGGAGAAAAATAGTTTTTTGTTCACTTATCCACAGTTTTTCGCCTGTTTTATCCACATATCCACAGGCTTGTCCCCAAAATACTGATTTTAACACCTTGTGAACCTGTGGATAAAACCTCCTCTTCTCCACAGTCTCCACAGACTATAAAAAGACTATTATTAGCTTTTAGCCAC
>DGFG01000047.1:7358-9003 GCA_002391555.1 Firmicutes bacterium UBA3906
AGATTATATACTAGCTGCTGCCTGAGTTGGTCCTCTGTATTCTATATTTTACTTTATAAAAGGGTATAAAGATATTTATCAATTATATTGTGCTAGACCATGGTATTTTAAATAAGTTTAAAGCCAACCTATATCTAATCATCCCTTAAGTACAAGAAAATGGTCTATTCATCAATCAAGCCGAGCTTTCCATTGATAGCTTATCTGCCACTAGGGCTATAAACTCACCATTGGTAGGCTTGTCGTTTTTATCGTATACTACATAGCCAAAAAGCTTGTTTATGTTTTCAACCTTGCCACGGTTCCATGCAACATCTATAGAGTGCCTAATTGCCCTTTCTACCTTGGATGGTGTTGTATTATACTTCTTGGCTATACCAGGATATAGTTCCTTGGTAATCCTATTTATTACGTCATTGTTTTCGACAACCATCTTTATTGCCTCTCTAAGGAAGTGGTAGCCCTTTATATGGGCTGGGATACCTATAGTGAGGAATATATTGGTGATCTTTTCTTCAAGGTTTTTTTGTGGAGAAAGTTGGACTGGCTGTTTTACTACCCTATTAGGCTCTCTAGGTGTGCCTGCTGCTTCCCGGATCCTAGACAGTATCATCTCAAAATCAAAGGGTTTTATCATATAATATTTTGCACCCAGGTCAATGGCACGTTTAATTAGGTCCTCTTGTCCTACAGCTGATAAACATATTATGCAGGGTAATGATTCCATGTCGGATTTTGAAAGCTGCTCTAGCACCCCTAGTCCGTCTAGCTCTGGCATAATCATATCAAGCAGGACAACATCAGGGTTTGTGTCGCGTATGAGCTCTAGTCCCTTGATGCCATTTGGAGCTGTTCCGATTACTTGTAAGTCATCTTGGACTCCTATAAATGACTCTAGAATGTCTCTGATATGTGGGTTGTCGTCTATGACAACCAACCTAGTCTTCTCTACCATTTCTTTTCCCCCTTATTTTTTTGCACAGCAATCACCATATTGTGACTTTTTTCGCACATAAACGTAATTTTATGTCGAGTACTGTATTCTATTGAATTTATTGGATATCCAACTGCCTCTAATTGTAACACATCATAAGTCAATAATAAAGGAAATAATTAATATTTTTTTATAATTAAAAAAACAGGAGTATTTGCTCATCTACTCCTGCTATTTATCCTATTTTCTAGCTAGGGTATGCTATTTCTCCTGTTTTTGCATCAATAAATAGGATCCAATAACCCCTACCATATCCCCCCTTTAGGGGTAACCATTTAGACAGGCCATGGATGGACATAGGGGGTATTGGGCTATAAAGGCCGGGTATGGCATACATAAGATACCTAACCCTACCCTCCTGCCTGCGAAGGCCTACTAGGTAATGGTCAATACTAGCTACACTTGGCCTATAGTAGTAACGGGGTCCCCTAAAGTGCATAGCCCAATTGTCAATATGGTCTATCCTAATCCAGTCCTCATCACCCGCATTATCAAAGGGACATATCTTCCTGTGCTTGTTGAAAAGGTCATTAAAATAGTCCTTTACCCTATCCCAGTAGCTAAGCCCAGTAGCCTTTTCTTTATAGGGGTCCTGCTGGGCCTGGTATTGACCCTTAAATGGATCTTGGTCCCTGTCTCTTATACACATCT
>DGFG01000111.1:0-5039 GCA_002391555.1 Firmicutes bacterium UBA3906
AGATGTGTATAAGAGACAGATTATATCATGTTCGGAGAAAAACTGTCCTATTTAGTATAGCCTATCCAGGCAAAGGGCCGTTGGAATTAAATCCAGCGGCTTTTTGTAAAATATAATTCAATTGGTGTAAAATATTATTTACATATGTAATATATACTTGACATTTTTCATATACTGTGATATACTCTATTGCGGAGGTGGAAATATGGCAAAAAACATACGTATTAAGATTGCACGAATTGAAAAGGATATGACACAAGCTCAATTAGCAGAAGCTGTTGGTGTTTCCAGACAAACGATGAGCGCAATCGAAAAAGGTGATTACAATCCAACGATTAAATTGTGTATTGCTATATGCAAAGTTTTAAATAAAACATTAGATGAACTTTTTGGAGGGATTGATTATGAGTAAAAAGCAATATGACGAAAAACAAATCATAGAAAGAGGAAAATCGTTTCAATACGCCTTCACTTGTGCTATCGTAGTAAATATTATCATTTATTTATTAAGCGATTTTATTGGAATAGGTTTTGCCAATGGTGCAATCTTTCTGATAAATATAGGTTTGCCAATCGCAATATATACGCTTTCAATGATTATTAAGAACGGTTATGACGGTGTTTCAAATGCTGGTGAAAAATTGAATATCTCTGCATTGGGCGGTTTCGGAGTTGCTCTGCTGATTATATTTTTGCCTGACATTATTTCGGGTAAAAAGCTTTTAATAGATAATGCAATGATTACCGAAAGTGCTGGTGCTTTGTTAATTAGTATTTTGACCTTAGTAGTGGTGCTTGTATATTGGATAAAGAAGCACATTGAGAAGAAAAGCGAAAACGACGAATAAGGAGAACTTGGCTATGAAATGTCCACATTGTAACAGTGAAAATATTGAAGTAGGCTTGAGAATGTTTGAGTCGCTCAACGGAAGTCCGGTTGGCTTTAGATTTAGCAAAGGAATTATGAGTGTAGTGGCACAGATACACTGTGATATATGCAAAGACTGCAAAACTATAGTAAGAAGTTATATTGTCGAATCTACCGACAAAAAGTGGCTTAAATAATTTGTTATAAAAGTAATCCATTTTCCAACACAATATCCACGAACACAGGGCAGAGTTTATAATACTCTGCCCTGTGTTCGTTTATAAAATAGGTATTCAATTGTAAATAATTTCGTTTTGTATAATTTCTGTAGCTCGATTATAAATATTGTTGATACGACCAATCCATTCCATTTGGTTATCTGCTTTAAGTTTTTCTGTCACGCCCTCACGCTCTGCCATCTGCTTTACAAGTAGGGAAAACATTTCTTCTGCCTGCTTATCAAGGTCTGAAAGGTATCTGTTTAGCTTGCCGCTTGTCAGCAGATTTGTGTAAATCACCTTGCGTTGTTGTTTGATGTACTGGAAGTGTCGCTGTCCCCATAAGCCGATAGGCTGTTGTTCTTCCTCCGGCAACTTTAAGCAAGGAATGTAATAGTCACCCTGCAGTTCGTACCAAAGACCGTTCTTTTTATCATAAATAACCTTTTCCATAATCACGCATCCTTGTATATTACCTTGAATTTCTTTTGTTTCGCATCAATAATTTTCAGCAAAACCTCATCCACCGCATCAGTGTACTTGCCTTTGGCGATAAGGCTGTTTCTCATTTCGTTTAAGCAGTTCACAACCACCCGCCGTTCAAAATCATCCAACGCTATGTAATACTTCTTATTCCGCATATCGTTCACTCCTTTAGCAAGTCTTGGAATGGGTGTCGATGGCAACGAAGGTGTCGTATGTTAAGTTAGCTCCCAACCGAAAACCCATCATAAAACTGTCGAGATTAGATTCGCCGTTTACCACGCTCCACGCATTTACAAAGTCGAGAAACTTTTTCTTATTTTCGCCGGAAAGCGCTTCGGTCAGAAATTCCTCGTTTAACATCAGCACTTCCATTTGCTTCTGCACTGCTTTGTTCTGTTTGGTGCTTCGTGCCTGCGGATCAATGTTGCCGTAATAAAATTCTTCTATGAATTTACCCATATTGTTACCTCCTTTGATTTTCTACCATAATTGTACTCAAAGGTGGTTTAATAGTCGAATGTACCGCTACAAACACAAAAATACCGAGAAAAACCTTTTACAGTTCTTCTCGGTATTCTTTTTTTGGACTTGTCTTTGCTAATACCGGATAATTCAATGCATTAGATGTAGTTTCTAAATTACTTCCTTATCAGGTGTCAGCTTTTAGATATCCTCTTTTATTTTTAGTGTGGATAAGTTTGTAACAAAGTGTCAATAATTACTCCTAGATAATAAAATATTATTTAGGAGTTGTAGTAAAGTGGCTTCAGAGGCTAAGAGTAATCCTACTACGAGGGTAAAAAGTAAAATCCTACTTATATCGTCTATAACATGCATAGGCCTATTAGTAGCCTTATTAATAGCAATGACTAGCTGGTACTTGTCCAATAGAAATAAGATAAATGATGGTGTCTTTATAGATGAAATGGATGTTAGTAGGCTAAGCATTGGCCAGGTAAGGGAAATAATTGACGACCATAGCAAAGACCTAAAAGAAAAGTTTTCTATAACCCTTAGATGCATGGGTAAGGAATGGATATACAAGCACGATGATATAGGCCTTGATTTAGACGTAGAAGGGGCATTAAAGCAGGCCCATATGAAGGGGCGGGAGGGTAGTATCTTTATCCAACTAGCAGAAGCAACAGGTCTAAAAGATAGAGAGAGTAAAAATGTAGAAACTAGGTTTATTTATGATAGGGATAAGCTAAGGGCTAAGCTTTATGAAATAAAGAACTTAGTAGATAGAGAACCAGTAGATTCTAGGCTTGATTTTTTGCCAGATGAAGACGAAAAGTTTATTATTACTGCTGCTTCAAATGGTGTTTACTTTGATATAGAGGCTATTGAAAATATACTTGATATGGCCCTTAATAACAAGCAGCTAAAGGTAAATATTGAGTATGAACCAGAGATCCTAAAGCCAAAGATCGACTCTAGCTTTTATGAGGGAAAGACTGAGCTTATTGCATCATACAATACTGATCTAGGAAACAGTTCAGAAAATAGGATACATAATGTACTACTTTCAGCTGAAGCCTTTAATGGTTTGTGTGTAGAGACAGGCCAGCTTGTTTCCTTTAACGATACTGTGGGAAATACAACATTGGAAAATGGATACAGACTAGCTCCAGTAATCCAGTATGACAAATCCCTAAAGGATGCAGCAGGTGGTGGTGTCTGTCAAACGGCAACAACACTCTATAATGCTGTTTTACTAGCAAATCTTGAAGTTGTAGAATCTTCAAGACACTCCTTTCCTACCAGCTATGCTCCAAAAGGGCTAGATGCTACTGTATATATGTCTGAACCCTATATTGATCTAAAATTTAGAAATACAAGGGACAACCCTATATATATTGCTTCATACTATAGGGACAACAAAATTTATTTTGATATATATGGAGAGCCTCTTAAAGACAATATACAGATAAAGCTAAGGACAGAGGAGTATGAGACTTTGGATCCGCCTGAGCCTGAATATATAGAAGATACGGAGGGCAAATATGTTGTGTACGAAGGCGAAACATTTGAAAAGGTTAAGGCAAGGCAAGGCTATAAGGTAAGGGTCTACAAGGACACATATAAAGGAGATAGGTTAATTCAAAGTGATATCTTGTATGACCATTTCTATCAGCCAATTAGGGGTGTAATATACATGGGTACCAAGACAGATAGGTTCATACCACAAGAAAAACAGTATGAAAATCAAAATGAGCAAGATAATCAAACTTAAGTATACTGAGAGTATGAGACATTAATAGTATATAAGATGGATAGGTAAAGAATATATGTTTAAATACTATAATAGAAGAGGAGCATATAGGATGCTCCTCTTTTTAATGTTTTAAGTTTAATGTTATTAGTCTTGCTCTCTGATTTCTACCCGCCTTATCTTTCCACTTATTGTTTTTGGTAGCTCGGTAACAAATTCCACAATTCTCGGATACTTATAAGGAGCTGTAACCTTTTTGACATGGTCTTGAAGGTCTTTAGCTAATTGATCACAGGGGGTGTAGCCCTGAGCAAGTACTATTGTAGCCTTTACAACCTGGCCCCTAATTTCATCGCTGACTGCAGTTATAGCACATTCTAATACAGCAGGATGCTCCATCAAGGCACTTTCAACCTCAAAGGGCCCTATCCGGTATCCAGAGCTTTTAATTACATCATCAACCCTGCCTACAAACCAAAAGTAGCCGTCCTCATCCTTCCATGCCATATCGCCAGTATAGTAAATGTCATTATTCCATACCCTTTCTGTCATTGCCTCGTCCCGATAATAGCCCTTAAACATGCCGAGAGGCTTATGCTTATGGGTTTTTATTACGATCTGGCCTTCTTGTCCTATATCCAAACTATTACCGTCTTCATCAACTAGGTCAACCTCATAGCCGGCACTGGGTTTTCCCATAGAGCCTGGTTTTGGCTTCATCCAGGGAAAGGTACCAATGACAACTGTAAGCTCAGTTTGACCATAGGCTTCCATTAGCTTTATGCCAGTTAGCTTATAAAATTGGTTGTATACTTCAGGATTCAAGGGTTCACCTGCTACTACGCAGTATTCTAGCTGGCTAAGGTCATAGGCCCTCATATCTTCTTTTATAAGGTAGCGGTATATAGTCGGTGGTGCACAAAAGGAGGTAACCTTGTATTTGGCTATGACCTTTAAAAGATCTTTTGGAACAAACCTATCATAATCATAAACAAATACAGTGCAGCCTGCAATCCATTGGCCATATAGTTTGCCCCAGACTGACTTGGCCCAGCCAGTATCTGCTACTGTCAGGTGTAGGCCTCCATCCTTTACATTCTGCCAATACATAGCTGTTACAATATGACCAAGTGGGTATGTATAGGTATGTTGTACCATCTTTGGATGCCCTGTTGTTCCGGAAGTAAAGTAGAGTAATAGGGTATCATCATTTTTTGTTGCCTTTTCTCCACTAGGTCTAGGAAAGCTTTCG
>DGFG01000111.1:5323-13293 GCA_002391555.1 Firmicutes bacterium UBA3906
GGTCATTTACGCATATAACCATTTTTATACTTGCTGCATTTACTCTATAGGCTATATCTTTAGGTGTGAGCATATGGGTCGCGGGTATTGCTATTGCACCTATTTTATGTAGGGCCATCAAGCAATACCAAAATTCATACCGCCTTTTAAGTATAAGCATAACATGGTCGCCCTTTTTAACCCCCATAGCTATAAAAAGGTTGGCAGCCTGATTGCTAAGGTCTTTGATCTGCTTAAAGGTAAAGCATTTTTCATTGTTGTTCTCATCACACCATAAAAGAGCGAGTTTGTCAGGGCTCTGGTCTGCAATCTTGTCTACAACATCAAAGGCAAAATTAAAATTCTCAGGTACATTAATCTCAAATTTTTCAATAAATTCTTCATAGGAATTAAAGTCAGTTTTCTTTAGTAAATTTAACATATTATAGACCTCGTTAATCAATTATTATAGCAAGAAATTTAACTGGTTGATTGTTAAGTGCCTTCATCCCATGTGGTTGGTTAGCATCAAAATAAAGGGAATCACCCTCATTAAGGGTAAGGACATGATCATTGAGCACTAGCATTAAAGAACCTTCTATTACATAGTTAAATTCTTGATTATTGTGACTACTAAGGGGTATAGGATTATCATCTGCTATGGGCTCGACTGTGACTAAAAAGGGCTCAGCCTGTTTATTTACAAAGTTATAGGCTAGGTGTTTGTAATTGTATGCCTGCCTACGGTTGACTTCTAATCCCTGACCCTTTCTGACTAAAGAATAGGTTTGAAGCTTTGGATCTGAGCCAGTTAAAAGGGCGGTCAATTCAATATTAAAGACGGCTGATATTTTAAGTAAGATACTTATGGGTATATCTATTTCGCCAGATTCATATAACAGGTACTCTTCAGGGGGGATTTCCAATAGCTTTGCAGCTTCTTGATAGGTATAAGCAGAATCAATGCGGACTGCTCTCATCCTTTCAGCTATTTGCTTGATTTCACCGGACATAAAAGCCACCTCTTTCATATACATTGCATCTTATCTGTAGGTATTAGAATTAATTATATTTAATAATTTATCCTTTAGCAAGGGAAAAAAGCTATTATGTATAAAAGCAATCAATTACTAGGAGCCTTTGCATTTGGGAATACTAGTTAAGCTAGGCTTATTCTCTTTAGGCATGCTATGTGTTTAGTGGAATAGGGGATTGGGTATATGTTTATTAGGCTTTTCAGTCAAGGAAGATGGGAGGAGGGGTCTAAATCGAGAGTATTTTAGTAGTATTTGGAGGAACGGGAGACCTTGCACACAAAAAAATATATCCGGCCATTTATAATTTATATCTAGATGGACGAATAGCTGAGAACTTTAGCTTAGTTGCGGTTGGTAGGAGACACTATACAGAGGATAGCTTTAGAAAAGAGGTAACCGAGTCTATAAAAGCCAACTCAAGGGCAAATAATGGCTCATTAAAAGATATTAGCAAGCTTGTATCGTCTTTTTATTACTTTGAAGCAGACATTAACAGGCCTCAAGCCTATAAGGAACTTAAGCTTTATTTAGATGAGCTAGATAATAGCTATGGGGCAAAAGGAAACCGAGTATATTATTTAGCTGTATCTCCAGAACACTTTGAAACAATTGTTGAAAACATCTCAATTAATGGGATGTCAGACCAAAGCAATGGGTTTAAGAGGGTAGTTATAGAGAAACCATTTGGTAGGGACCTAGCTACTGCAAGGAAGTTAAATAGTGCTCTAGAAAAGGGCTTTAGTGAAGAGCAAATCTATAGAATTGACCATTACTTAGGTAAAGAAATGCTGCAAAATATCATGGTTATTAGATTTGCCAATACTATGTTTGAGCCTCTTTGGTCTAACAAATATATAGACCATGTACAAATAACCTCAAGCGAGACAATAGGGGTAGAGAACCGGGGAGGCTACTATGATCAGGCAGGCGCTATTAGGGATATGATGCAAAACCATATGCTGCAATTGCTTATGCTAACGGCCATGGAGGCACCTCATAGCCTGGATACTGATTCAATTAGGGATGAAAAGGTAAAGGTTCTAAGAGCCTTGTCACTACCAAGTGATGGATTAAAGAGCGTAGTTCGAGGTCAGTATGGCCAGGGAATAATTGATAAGACCTTAGTGTCAGGCTACAGGAGTGAACCTAGGGTTAGGCCTAATTCTAATACTGAGACCTTTGTTGCTATGAAAGTACTCATAGAAAATCGACGTTGGTCAGGCGTACCCTTTTATCTTAGGACAGGCAAGAGACTAGAAAAGAGAGGAACTCAGATAGTTATTCAATTTCTAGACCTTCCGTCAATTGCCTATTACAATCAGTATAGTGGGCTAGACCCAAATAGACTGGTTATTGAAATACAGCCTAGAGAGGGGGTCAGGCTAAAATTTAATGGAAAAAAGCCTGGATCAAAGGACATTATACTTCCTGTAGAGATGGACTTTTGCCAGAATTGCGACATTGGCTCAGTTTCTCCAGATGCCTATGAGAGATTACTCTTTGATGTTATGGAAGGAGATTCAACCCTCTTTACCAGATGGGATGAGCTTGAGTATGCCTGGCGAATCATAGACAAAATCACGAGGGGATGGGAAGGTCAGCCGACAGCCTTTCCTAACTATGAAGCAGGTACATGGGGACCTTGGGAATCAGACTTGTTAATAAATAAGGATGGACGTAAATGGATAAACCTATAGAGGGGGATAGAATAAAATGAAGATTATTGATATTTCAATGCCGATTCATGAGCAGATACCAGTATACAAAAATGACCCAGGTAAAAAGCCTAGTATAAAAATTCTCAGGGATTTTAAACAAGGAGCTAAGACAAGAGAATCTAGATTAGATCTTGAGCTTCACACAGGAACTCACCTAGATGCCCCCCTACACATGATAGAAGGGGGAATGGATAGTAGATTTTTTAGACTAGAAGACATGGTAGTTAAGTGTAAGGTTTTAGACTTTACACCTGTGTCAGGTGGGATAACAGATGAGGACTTGAAAAAGAAAAGGATAGAAGAAGCTGACTATCTTTTACTTAAGACGAAAAACTCATTTGACCAAACCTTTAATATGGATTTTATCTATCTTGCTGAATCAGGTGCCAGATACCTAGTAGACAAGGGGGTAAGGGGAGTAGGTATAGATGCATTAGGGATAGAGAGAAATCAGCTAGGTCATCCGACCCACAAGCTTTTACTGGCAAATGGTATATACATCCTAGAGGGCCTTAGGCTAAAAGAGGTTAAGGAAGGTAGCTATACATTAATTGCAGCTCCACTAAACATTATAGGGGTAGAGGCTTCGCCTGTAAGGGCCTTATTACTAGACAAATAGTTAGAAAATTAGGAATAGCTATAGTAAATTAATATTCCCATATATTTAGGGCTTGCTTTTTTCAGAGAGATTCCTTATAATAAATATCGTTGCTGTTAACAGTGCTACTGTGGCTCAGTCGGCAGAGCGCGTCCTTGGTAAGGACGAGGTCACCGGTTCGATTCCGGTCAGTAGCTCCAAAAAAGCATCCTAATTAGCTAGGATGCTTTTTTCTTTGATGGCATGCCCTTAGACTATCTTGGAGGTCTGTAACCAGTTATCTAATGATACGATTATGCCATTTCATATTGCTGATTATTTAAACTTTTATAATTGCTTTAGCTTTTATTTTAGTTAACCTAGCAATTGCTTTCAAATTCAAAGTTAATCTGGGCTGCTATCAGGGCTAGAACCTGTAATTCGATTTGAGTGACTGTTTTTTGATTAACAACAGACGCAAAAATGCGATCAGCCATAAAATTACACCTCCATGCTCAAGATAGTACATAATATGCATTAGATATAAAAATGTTATATAAAGTTATATATCCTTATAAGGTCTCTTGAGTAAGTTCTCTTGATGAACTGATAAAAACATCTAGATGTAAAGAGTTATAAATATAAAAAAAAGGGCATAAAGCCCTTTAGTTTAATCCAGCTGAAATTCGTATATTTTTTTGGTGGTTAGAATTTATTGTACCCGTATTATGGGTTGTGCTGTTTAGGAAATGTATATCAAAATGTCCATCTGCCTTATTGCCTTTTATAGCGTCAAAGTTTTGACCATAGCCATAACCACCACTGCGGTTATCAATGTAGGCCCCATTAGGATAAGCATCTAGTCCAGCGTGAAGCATTGCACTCATTGAAGCTGCCAGTCTACGCCCATTAATATCTATAGTAATTGGTCTTGATGTCCAGTAGCTAGTGTGGTATCTATCCCATAGGTTTTTGATTATTACTGTATCATCTGTAGTTAGTGGCTCACAGTCAGCATGGTTAGCACCAAAGGTCCTAACAGCCATAAAGCTTGTCCCAGTATAAAAATCTGTCACCTCAAAGGGTGTGTTAAAGGGGAGGACATATTGGGCCTCGGTCCACCAATCTAGATACTCGCCGTATTCAGGTCCTGGCGTTTCCTTTACTGGAACTGTATATACAGGAACTCTTATAAGTTGCCCTATATATAAAATTGTGCTTGTTGTAAAGCCATTAGCCTTTAAAAGATCATTCTGGGTAATATTATGATTGTTAGCAATCTTCCAAATAGTATCTCCAGCATTAACCCTATAGTCAATATAAGAAAGGCTTACCTTATCATCTTTAGCTTGACTGGGTTCCTTTTTTAGGTAAAGTTCTTGGCCGACATAAATAAGATCAGATTTTAGCTTATTTATCTCCTTGATCTGTCCTACTGTCAAATTATATTTTTTTGATATCTCCCATAGTGTATCACCCGGTTTCACCTTGTAAGTATTTTTTGTAATCGGTTTAGCTGGCTCAGCTGCTTTTGCTAGTACATTGTTTAAAGCTTTTGAGCTAGCAGGACCTACTGAGCCATCTATTGCCAAAGCCATGTCCTTTTGAAAAGCCCTTACTGCATTGTCTGTCATTTGCCCAAAGTAGCATGTAGTTTCCAAGCTAGCTGGTAGGTATCCCAACTTCTTTAAGACATCCTGCAGATTCTTAACATCATAGCCACGATACCCTTGTCTCAGACTTCTAACATAGGTATAGGTCTCAGCAGCAACCCCATTTTCATACTTTAACCTATATATAGTTTCTGGCCCTGCATGGCCATCTACAGTAAGCTTGTAGCTGCTTTGGAAGTTGAGGACTGATTGCCTAGTAATATTGCCATAATAACCGGTAACATCAGTATTAAAATAACCAAGCCTTTTTAATAAGTACTGTAATTGTTCTACATCCTCTCCCCTTTGACCTAGGCTTAAGGGTCTACTACCAAGAGGAGCTGCCTGCACAACAGTTGAAAATAAAAGTGTTATTGTAAGTACTATCACCCATATTTGCGTTTTCTTCATATCTGCCTCCTTTTTACTTAATTATGAGTGATACTAAGTGGGTAGATATATATCATTATAATTATGCTCGATAGTAAAGGATAGCTGTATATTCTGGTAATACATCTGTAACATATCAGTAACAAATTAATTACAATTACTACCGATGATGAATTGTTCCTTTTGGTATATAATAGACTTATGAAAATCTTATTAACTACACTAAACGCAAAATTTTCCCATAGCAATCTAGCAATAAGGTCATTAAAGGCATATTGTCAGCAGGAATACCCTAATATAGACATAGCTGAATTTACTATCAATGACAACTATGACCTAGTCGTAAGTGAGATATTCTCAAGGCAACCTGACCTAATAGGCTTTTCATGCTACATCTGGAACATTCGGCAAAGCCTAGATATAGCTGAGACCATAAAACAACTATTGCCCAAGGCCAAGATTATTCTAGGTGGCCCAGAGGTTAGCTATGATAGCCTAAATCTCTTAAACTCTTATCCCTTTATAGACTTTATTGCAGTTGGGGAAGGAGAGCAAGTATTCTGTAACCTCTTAAAATGCCTGCATGAAAAGCTATATAGTTTTGAGGACATAAAGGGTTTGGCTTGGCGAGATAAAGATAAGCTATATCTAAACGAGCCAGCAGAGAGAATTGATTTAGATACAATACCCTTTGTCTATAAGAAGGGCTTTGATGACCTAAAAAACAGAATCGTTTATTATGAAAGCTCAAGAGGCTGCCCCTTTAACTGCCAATATTGCCTGTCATCAACAACAAAAGGAGTGAATTTTCTTTCCATTGAAAGGGTAAAGGAGGATCTAAGGATTTTTGTAGAATCAGGTATTAGGCAGGTTAAGCTAGTTGACAGGACCTTTAACTGCAATTTAAAAAGAACAAAGGAAATATTCAATTACTTAATTGAGCTTGGTGGTAATACAAACTTTCATTTTGAAATGGCAGGGGACTTAATAGATGAGGAAATGCTCTCAATAATAAAAAGAGCACCAGTGGGCCTCTTTCAGTTTGAGATTGGTATACAGTCCTCAAATTTAAAAACACTAACAAAAATAAAGCGAAAGAGCGACCTTGGCAAGCTAGTTGCAGTGATTAAAGAAATTATAAGCTTTGACAATATTCATGTCCATCTTGATTTGATTGCGGGCCTACCAGAAGAGGATATGTCATCAATGAAAGAATCGGTAAACTTTGTATTAGCTATGAAACCACACAAGCTACAGCTTGGCTTTTTAAAGCTTTTAAAGGGGTCAGGCCTTAGGAAGAGTGCTGATATATATGACTATAAGTATACACAATACCCCCCATATGAGGTTTTAAGCAACAAGTACATAGGTTACGAAGAGCTGTCTAGGCTAAAGGATATAGAGCTAGTTGTAGAAAAATACTACAATAGTCACCGGTTTAGCAAGACAATAAATTACCTATTAGGCCACTACGACAATAATGCATTTGAGCTTTTTTATGATATGGGTCAATACTGGAGGCACAAGGGCTATTTTAGCATATCCCATGCAAATGAGAGCCTTTATACAATTTTATTTGAATTCGTAAAATCAGGTTTCTGCAAAAACCTTATGCAAGAGGAAGAGGACCTTATAAATGATCTGCTCCTATTTGATTTTTGTCGACATGTAAAGCCAGGTAGATATCCAGTTAACTTAAAGCAGGCCAAAATAGAAAAGCATAAGCAAAAAATCCGGGACTTTTTTGAGGACCAGACCAATGTAGATAAGTATTTGACTGATAATACTAACCTTAACATCAAGAGAAGGTTAAATAGAATGCATATCGAACTTTTTAGCTATAGAGTTGACAAGGACAATGTAACTGTTAATGATAAAGAGGATACATTTATATTATTTAACTATGATAGGCGGCAAGGAGTACTTAAACAGGCGGAATTCAGGAGGCTTACTTTAAAAACTTAAAAAAAGCATAAAAGATAAATAGTATTTTAAAAGTTCATTAGCCTTTACGGACTTTCTATAAGACTAATAATAGCAGTCTTAGAGAGAAGATCACAAGATTTTACCTAGTTTAACAGTTGTGGGACTGACAAATTGAAATTAATTTGGTAATATATATACATTATATTTAGGGGGATAGAAATATGGTAGATTTTAGACAAATCGCTGATGCTCTTAAGGCAGGAAATGCACCAAAGGTTAAACAGATGGTTCAGACTGCGGTAGACCAAGGCCTTGAACCTAGTGATATTGTAAACAAGGCTCTCATAGTTGGTATGGGGGAGATAGGTGAGCTTTTTAAGAACAATGAAGTATATGTACCTGAGGTTTTGATAGCTGCCAGGGCTATGAAGGCAGGACTTGAGTTACTCAGGCCCCTATTAGCGGAAAAGGATGTAAAGCCTCTTGGAAAGGTTGTTATAGGTACTGTAAAGGGAGACTTACATGATATTGGCAAGAACCTTGTGGCTATGATGCTTGAGGGAGCTGGTTTTGAAGTCATCGACTTAGGTATTGATGTTGATACAGATAAATTTGTTAATGCAGTAAAGGACACGAAGGCGGATGCAGTAGCTATGTCTGCCCTGCTAACTACAACAATGCCTGTCATGAA
>DGFG01000039.1:0-9108 GCA_002391555.1 Firmicutes bacterium UBA3906
AGATGTGTATAAGAGACAGGTTGAAAACCAGTCCAATACTGTTGCATCAATATTTGCTAAAAAGCTTGGAGGCGAGTATAGGCTCCTCCACCTGCCAGACCAGTTAACAAAGCAGGCTGCTGAATACCTACTAGATGATAGCTACATAAAAAGCGTAATAGAGGATGTAAAAAAGGCTGACATACTAGTCTGTGGTATTGGCAAGGCTGAGGAAATGGCAGTAAGGCGCAACCTGTCAAAAAAGCAACTTGATATGCTCAAGGCTGAAGGGGCAGTTGCTGAAGCCTTTGGCTATTATTTTAATAAAGCAGGGGATATTGTGTTAGAAACTAGCACAATAGGCTTACATATAGATGACCTGAAAAACATACCAAGAGCTCTTGCCGTTGCAGGTGGGAGTCAAAAGGCAGAGGCCATAATTGCAGTGTTAACTAGTTGGGATAACTGCACTTTAGTTACTGATGAAGCTGCAGCTAGACAAATAATAAAACTGACAAAGGATAACAAGCTTTAAAGGCTTAAATAGGCGGAAAAACCGCCAAATAATAACTAAAGGAGTGTTTATAAATGAGTAAAAAAACTCTAGAAGACGTTTCATTAGCAGGTAAAAGGGTATTAGTAAGAGTTGACTTTAATGTACCGCTAGATAAAGAAAGAAATATAACAGATGACACTAGGATAAGAGCAGCTCTACCTACCATACAGTATCTGCTGAAGAATAATGCAAAGCTGGTCTTGATGTCACACCTAGGTAGACCAAAGGGACAAGGCTTTGAACAGGACTTTAGTATGGCTCCTGTTGCAAAGAGGCTAGGAGAACTACTAGGCCAGGAAGTATCCCTTGCCACAGATGTTATTGGTGAGAGCGCAACTAGCTTAGTTGAAAATCTAGAGGAGGGCGGGGTTGTCTTACTAGAAAACCTACGTTTCCACAAAGAGGAGAAAAAGAACGATCCAGATTTCGCCAAAGCCTTAGCTAGTTTCGGTGAAGTATATGTAAATGATGCTTTTGGGACAGCCCATAGGGCCCATGCATCTACAGAGGGTGTAGCTCATCATTTACCTGCAGTTGCAGGCTATCTAATGCAAAAGGAACTAGATATTCTAGGCAAGGCTGTTAGCAACCCAGACCATCCTTTTGTAGCTATTTTAGGTGGAGCCAAGGTATCTGACAAGATAGGCGTAATAAACAACTTAATCGAAAAGGTAGATACCTTAATAATCGGTGGAGCTATGGCTTATACCTTTATAAAGGCTCAGGGCTATGAGGTGGGTAACTCCCTACTAGAAGAAGACAAAATAGAGCTTGCAAAAGAGCTATTGCAAAAGGCCAAGGACAAGGGAGTAAAGCTACTTTTACCAGTAGATAATGTTGTTGCCAAGGAATTTAAGGCTGATGCAGAGCACAAGATAGCTCACAGCGATAATATTCCTGTAGGCTGGGAAGGTCTAGATATAGGTCCCGAATCCGTTGAGCTTTTTGGTGAGGAGATTTTAAAGGCCAAACTAGTTGTTTGGAATGGACCCATGGGTGTATTTGAAATGCCAGCCTTTGCAAAGGGTACTGAGGCAATTGCAGACTATATGAGCAGATGCACTGGAACAACCATAATAGGTGGTGGCGATTCTGCAGCAGCAGTCAAAAAGCTAGGCTATGGGGATAAGATGACCCATATTTCAACCGGTGGTGGCGCATCCCTTGAATTTTTAGAGGGTATTGAGTTACCAGGTGTTGCTGCTCTAGATGATAAATAAGACCAAAATAAAGGTATGAGGTGAATGTATACTATGAGAAAACCAATTATAGCTGGAAACTGGAAAATGAACAAGACACCTGAAGAGGCTGCAAGCATGGTAAAAGAGCTTGCTCCCTTGGTAAAGGATTCAGACATTGATATTGTTTTATGTGCACCCTTTGTATCTTTACAAGCTACCCTAGATGCAGCTGCTGGGACCAATATAAAGGTTGGGGCACAAAATATGCACTGGGAGGAAAATGGAGCCTATACAGGTGAGGTTTCTCCGACCATGCTCAATGCTCTAGGAGTTGAATACGTTATTATAGGTCACTCTGAGAGAAGAGAGTACTTTGCTGAGACTGATGAGACAGTCAATAAAAAGGTCCATTCTGCCCTGGCCCATGGCTTAAAGCCAATAATCTGTGTGGGCGAGACCCTTGAACAAAGGGAAGAGGGTATTACCCAAGAGCTGGTTCAAGGTCAGACTGAGGCTGCCTTAAAGGGATTGTCAGCTGACGACGTAAAGAAGTGTGTTATTGCCTATGAACCCATTTGGGCTATAGGAACAGGAAAAACAGCCACAAGTGAAGATGCAAACAATGTAATTTCCTATATTCGTAGCACTGTTAAAAAAGTTTACGGTGAAGAGGCTGCAAATGCAATCAGAATACAATACGGTGGCAGTATGAAGCCGGAAAATGCTGCTGACCTAATGGCAATGTCAGATATAGACGGTGGTCTAGTCGGTGGCGCCAGCCTTAAGGCAGAAGATTTTGCCAACATAATTAACTTTTAATTCTGGCATTTTATATTAGGAGGACTATAATGACTAACAAGCTTACAGCACTTATAATAATGGATGGCTTTGGTCTAAGTGACAACAAACAGGCTAATGCAGTAGAAATGGCAAACACCCCAAACTATGATAGGCTCAAAGCAAGCTATCCCTTTACAACCATAAAAGCTAGTGGTCTAGATGTGGGCCTACCCCATGGTCAAATGGGCAATTCAGAGGTTGGCCATTTAAACATAGGTGCTGGCAGGATTGTATATCAAGACTTTACTAGAATTAGCAAGGCCATAGAGGATGGAGACTTCTTTGAAAACCAGGCCTTTTTAGAAGCTATAGATTTTGTGAGGAAAAATAATAGCAAACTACACCTGATCGGCTTGGTATCAGAGGGTGGAGTCCATAGCCATATTGACCACCTATATGCCTTGGTTAAGCTTGCAAAAGAGCAAGACCTAGACCAGGTATATATTCATGCCCTGATGGATGGTAGAGATGTACCACCTGCAAGTGGCAAGGACACCCTAGCAGGCCTAGACAAAGGCTTAGAAGAGCTTCAATTTGGCAGGGTTGCAAGCGTTATCGGTAGGTATTATGCAATGGACCGAGATAGAAGGTGGGATAGGACAAAGCTAGCCTATGATGCACTTGTGCTCGGAGAGGGTAAATATGCCAGCTCTGCTGTAGAGGCAATGGAAAAATCCTATGAGGAAGATATTACAGATGAGTTTGTTGTACCTACAGTAATCATGGAAGATGGCAGGCCTGTTGCAAAGATTCAAGAAAATGATGCAATTATCTTCTTCAATTTTAGGCCAGATAGGGCTAGACAGATAACAAGAAGCTTTATAGAAGCCGACTTTAACGAATTTGAAAGGGCCAAGGGCTATTTCCCAGTGAAATTTGTCTCCCTAACACAATATGATGAGACCTTTGAAAACCTAGCTGTTGCCTTTGAACCACAGTCACTAGCCAATACCTTTGGTGAATACATAAGTAAAAAGGGCAAAAAGCAGCTAAGGATCGCAGAAACAGAAAAGTATGCCCATGTAACCTTCTTTTTCAATGGGGGAGTAGAGCTATCAAATGAGGGCGAGGATAGGGTCTTGATACAATCGCCAAAGGTTGCCACCTATGACATGCAGCCTTCTATGAGTGCTTTTGAAGTTACAGATGAGGTTATAAAAAGAATAGAATCGCAAAAGTATGATGTAATAATACTTAACTATGCAAACTGTGATATGGTCGGTCATACAGGTGATATAAAGGCGGCTATAGAGGCAGTAGAAACAGTTGATAGCTGCTTAGGTAGAGTGGTAGAGGCAATTAGAAAAGTAGGTGGAAGGGCCCTAATTACAGCTGACCATGGAAATGCAGAGCAGATGATAGATCCTGTTACAGGCCAGCCCCATACAGCCCACACCTCTAACGAAGTCCCACTTATTTTTGTAAGTGAGGACAAAGAAGCAAGGCTTAGAAGCGATGGTCGACTAGCAGATTTAGCACCAACAATGCTAGAATTAATGGAATTAGAAATACCTAGTGAAATGACAGGCAAAAGCCTGATAAACAAAGGAGAGGAGTTTTAATAATGACAACTATAGTTGATGTTTATGCAAGAGAAATTATTGATTCAAGGGGCAACCCTACAGTTGAGGTCGAGGTCTACTTAGAAGGTGGAGCAATTGGCCGAGCTGCAGTTCCATCTGGTGCATCTACAGGTGCTTTTGAGGCGGTAGAGCTAAGAGATGGTGACAAGAGCAGATACTTAGGCAAGGGTGTCCAAACTGCTGTTAACAACGTTAATGAAATCATCGCAGAACAGTTAATAGGCATGGATGCCTTCAACCAAGTAGAAATAGACAAGCTCTTAATAGAGCTAGACGGGACACCTAACAAGGCTAAGCTTGGTGCAAATGCAATCCTTGGTGTATCCCTTGCAGTAGCTAGAGCTGCAGCAGAACAGCTAGATATACCCCTATATAGATATATAGGTGGAGCTAATGCAAAGATGCTTCCTGTACCTATGATGAACATTATCAATGGTGGAGAGCATGCTGATAACACAGTTGATATTCAAGAGTTTATGGTAATGCCTGTAGGTGCAAGCAGCTTTAAAGAGGCCCTAAGGATGTGTGCAGAAATTTTCCATAACCTAAAGGCAGTTCTAAGCGCCAAGGGCTATAGCACTGCAGTAGGTGACGAGGGTGGATTCGCTCCAGACCTTAAAACTAATGAAGAAGCTATAGAAGTAATATTAGAGGCAGTAGAAAAAGCAGGTTACAAACCAGGACAAGACATCAGAATAGCTATAGATGCAGCAGCAACTGAGCTTTATGGAGAAGATGGCAACTATCACTTCCCAGGTGAAGGTGTAGTAAGGACACCTGAAGAGTTAGTTGAATACTATGTGAACTTGGCTGATAAATATCCAATTATCTCCCTAGAGGACGGTTTAGCAGAGGACGACTGGGAAGGTTGGAAGATGTTAACCGATAGGCTAGGCGATAGGATTCAGTTAGTTGGCGATGACCTATTTGTTACAAACACAGAGAGACTTAAAAAGGGAATTGAACTTAAAACTGCAAACTCTATTCTAATAAAGGTAAACCAGATCGGTACCTTGACAGAAACTATAGATTCAGTACAGATGGCTAACAGGGCAGGCTACACAGCAGTTATATCACACCGTTCTGGTGAAACGGAGGATACAACAATTGCAGACCTAGTAGTAGCCATGAATGCAGGCCAGATAAAAACTGGTGCGCCCTCTAGATCAGACAGGGTGGCTAAATACAACCAGCTACTTAGGATAGAAGATGACCTAGGAGACGATGCAATATATCCTGGCCTAGATGCTTGGTTCAACCTTGAAAAGAAATAAGTAAGATAAACTCATTAAGCGGGGTTTAAGTCCCCGCTTTTTCATTTTCTTTACTTGCATATACTTTATCCATATGATAAAATTAGCCTGTTGATTGTTCGAGGAGGGATACTTATGGGTGTTTTAGAAATTATTTTAGTGGTTATATTAGTAATTGTAGAGCTTATATTAATAGCAGCTGTTTTACTCCAATCAGGAAAGAGTGCAGGTCTATCGGGTTCAATAGCTGGTGGGGCTGAGACCTTCTTTGGTAAAAACAAGGCCAAAACCCTTGATGGAAAACTACAAAAAGCAACCAAGATAGCTGCAGGAGCATTTATAGTTGTTACAGTAGTATTGACAATGTTATTGTAGAGCAAGCTAACTAGACGGCCACTAAAGGCCGTTTTTACTTTATAAAAACTTTTTGATTAAAGCCAATTAAAGAGGTTAAGATATTGATAGAAAAGGAATAAGCAAAACAAATGGAGGATGTAATTTGAATTTAGAAAACAAAATTTTAGAAATTTTAAAAGGACAAGAGGGCATACCCTTAACCGAAGACCAGCTTCATATAGAGCTAGCCATAGCTGATGAAAGTAAAAATGAGCTAAAGGCTTGTCTAGTCAGCATGGTTGAAGAGGGAAGGCTAATACAAACTAAGAAAAGAAAGTACGGTATACCAGAGGATTTTGGATATCTAGCAGGAAGGCTACAGGGGAATGCCAAGGGTTTTGGTTTCTTAATACCGGATAACAAGGATAGTGAGGATGTTTTCATACCCGCTGACAAGATTAATGGAGCCCTACACAAGGACAGGGTTTTGGTAAAGGTGTTAAAAACAACCGGAGACTTTGCCAGATCAAAGGAAGGTGAGGTTGTCCGTATCCTAGAAAGGGCTAATAGGACTATAGTAGGTACCTTTGAACTAGAAAAACACTTTGGCTTTGTTATACCTGATGACAAAAGGATAAGCCAGGATATATTTATTCCAAAGGAAAGAATAAACGGGGCTAAGACAGGCTACAAGGTCGTAGCAGAGGTTTATAGGTGGCCAGAGAACAGACGCAACCCAGAGGGTGGCATTATAGAGGTATTAGGACACAAGGACAAGGCCGGTATTGATGTTTTGTCTATTATTAGGCAATTTAACCTACCAGAGGAGTTTTCCGATGAAGTCATAAATGCAGCCAAGAAGCTACCAAGACAGGTGTCAGAGAGTGAGATCAAAGACCGGGTTGATCTAAGAGCAACAAAGATGGTTACTATTGATGGGGCAGATGCCAAGGATTTAGATGATGCGGTTTCCATAGAAGTACTTGAAAATGGAAACTACCTATTAGGAGTACATATCTCAGATGTTAGCTACTATGTAAAAGAGGGTAGTGTAATAGACAAAGAAGCTAGGGATAGAGGGACCAGTATATATCTAGTTGATAGGGTTGTACCTATGCTGCCAAAAGAGCTTTCAAATGGCATATGTAGCCTAAACCCCAAGGAGGATAGGTTGGCGTTTTCTGTCCTAATGGAGATTGATAAGCGTGGGGAAGTTGTAGATCATAAGATACTAGAGTCTGTTATAAGGACTAATGAGAGAATGACCTATGACGATGTTAACAAGATCCTAGAGGACGATGACCAAGGCCTGATAGACCGATACAAGGACCTGGTAGATGATTTTCGCCATATGGAGGACCTAAGTCTTATACTGCGAGCTAAGAGGACAAGACGGGGTAGCATAGACTTTGATATTGATGAAGCTAGGATTACCCTTAACCTAGAGGGAAAACCAACGAGCATTAGCACCTATGAACGGGGTGTATCAGATAGGATGATAGAGGAGTTTATGCTTGTATGTAATGAAACTGTATCAGAATATGTAAGCTGGAATGAAATCCCCTTTCTCTATAGGGTCCATGAGGAGCCTAGTGTTGAAAAACTATTAGAGTTTAATGAGTTTATCCAAAATTTTGGCTACCACCTAAAGGGTGTAGGAGGTCAGATCCATCCAAAGGCCCTACAAAATTTACTAGACCAGATTAAGGGAAGCAAGGAAGAAGGTATTATTAGTGCTGTCATGCTAAGGTCCTTAAAAAAGGCTAAATACTCCGAAGAACTCTTAGGACATTTTGGACTTTCAGTTAAATACTATTCTCATTTTACAGCACCAATACGTAGGTACCCAGATTTAGTAATTCATCGTATCCTTAAAAAGTTCATTAAGGGTAGCCTGACAAAAGATGAGATTGAAAGTCTAGAAAGGAACTTGCCAGAAATAGCGGTTCATTGCTCTGAACGAGAAAGACTAGCCGATGAGGTTGAAAGAGAAACTGATGACCTTAAAAAGGCAGAGTTTATGCTAGAAAAGATTGGAATGGATTTTGACGGGATTATTTCTGGTGTAACTAACTTTGGAATATATGTAGCCCTTGAAAACACGGTAGAGGGACTAGTTAGGATGACCGCTTTAGACGATGATTACTATGTATATAATGAAAAGCATTACTGCCTAATGGGCATGCGGACCAAAAAGGTTTATAGACTAGGTGATTCAGTAAAGGTTCGTGTAGCTAATGTAGACATGAATTCACGAAATATAGACTTTGTTTTAGCAGAAACATATACTAGTGAAGACAGCTTAGAGAAAAAGGATAGGCCTAGGAAAAAATACAAGAAAAGGTCTGGCAAAGCCAGATAGCCCAGAATAGAGTATTGACAAATGGGTCAATAAAATGTTATATTATCAATGCAAAGACTTTCGCCCTATTTGTACTTTTATCAAATAGGGTTATTTTATCGATTGGGTGCTGATTTTCTTGGCTAGTGAAGGTATAAAAATAATAGCCCAAAACAGGAAGGCTAGACACGATTACTTTATAGAAGAGACCTATGAGGCGGGTATAGTATTATCTGGTACAGAGGTAAAGTCCATCCGCCAGGGTAGGATCAATCTAAAGGATAGCTATGCCGATATTAGGCAGGGTGAGGTATATGTGCACAATATGCACATAAGCCCTTATGAAAAGGGTAACATTAATAATCGTGATCCTATGCGCAGTCGCAAGCTCCTGTTACACAAAAGAGAAATAAACAAGCTAACTGGCTATATTCAACAAAAAGGATATTCCCTAATACCTCTTCAAGTCTACTTGACACGAGGATTAGTCAAAATTAGACTAGGAGTTGCCAGGGGCAAAAAGCTATATGACAAGCGAGCGGATATTGCCAAGAGAGATGCAATGCGCAATATGGAAAGAGCTCTACGTGAGAGACAAAAGGCATAGCATATAAGTAAATGATTTGCCTTTAGCCCAAAAAATTTGTGGTTAGGCTCAGACAAGTTCTGATGAATAATATAAATATGGGGGCGTACTGGTTTCGACGGGGATAGTAGAGGTGCGAGAAGCGAGTCGCGGATTCTGGGGCCGCGTCAACAACCTGGAAACTAAACACAAACGCTAACGATAATAATTTAGCATTCGCAGCTTAATGCTGTGACGTCCGTCCTGTAGCACCCGCACTATAGGGGTCGGGCGCCAACTTCGCGGGGAACCAGCCTGCCTAAGCTTTGCAGCAGGTGGGATTTATGAAGCTACTGAAGCTTAAATCCTGTCAGTGGGAGTTAAGTAGAGGGAATGTTAAAACGCTGACTGCACTCGGAGACGCTTTCACTGATATATCTTCGGACAGGGGTTCAACTCCCCTCGCCTCCACCA
>DGFG01000039.1:9323-12740 GCA_002391555.1 Firmicutes bacterium UBA3906
AGAATCGCGTCCATTCCAATTAGGAGTGGGCGCTTTTTTATTTTAGTATTTCATTAAGATGATGGGAAAAATATAGCCTGCTATGAATTAACTTTATAGTAATAAGTAAGGGATTAAGTAAATTAGCTAGTAGCTGTTTGCTACTTTATTCTCTGATATTAGGAGTCAAAATGCTATAGTTAACTAGCAGGGCCACTCAGTATTTTATGGATAAAAACATTTTACTTTACTATAGTTGAACCTTCTTGGACCTCCCAGTCACCATTTACATAGACAGCAGTATACTCATTAATATTATAGTTTAGTAGTGTTATCAATCTATGAAGCTTACAATTGAGCTGATAGCTAGACCATTCAGGCTTATCGTATATAAATATCCTGCCTTTATTATCTTTGGCATATTGATGATATCCAGCTTCTATTAAATCTTCCTTTGTGCCTACTAGTAGGGTTACTCCAGCCTCTTTTGCCCATTCATCAAAAAGGCTTAAAAGATAGTTAGAATCAGAAAGCTCCAAGGAAGAGATATCAACACCAACATAGCTTATTGTTCTTTCTATGGGGTCTTTTGAAATGGACTCTTTAAATATGGAATAATAAGCGACCGCCTTATCTTTATCTGTCAGGTCTATCTGTGATATATAACCATCATTATCAAAAGCAACTCCAAATTGTGCAGACAAGGCGTTGATTTTAGCGATTATTCGTTTTGCCTCCTTGCCTGTAGCAGGAGTAGGCTGATAGTTGTTTTTATTTGCTACTGATGAGGATAAGCAGGGTATAAACCTAACATTGTCATCTAGCTGTAGCTGGCCATCAACAAATGTAAAGGTCTGTTGAAATATACCATTATCCTTGTCCCTGGGGTTTTTGTTACCTCCGTAGCAAAAGTTGCCCAGACAGTTGCTAATATACTTGCCCTTGTACTTGTTGATTCCTTGAAGGACATGTGGGTGATTGCCTATGACAAGATCATATCCCCAGTCTATACACATCTTGCCCAGCTCTATCTGGTATTGATCTATCTGGGAGCTACCCTCGTATTCTGCTCGTCCCCAGTGTATACAGGCAAGTACTAAATCTGCACCCTCATCACGGAGGGTCTTTATACCTTCCTCTAGCCAGTGTTCAACAAGCTTTCCGTCATAATGCTCATTTACGGATACAAAACCTATCTTTATCCCCTTGCTTTCATGAATACCATAGACACCATCACCAGCATATGAAATTCCAGCCTCATTTAAGGCCTTTACAGTATCTTCATAACCCTCTTGTCCATAATCATAGGTGTGATTATTGGAAAAGGACACGGCCTCGATAGAACCTTGATTTAGTATCTGAGCATACTCAGGTCTACCTATGTGGTTGAATAATTTTGTTTGCCTGTCCTTAGAATTAGTAAGGGGGCCTTCTAAATTTATGATGGTGAAATCGTCATTTGAGAGGATATCATATACATTCTTAAAAAAATGGCTTTTACCAAACCTGTCATATATATCATCAAAGGAGTTTTTGTATGACATTTTATAGTTCATACCTAAAGTACAGTCACCTGTAGCCGAGATTGTGACGCTTACTATCTCAGGCTCTGTACTTGCTTCAGGCGTTTCCTTAATAAGATGGTCAGTTTCTCTAGGAGCTTGTGTAGGGCTACTTGGACTTGTAGTAGGCATGCTGGGCATAGGTGTTGGATCTACACTAGCTTCATCGCAAGCTGAAAAGAGTCCTATAAACACAAGTAAGATGACTAACAATGCTATTATCTTTATTTTCTTGCCCTTAATTCCTTTACTCATATATGCTTACTCCTTAGCAGATAGATATGGCTTAATAATAACCTAATTACCAGTATTAAGCAATGCTAAACTACTAATCCTATAAGGGTGGACACAATTAAGCCCAATCTATAGTTTTGCAACTAGGATTGACTCAGGTCCACAAATCCTATAAAATTAGCCAAGCGAGTGGGGATAGTAGTTATAACCTAAATTGTTTAATATCCTTTTTAATTTCGCTTATTTTACTATGAAAGGTGTATCTGTTTGCGTTCAATTGACTTAACCACTGGTAGTCCTACAAGGAAAATTATAGCCTTTGCTATACCAATCTTTATTAGTATAGTACTGTCCCTACTTGTGATTATTTTCGCTCCAAACCTAGTTGCTATTTTCTCAGATAGTGATGCTGATGTAATAGCACAGGGGGCTAGGTATTTACGTATAGAGGGTGTTTTCTATATCCTAATTGCCTATCTGTTTATTCATTATGGTTTTTATAGGGGGATAGGCCATTTTAAGAGATCGATATTTTTAACCATTGTGTCTCTAGGCCTGCGGGTAGTCCTGTCCTATATCTTAGTCTGGCTTGGGCTAGGTGTAACTAGTATCTGGTGGTCTATTGTAATTGGCTGGGCCCTAGCAGACTTTTTTGGATTTTATATCTACGCGACTAAGATTAGGCCTAAGCTAATTAAGGAAGAAGTAGCCTAAGCGCAATCATACTTAATCTAAGCTATTTTTATGACCAATATGACCTTCCTGGATGGGGGACCTGTAGTTAAGACACCTCTAGTTAAAAAATCTCACCTAGAGGCTAACATATAATAAAAGCTAAAGTTAAAAGCCCCTATCCTGAGTTACTTATGGAAGGCAAAAAGTTAATGCATATTAGCTTTTATAGCGTTTTAAAAAGTCTATAGCTTGATCTTCGTCTAGAGGTCTACTAATCAAATAGCCTTGGACCTTATCGCAATTATGGTTTTCCAAGTAATGAAGCTGACTCTGGTACTCAACTCCTTCTGCTATTGTATAGTGGCCAAGCTTATGAGCTATTGAAATAATTTCATTTGTTATTGCTTTATTAGGCTGGGTAACTAAAAGCTTATCGATGAAATATTTATCAATTTTTAAGTATGAAACCCTTAGCTCGTACTCGCTGGCTAATGAAGAGTAGCCTGTCCCAAAGTCATCTATTGCTATCTGGATTCCAGCCTTCCTTAGTCTATCTAAAACTCTATTTGTATTTCGATAATCTGAAGCAAATACAGATTCAGTGATTTCAATACCAACATTTTTTATATTTACTTTGCTTTCATCAATAAGCTTAAATAGCTTGTCTGAAAAGCTTGGACTTAGGAGCTGAATAGCAGAGATATTTATGTAAACGCCAATGGAATCATACCCTTCTTGGCCAAGTCTATTTATAAAATCAAAGGCCATTTTATTTATCTTTTCACCAATAGAAACTATAAGCTTGCTTTTCTCTGCTATAGGGATAAATTCTACAGGTGATATAGGACCAAGTTTTTCTGTATTTAATCTTGCCAAGGCCTCAAAGCCGCTTATTTTATTTGTTTTAAGGTCTAAAATAGGTTGGAATTGCAGGTATAGCCTA
Organism: Firmicutes bacterium UBA3906; assembly: GCA_002391555.1. Taxonomy (GTDB): domain Bacteria; phylum Bacillota; class Clostridia; order Caldicoprobacterales; family DTU083; genus UBA3906. The sequence goes on from DGFG01000039.1 coordinate 12,717, forward strand.
TCATTAGTGTCCTTATACACATCT
>DGFG01000041.1 GCA_002391555.1 Firmicutes bacterium UBA3906
TTTACTTCTATCGGACTTTTCTATTATTACTGTTATTTATTTTTATTTCTATCGGACATTTTGTATATTATATATATCCTATTAGTCCTTATGGTGGATCTGCCTCATTACTTTATCAGCCTCTTGAGCGGTGTTAGTAGCTACAAATTTAGCAATAGTGGTAAAGGGAAGAGTAACAATAAATTTACCTTTGGATCCATACTAAAGGTGAGGAGATATTTAATGACTGTGCTAAAAAAACTACTTATTATACTTGTTTCCATTTTGTTTATATTTACAATATTATAAATGAGCCCTAGATAAAAAAAGTCCGAGTGCTAGAAGAGCTGGACTTTTTCTTATATTAGGAGTGTATTAATTGTTTATATTGCTGTTTATTTTAAAGCGTTTGCCTCATTAATACTAGCTAAGGCCTCTCTAATGGCTGTATGGAGCTCAGTATTTTCTTCTGGTACACTTGTTATTAGCTGTTGGAGGTTTACCTTGGTTCGCTCTACCCCTAGGTTACCAAGTGACTTTACAGCTTGAAGCTTTACCTGATCGTCTGGGTCTAGGAGCAGTGCGTTTAAAAACTCTATCGGTTGCTCATCATTTATTTTTCCTAGCTCAGCAGCTATTGCAATCTTGGTATCAGATTTACCCTTTTCCAGCATCTTGCCGATCTTGTTCCATCGTTTCCATTTAATAAGCCTAGTTATCCTATCTAGCTTAGCCACTTAACTACCTTCTTTCTATTTTATTATCCTTGGTGTATAATGTGTATAAAAATTGTTCAACACAGTTGATAGTAAACTAATGTTAACTATATGTTAGCATTAAAGTACATGCTTGTCAATAATGAAGGAGAGTAGCCATGAACGATGAAAGACAGCTTTTAGATCAGACAATACTATTATCCTTATTGGTCATTGAAAAGGTTTTTCCTATCCTTGGCCAAGGCTACAAGGAGGACCTTACCTTTCAAGAGTTTTATACAGTAATATCAGTTAGCTATTTTGGTGAGATGAAGATGACAGACTTTGCAGATGATTTAGGTATAAAAAAACAACAGGCCACTAGAATTATTAACAGCTTGGTAGAAAAGGGCTTTATAGAGCGGTCTTATGAGGAGTCAGACCGCCGTATTATTAGGATTGGCTTAACCCCACATGCAGGGGCATACCTAGGTGACTATTTCAAGAAAACAGCCCTGCTAATGGGAGATTCCATAAATGAGTTTAGCCAGGCGGAGTTAAAAGAATTAATGGATGCTTTAGGGACAATCAATGGCCTATTAAAAAAAATATAGGTATATATATTTTTCAATGTACAGCTAAGGGTTTATAAATATGTCATTAGGCAAAAGAACTTAATAGAGAGACTAGAGTTATTGTAGACAGAAATATATAGTAAGTTCATACTATGTTCATATTTATAGTTTATAATTATATTAGCAAAAGTATTAGTCTTGAAAGGAGAGTGAATAAATGGATTTTTTTGCATCATTGCTTAGGATGACCTTTATGTTTTTTATGTTTAGGATTGTAATAACCCTTATAAGTAGCATTAGTGCATCTAGAAAAATGAAGGATCAGATGAGAAAAAATAGTTCTGACAATATGGCCAGCAGCCCTAACAGTTCAGCTACTGACAGTAGCAATAGACCTGCTGCCCTTAATATAGAGATGGTAAAGGACCAGCTTTGTGGTACCTTTGTAGCTAAAGACAAGGCATATATAGTACGTACAGGTGGACAGGACCATTATTTTTGCAGCTGGGAGTGTAGGGAAAGGTATGCTGACCAAGCAGGCAGTTAACTTTATTTGACCTATAATATAAAGGTAAAATTACTCTTTAATTTGTTTTAGTCTGTTAAAAAACCGGTGCCTTTTAGGTATGGTAGCATTATAGGCTCTTATATTTAAGTCGCTGAAAATATCTAATAAAATATCTTTAGCCCTATCAGTTTCATCTAGCTCCCATTCTATTTCGTAGTCAATGACAGCTAAATACCTGCTTATATCCATGAGGATAGGCGGGAGATTTTCTTTAAGTGTGAAAGCTATCCGGGTTGTTCGTAGACAGCCATAAGATATGATATCTTGGAGAACCTTATCTGTAACCCCCGAAATATCTCCAAAGTAAGCTCTAATATTCGAATCGGACAACCCATTTTTTATATAATAAAGGGCATCGGCTATATCAATTTCTCTATTGTATTCATAGCTACTTATAACATTGTCTTCTATAGTTTCTATTATTGGGACCTTTATGGTAAGCTCAGCTTTATTTTTTACCAGCCTGATCCTGAGATTTAGGTCATTATCCTCAAGGCTTTGGACCTTATTCTTTAGCTTTAGGTCTTTTGCATCAAAATAGTAGTTGTTCTGCCTTGTTATATTTGCCTTAGGACAGTTCTTGGCTAGGTACTTATATAGCTTTCTAAAGTCCGTCTTATCAAGTAAATATTTAACTTCTATTTCTATATACATAGCAAAACCGCCCCATTAACTTTATTTAATTATATCACAGGGCCTTTTAATTGTAATCAAATAATCCTTTGATTGTAACAAAGCTATAGCCTGCCTCTTTTAGTCTAGCTATAATCTCAGGCAGGGCTTTAACTGTCGCTTGCCGTCCATTAGGGCCCCCGCTACTGTGCATCAGTATTATGGCCCCGGGATGAACGGATTGGCATACGCATTCTATTATTTTGTCAGCTTCATCAAAATACCAATCCATGGAGTCTACAGACCAGGCAACAGCCCTGTAGCCTGCCTGCTCTAGCAGGTCCATTTGCTGGGCTGTCACTAAACCATAGGGGGGCCTATAGATTTTTCCAATCTCCCCATAGGGGGCCAAAGCCTGCTGGCAGGCATACAGCTCATGCTTAAAGCCTTCGATGTCAAGGCTAGTAGGCCTTTGATGTGACCAGGAATGATTGGCCAGCATATGCTCACCTTTAATTGTAGTCATCACAATTTGCTTGTAGCTTTCAATCTGCTTGCCTATATAGAAAAAGCTTGCTGGAACCTTGTTTTCATTTAATATTTCAAGAATTTTCTCTGTTGACCCCTTGCCAGGACCATCATCAAAGGTTAGGGCTACTATTTTTTCATCAGTTGGAATTGAAACAAAAAAGCTTTCTGGATAGGAATCAAGTAGGTCTTTTGCCTTGGCCCTAAAGTCTCTTAGGCCTTGGTCAGTTTTAGGATCTAGAGGCAATGGGACATCCCTTATATAGGCCTTGGTATCCCTTGCTAGGACCTGCTCATTTAGTGAGTTTATATGCTTTTCTTCTTTAATTCCTAGCTGATTAGGTTTTCCTTGGCCTAGACCATAGCCTTGGTCAGGGGGAGTCTTTTCTCTAAAGATAAACAATATATAGATGCTAAGCCCAATGAGTATAGTCAAAAGGGTAGATACTGTCTCTTATACACATCT
>DGFG01000105.1 GCA_002391555.1 Firmicutes bacterium UBA3906
TAATGGCAGCTATCTTGTTTTCCTTTACCTTTACTAAAAGGTCATTTATATCGTTTGCCTTGGTATATACAAAGCCGGGGGTAAGGGGCAAAAAGTCCTGGTGAAATATATCCTGGCCTGTGGCAGCTAGGGTTGTTATGGTCCTGCCATGAAAGCTACCCTCTACAGTTATGATATTGAAATAGCCGTCGCCCTTTTTCTCCTGGGCATATTTCCTAGCAACCTTTATGGCACACTCATTTGCCTCGGCACCTGAGTTTGAGAAAAATACCTTTTTCATTCCTGTACGGCTACAGAGGATCTCAGCTAGCCTTGCACAGGGCTCAGTATAGTAGAGGTTTGAAGTGTGCTGTAGTTTTGCCAGCTGCTCTCTTACTGCCTCTAGCCACTGCTTGTCTGATGCACCGAATATATTGACCCCTATGCCACTGCCCATGTCAATATAGTCCTTGCCCTCATCATCTGTAAGTATGGCTCCCTGGCCACTTGTTATGGTGACAGGAAACCGGGCGTAGGTATTGGCTATATACTTTTTATCTATTTCTTTTATAGTCATATTAATCACCCGAAATAAACATAGTACCGATACCCTCATCGGTCAAGGTTTCTATAAGGATTGAATGGGGACTGCGTCCATCTATAATAAAGACCCTGTTTACTCCCCGCTTTACTGCTTCAACACAGCAGTTGGCCTTTGGTATCATCCCACCGGATATACAGCCACTTTCAATTAGGGCTGGTACATCCTTTATATTTATCCTTGATATTATGCTATTCTCATCGGCTGGGTCCTCTAGTATCCCAGGAGTGTCTGTCATTGTGATTAGGCTTTCTGCATTGAGCTCTCCAGCTATCATGGCAGCTGCTGTGTCCGCGTTTATATTGTAGATATTGCCCTCATCATCACAGCCTACCGTTGAGATAACTGGTATATAGCCCTTTTCAAGTATATCTAGTATGGGACTTGTATTGATCTTTTCAATCTCACCCACATAGCCTAGTCTCTCGTCAATTTGCCGGGCCTTTATCATGCCCCCGTCTGCTCCACAAAGACCTATGGCTGACCCACCCTTTTGCTGGATATGGCTTACAAGTCTCTTGCTGACCTTGCCTGCCAAAACCATTAGGACAATATCTGCAGTCTCCTTGTCAGTTACCCTAAGACCATCTACAAACTCAGATTTTTTGCCAAGCCTAGACATCATGTCTGTAATATCTGGGCCCCCGCCATGAACTAAGACTACCCTTATCCCTATAAGGGATAATAGGACAATGTCCCCCATAACGGCCTCCTGGAGCTCACCATTTATCATGGCGTTGCCCCCGTATTTAATAACAACTATCTTGTTGTTGTACTTTTGAATATAGGGCAGGGCCTCTATTAGGATGCTAGCCCTTTGTGTATTGGTTACTTGCATTTATATGTCTCCTTTTCAGGTTCGGTAATCACCGTTTATCTTTACATAGTCATAGGTTAGGTCACAGCCCCAGGCTACAGCCTCAGCCTGGCCTTGATTTAGATTAATATCTATCCCTATCTCATCCTCTGACAGGACAGCCTTGGCTAGATCCTCAGAAAAGTCTAGTCCATAGCCAGCCTTACAGACCTCTACTTGACCGGCTTTAGATTTAAAGCTCAGGTCAATCCTTTCAGGATCAAGCTTGACACCGCTATAGCCTAGGGCGCAAAGCACCCTACCAAAGTTGGCATCAGATCCAAAAATCATGGTCTTTACTAGGGGCGAGTTTATAACTGCCTTGGCTGCAAGCTTTGCATCCGCCTCAGTTAGGGCACCTGCTACCTTACATTCGATCAATTTGCTTGCCCCCTCACCATCGGCTGCAACCATTTTAGCTAAGTCTAGGTTTACTTTATATAGGGCTTTAACAAAGCTGTCAAAGGCTGGCCCTTCTTTATCTATTTCTTTGTTGCCGGCCATACCATTGGCCATTATTATAGCCATATCATTTGTTGAGGTGTCCCCATCAACCGATACCATGTTAAAGGTTTTTTCAGTCACATTGGACAAAGCCTTTTGCAAGAGGTCAGTGCTAATAGCGCAGTCAGTTGTCAGGAAAACTAGGAGGGTTGCCATATTAGGCTCAATCATACCAGAACCCTTGGCGATACCGCCTATCCTGCATTCTATTCCATCTATATCAAAGGAGACTGCCACTTCCTTGGGCCTTGTATCTGTGGTCATAATAGCCTCAGCAGCCCTATCAGAATAGTCACCAAGGCCTGCGACTAGGCCCGGTATCCCTTGCTCAAAGGGCTCTATACTAAGGGGCAAGCCTATTACACCTGTTGATGCAACTAGGACATCTTCCTTTTCTAGTTTTAGCTCATCTGCAGTGAGCCTACATACTTTATCGGCCATCTCAATCCCGTCTGTATTACAGGTATTTGCGTTTCCACTATTACAGATTATTGCCTGGGCCATATTGTCAGCTAGGTGGTCCTTCGTCACGATAAGGGGGGCACCCTTGACTAGGTTTGTAGTATATACAGCAGCTGACCTTGCCCTTACTTCACTATATATTAAGGAAAGGTCTTTTTTGGATTTATTTTTTCGTATGCCACAGTGGACCCCATTTGCCTTAAAGCCCTTTGCTGCACATACGCCCTTTTCTATCATTTTCATACTGGCTTCCTCCTTTAACTTTGCCTGTCCCTATAGGTTTAGCCCATAGGCCATATCCCTACCTAATACAAGGTTTAGACATTGGACCGCCGATCCAGAAGCCCCCTTGCCTAGGTTGTCATACCTGGCAATTAAAAGCATCCTATCGTCATTGCCCTCTACCATTATCTGCATTGAGTCCTTGCCAGACAAGGCATTGGCAGATAAGAAACCATCTTCGTCAGCCTTTTCTACATAGGAAACAACTGGGCCCTGATATTTTTCCTTAAAGACCTGTCTAAGATCTGAAAGACCTGCCTTTATTTTCAGATCCTCCTTGAAAAGCGGTACCGTAACCACCATACCACTATAAAAGCCAGAAACTATAGGAGAAAAAACAGGTGGCGTCTTAAGTCCTGATATCCTTGCCATCTCATCTAGGTGCTTGTGGACCTGGCCGATACCGTATTGTCTTGGTGCATCTAGGAGTATATTGCGGTTTTCGTCCTCATACTCCATAATCATCTGCTTGCCTCCACCACTATAGCCTGTAACAGAATGGCAGCTTAACCTGGCTCCTTGATCTAATAGGCCTGCTTCAACCAGGGGATAAACTAAAGCAATAAAGCCACTGGCATGGCAGCCTGGGTTTGCTATCCGCTTTGCCTTTCTAACCTGGTCCTCATGGCTTTTTGAGAGTTCAGGATAACCATAGGTCCAGCCCTCCTTGGTACGGTGGGCAGTTGAGGCATCTATGACAACTGTAGCTGGATTCTCAATCATGGCCACAGCCTCTTTTGCTGCTTGATCAGGCAAGCATAGGAAAACTGCATCACTATTATTTAAAGCTTCTCTACGGTGGTTTTCACTCTTTCTATATTTATCCTCTAGGACTATAAGCTCAATATCATCTCTAGTAGATAGTCTTTCAAATATCCTAAGACCTGTTGTACCTGCACTTCCGTCAATGAAAACCTTTTTCAATCTATCCAACTCATTTCTCTTTTTCTTTATCTAATATAGCCGATACATAGGCTAGCTGCTTTTCTAGGGATTCACTACCTGTTCCACCCTCTGAGATCCGCCTTTTTATACATGCCTCCGGGCTAATCTGTTCATAAAGGTCTGTATCAAACAATTGGCTAAAACCCTTGTAATCTTCAATAGGCATCTTTTCTAGTATAAGGCCCTTTTCTATACAGTAGGCTACGATTTGGCCAATAATCTTGTAGGCAGTCCTAAAGGGCATACCCTTGTTTACTAGATAGTCAGCAAGGTCTGTAGCATTTATAAAGCCCTCCTGGGTTGCCTTGTACATCCTGTCTTTATTTACAGTTAGGGTCTTTATCATGGGGGTGAAAACTCCAAGACAGGCCTTTACTGTATCCATGCAATCAAATATGGCTTCCTTGTCCTCCTGCATATCCTTGTTGTAGGACAGGGGAAGGCCCTTCATCATGGTCAAGGTAGAGACTAGGTGGCCATATACCCTACCCACCTTGCCCCTTATAAGCTCTGCTATATCCGGGTTCTTTTTCTGGGGCATTATGCTAGAGCCTGTAGAACAAGAATCATCCATCTCAACAAAGCCAAACTCCCAGGATGACCATAGGATTAGCTCCTCACAAAAACGGGACATATGCATCATTATAATTGAACTTGCAGCTAATAGCTCTATACAAAAATCCCTGTCAGAAACTGAGTCCATACTATTTTGTGTTATCCCGTCAAAGCCTAGTAGCTGGGCTGTATAGGCCCTATCTATATTGTAGCTAGTCCCTGCTAGGGCACAGGACCCTAGGGGGGAATAGTTCATTCTGGCCAGGGCATCCTTGAACCTACCTATATCTCTTAGAAACATCATGGCATAGGCCATAAGGTGGTGGCCGTAGGTCACAGGCTGAGCCCTTTGTAGGTGGGTATAGCCTGGCATAATAGTATCCCTATGGTCACTTGCCTTGTCTGCTAGGACCTTGACTAGGTCTACTAGCAGGCCCTTTATTATAGTTCCTTGATCTCTGAGGTACATCCTCAGGTCTACAGCGGTCTGATCGTTTCTACTCCTGGCAGTGTGCAAGCGCTTGCCTGCATCCCCTATCCTGCTTGTTAGTTCAGATTCTATAAAGGAGTGGATATCCTCTGCCTCTAGATCTATGGGTAGGGCACCAGTCTCTATATCCTCTAATATATCCTGCAGGCCCTTTACTATTAGGTCCGCGTCTTCCTTTGTTAGGATCCCTTGCTTGGCTAGCATGGTTGCGTGGGCGATTGAACCTAATATGTCCTGCTTGTATAGCCTGGAATCAAAGGCTATAGAGGAGTTAAAAGCATCAGCTTCACTGCTTAAGGAATTTCCTAGTCTGCCTGACCAAATCTTTTTCATTTACAAAACCTCATACTAAATATTATTTTTTGCCTTCATCCTGGCAACAACCTCTAAGGGGAGGCCAAATAGGTTTATAAAGCCCTCGCTATCCTTTTGGTTGTAAACCTCATCCTCATCAAAGGTGGCGATTTCTGGATCATAGAGGGAGTAGGGAGAGCTTACTCCTGCGTTTATGATATTACCCTTGTAAAGCTTTAGCTTTACCTGACCGGTAACAGTCTCTTGGGTCTTGTCTACAAAGGCCTTTATTGCTTCTCTAAGGGGAGTGAACCATAGTCCATTGTAAACTAGTTCGCCTAACTTTTTGCCTACCATTTCTTTAAAGTGCATGGTGTCCTTGTCAAGGCAGATGGATTCTAACATGGCATGGGCCTTGTATAAAATAGTGCCACCAGGGGTCTCATATACCCCCCTGTTTTTCATGCCGACTAGTCTGTTTTCTACTATATCAAGTAGGCCAATACCATTTTCTCCGCCTAATTGGTTAAGCTTTGTAACAAGTTCAACTGAGTCCATCTTTACCCCATCAATAGATGTGGGGATACCCTTTTCAAAGCCAATGCTTACATAGGTTGCCTTGTCTGGTGCCATTTCTGGAGATACACCCATCTCAAGAAAACCCGGTTCATTATATTTAGGCTCATTTTCTGGATACTCTAGGTCTAGTCCCTCGTGGCTTAGGTGCCAGATGTTTTTGTCCTTGGAGTATGATGTTTCAGCAGAAAACTTTAGGGGAATATTGTGGACCTGCGCATACTCTATCTCCTCTTTGCGCGACTTTATATCCCACTCCCTCCAAGGGGCTATTATATGCATGTCTGGTGCAAAGGCCTTTATGGTTAGCTCAAACCTAACCTGGTCATTACCCTTGCCAGTACAGCCATGGCATATGGCATCTGCCTTTTCCTCTAGGGCTATCTCAGCTATCCTTTTTGCAATTGGCGGCCTTGCTAGTGCGGTCCCCAGTAAGTACTGCTCATATACTGCCCCAGCCTTTAAGGCCTCAAAGGCATAGTTATCTAAAAATTCCTTTGTTAAGTCTTCAATATATAACTTTGAAGCTCCAGTTGCAAGGGCTTTTTCCTCTAGACCCTCTAGCTCATCCTTTTGCCCCATATTTCCTGTTACTGCTATAACCTCACAATTGTTATAGTTTTCCTTGAGCCATGGAATAATTATGGATGTATCGAGCCCTCCTGAATATGCAAGTACTACTTTTTTAATATCTTCTTTTTTCAATCAAATTACCCCCATCTGAATAATTGCTTGTAAGTATTATATGACTATGTGAATATTTATGCAAGCACTTTTTTAAATATTCTCAAATTATTTTTAATATACTTTTTTGAAGCCTAGATAACCCTTGATTTATAGCCCTTTTGTCGGGACTGCATCCTTGTATACCCACCCTTATATTTATAAGCTAAACCTGCATAAGCATGAATATTTATCTTAAGATAGCCTCAGCTACAAGCTAAAAGTAGCCCTGTCTACCTATTTATATATGCCTATAGCTAAGCTAGCTTAGATTTTAACTTTTAATCCGAAAGAAAAACATGGGATATGAATAAAAATATAAAAGGATTTGTATGGGCAGGGCCATAAAATGAATAGCTACCAGGGTTAGAATATAGAATTTTTAAGAACCCCTTAGCCAGCCCAGCCTAGATTTAGCCACAGGGTACCATATATATTTAGGACAAGCCCAAAGGCAAAGAGGCCTATCTCATATCTTTTAACATCAATATCGGCAAGTGTTATAGAAAAAAATATATAGGGTATAAGGTCAACCAGGTACCTGGTACCAAACTGCCAGCCCCCAAGAGTCTTGTGGGATAAAAACCAAACTATATGTAGTAGGGCACAGCTTAGGATAATTATTGCCTTTACCCTTGTGTCCTTAGCCTGGTCGCCTAGCTTGGGGCCTTTTCCCCTCAGGGTTTTAACAAGGTAAATAAAGTAACATATAAATATGGGGTTGGCTACAAAGAATAAAAAACCATTAAACTTTGGGAAGGTTAGCATACCATCCTCAAAATATGGCAGCCTAAAGAGCTTTGGTAGGTTTTCTAATATATATCTGTAGTGGAACTGGCCAAGCTTTGACTGGGTAAACTCAGGCAGGTAGTTGTGGCCAAACTCGAATATGCTATCAAACCTTATATAATTATACAGGGCATAAAGGGCTCCAACTATGATTGGACCTATCAGATACTTAAGCATCTGCAAGAGTCCCTGGCCCCTCTTTTTTAAATTTTTATAAAGTATAAATACATATAAGGGGAAATATAAAATCTGAAAGGGTCTACAGCCTATGGCAAAGGCCCAAAATACAAGGGCCAAGTACCAGTTAATGGGCTTTTCCGATGTGATTAGGTATAAGGATAAGACACACATAAAGAAACTAAGGGTCTGGGCATGGTACCAAACCCCACCAAAGGGGGATATGGATAAAAGGTTACCTGCAAAGACTGCAAAGCCAGCCCAAAAAAGCGCCTTTGTATCAGATAGGCCCCTTCTCCTTATGCAAAAGAAGTATAAAATAATAAAGCTGGCCACTGCATAAAGGGTGACTAGGAGATTGCTCGGCACTCCTTCTCCAAAGAAGGGGACCAATAGAAACATTACAACAGAGGGAAAGGGGGGAAAGCTAAGGTAAATCTTGTCCCCGTAATAAGCAAGTTCTAGCCAGGAATAATCCTGGCCTAGATCTGCCCTACCCTTCCACCAGCTAATAGCCTGTAGGCTATAGCTATCATATGGGTTTGCCGAAAATATACCCTGCTTAAGTGTTGTATAAAGAAAAAAGTATACAATAAATATCAAAAATAAGGCTAGTATTAAGTTTTTACTTTTAGCCCCATCAGTTTTCAAGATTACGACCCCTTAAGTATCATTTACAGTGCAAAAAACACCTGTCCTAGGCCCTAAACATAGACCCTAGCCTAATTGCTTACCCCAACGCCACCGAAAACTGCAGTACAGTGAATATTTAGGATAGGCCCATGACTATTTTCAGCAGGACGGCGGGCCTTGTTTTCCCAGCCTCCAAATACGGGTGTTCCCTTTACAACTACATTCCATTCCTCTGGTACCCTGACCTCAACACTACCGAAAACAGCAGTTAGGTCGAGACTGCCACCACTAGGAGATAAGTTGGCATCCCTCAGGTCTATCTCAGCTCCACCGAATACAGCTGTTACAGAACCACCTGTAAAATCATCCGAATTTATACATGTCTCAAGACCTGAGAATATAACAAAGTCATCTAGTCTATCCCTCATCAGCGGTTTTTTTTTCCTGTTAAAGGCCCCCTTGCCCTCAAAGCCGGAAAAGATAACCCATAGACCAGCTAAGATAAGGATGGCGGGGAATAGGAGGTCCTCGGTGATTAGGATCTCTGAGACCCTAAGCTGCAATAGGATACCTAGTAGGGCTAAAAATATGCCAGACACAGGCGATATTGACCTGCTAGCCAGCTTGATTACCGCAATTAGAACTAGGATCATTGGCCACCAGTTTTTAAGCTTTATATCAAGTGCGGTTACCTGGTTTAATATAAGTACTACACCAAGCAGAATCAGTAAGATTGCAAATACAGCCCTTTTGTTCATCTTTTAATCCCCCAATACATTTAATTACTTTTCAATTTATTATAGCATGCAAAAATACCTAATACAATCAAAGGCTATAGCACTTTAGCTGCACTTACTAGCTAAAGCCATTCTCTATATAAACTATTTAGCCTTCAGCTCCTGTGTCCTGATTATCCCTTAGGACCAACCTAAATAATAGGGGAGCTAGAACGGTCAGCCAGATGCTAAGTAAGCCATGCACAAAAAAATCTGTCCCTAGACCCTCTGCTAGGCCAGGCTCAACTAGTAGCTTTATTATAAGCAGGCCCACTATACCTATGAGACACTTGGCCAGCTGCTTTAAAAGGGGCCCTCCACTTTTATATTTTATAAATCTAGTATCTAGAATATAACCGATAAATAGGCCTGTAAGGGTACCCCCTACCGTATAATAGGTAGAGGTTTTAAATATAAACAAACCCACTAAGAGGGGTATAATCATGATGCCCATAATTTCAGGGGTCTTTTTGGCCTTTGATAGACTATAGAGCCAATTTGAAAGCAAGACACACAAGAGGGCAATTATAATCCCCCCTACAACATCAAAGGCCCAATGTACACCTAGGTATATCCTAGAAAGGGCTACAAGTATAATCAAAAGGCTGGCTAAGATATAAAACCATTTTTTCTTTATAGCCTCCATCAGGACAATTAGTAGGCTAGAGGCCTGCTGGGTATGTCCACTAGGAAAGGAGTAGCCACCCGCAGTCTCAACTCTCATAGGATCTATATCCAAAAGCTCAAAGGGCCGGGGTACCCTACATATTTCCTTTATCCAGGTGTTGGCCAGGCCACTAAAGAGGTAGGCAAAACCCAGCCTAAAGCCCCAATCCTTGTCAATACACCAGTACAGGATTGCAACTACCAGGGTAAAAAATACAACCTCACCCAGCATGGTTACAAGGGTAAAAAACCAATCAAACAAGGGATTTCTAAGGGATATTACATATTCACTTATCCTTTGCATTAACTCCATAGCAAGACACCCCCATCTACTTTATATACATTCTACTACAAAAGCGTGGATTTACCTATAGGCCATAGCTGTCTTTTACAAATCCGACTAGCTAGGCAAAGTATAAATTTTTTTCAATATAGGCTATAAAAATACAGGCAGATAGAAATTTTTTTCTTCTTATTTGTCCTAGACCAACATAGTAATTATATATAATAACAATTCATTTGGAGGTGCAGATATGGTTAAAAAATCAATTGTACTGGTATTGGTCCTGTCAATGCTGGTAATGCTTTTTGCAGGTTGCAGTGATAAGCCTGCAGAGGGTGGAGACCCTACTATGACCGACAAGCCTACACAAACCGAAGATCCAGGTCAAACCGAAGATCCAGGCGAGGAAACAGCCAAGCTAGTTGGGGTCACAATGCCAACAAAATCCCTCCAGAGGTGGAATGAGGATGGAGCTAATGTTAAGGCTGCCCTGGAGAAGAAAGGCTACAAGGTTGATCTTCAATATGCTGACAACAAACAGGATGTCCAAAATAGCCAGATTGAAAACCAGATTACCATGGGCTGTGACGTACTAGTTATTGCTTCTATAGACGGTGGAGCACTCGGCGGCGTTCTCAAGCAGGCACAGGATGCAAATATCCCAGTTATCGCTTATGACCGACTCTTAACTAATACTGATAAATGCGACTACTATGCCACCTTTGACAACTATGGAGTCGGAAAAATGCAGGGAGAGTTTATCGAATCTGTCCTAGGCCTTGACCAGGGGGCAGAGGGACCATTTTCTTTGGAATGCTTTGGTGGAGACCCAGGCGATCATAATGCACTGCTCTTTAACCAGGGTGCAATGGATGTACTACAGCCCTATATAGACAGTGGAGTCCTCCAGGTAAAGTCCGGACAGACCAAGTTCCCAGATCAGATAGCAATCACCAACTGGGAGTCCAGCGGTGCACAGGACAGGATGGATAATCTCCTAACTGCTTATTATGGCGACTCTAACATTGATGTAGTCCTATCACCTAATGACAGCCTAGCCCAGGGCATAGTCTCATCACTAAAGTCCGCCGGCTATGGATCTGATGCAAAGCCCTTCCCCATCCTTACAGGCCAGGATTGCGACAAGATAAATGTTGGCCAGATAATCAGGGGAGAGCAGTCTATGTCAATTTTCAAAGACACCCGTATCCTAGCTGACCAGGTTATAGCTATGACAGATGCCATACTAGCAGGTGAACCAGTACCTACAAATGCAAGCTACAATAACGGAGTTATAGATGTGCCTTCTTATAACTGCGAAATCAAGTTTGCAGACAAAAACAACTGGAAGGAGCTACTCATTGACAGCGGCTATTATAGCCTGTCGGATATTCCAGATGCACAATAACTTTATCCCTTAAGATAGCGGTAGCTAGGCTACCGCTATCTTAATCACCCTAAGCAAAATCTATCTTTGTTAAAGGAGCATACAAATGGCGGAATATATGCTTGAAATGAGAAATATCACAAAGGAATTCCCTGGCGTCAAGGCCCTTAGTGATGTCACCTTTAAGGTAAAAAAGGGTGAAATCCATGCCCTAGTAGGGGAAAATGGTGCAGGCAAGTCTACCCTTATGAATGTTCTAAGCGGAATCCACCCCTACGGCTCCTATAGCGGGACTATAGTCTATAAAGGAGAAGAGCTAAGGCTTAAAAATATTCGAGACAGTGAAGCGGCCGGTATTGCAATCATCCATCAGGAGCTAGCCCTTAGCCCCTATATGACAATAGCAGAAAATATTTTTTTAGGTAATGAGAGGGCCAAGCATGGGATTATTAGCTGGGATGAGACCAAGACACAGGCGATTCGCCTAATGAAAATGGTAGGTCTTGAGGAAAAGCATTCAAGGCAGGTCAAGGATTTAGGGGTAGGAAAGCAGCAGCTAGTCGAAATTGCCAAGGCCCTATCTAAAAACTGCGAGCTACTAATTCTAGACGAGCCAACAGCAGCCTTAAACGATGATGATTCTGACCACCTCCTTGCCCTTTTAGAAACCCTAAACAAAAAGCATAATATGACCTGTATACTTATTTCACACAAGCTGCACGAGCTTATAAGAATAGCTCATAACATCACCATCCTGAGGGATGGCAGGGCAATAGAAAGCTTGGAAAACACAGGTCAGCTAATCGAGGGGCGGATAATAAAGGACATGGTAGGTCGCGAGATAACAGATAGGTTCCCAAAACGGACACCAAGGATTGGTGAGATAGGCTTTGAGATAAAAAACTGGCTTGTCCATGATCCCCTTGATGAAAAAAGAGTAGTTATAGACAATGTCAATATGTATTTTAGAAAGGGCGAAATCGTTGGCCTAGCAGGCCTTATGGGGGCTGGTAGGACAGAGCTTGCCATGAGTGTTTTTGGCAAAGCCTATGGGACAAAGATTAGCGGGAGTCTGATAAAGGACGGGAAAAGGATAAACCCGCAAAATATCAGCCAGGCCATTGGCCACGGTATAGCCTATGTAACCGAAGACAGAAAAACAGCCGGCCTAGTTCATATAATGGATATAAAAAGTAATATTACCCTTGCCAACCTTAGGGATGTATCAAGGGCTGCAGTTGTAAATGAAGACGAGGAAATGGTGGTCGCCAAACAATACCAAAAGCGACTTGATATAAAGGCTGCTAGTGTCTTTCAAAAGGCAGGCAACCTTTCAGGTGGTAACCAGCAAAAGGTGGTCCTGAGCAAGTGGATATTTGCCAATCCTGATGTTCTTATACTAGACGAACCCACCAGGGGAATTGATGTTGGAGCCAAGTACGAGATATACAAAATAATACTTAAGCTGGCAGAGGCGGGAAAGTGCCTGATAATTATTTCATCGGAGCTACCTGAGATTTTGGGAATTACTGACCGCCTGTACATATTAAACGAGGGACGTGTTGTAGGAGAAATGAAAACATCCGAGGCGACCCAGGAGGATATTATGACTACAATAATAAAAAGTTCGTCCGTGTGATAGGAGAGGTATTTATGAAAGAGATTAAGGGATTTTTAGACCGTAACATGAGACAATACGGCATGATTTTAGCACTGGTGACCATAATGATCTTTTTTGGTCTTGTAACAAAAGGCAAGCTAATATGGCCAAGAAATATATCTATGCTGATAAGGCAAAATGCCTATGTCTTGATACTTGCCATAGGGATGATGCTCTGTATTCTAACAGGAGGCAATATTGACCTTTCAGTAGGCTCTCTCGTAGCTCTTGTATCTGCAATGTCTGGCTTAATGGCTACGACCCTTGGTCTACCCTCCTGGCTTGCCATTTGCCTAAGTATGTTGACTGGCCTTTTAGCAGGTATGTGGCAGGGCTTTTGGATAGCCGTTGTAAAGGTACCGCCCTTTATCACTACCCTTGCAGGTATGCTGGTCTTTAGGGGGCTTAATAATATTATACTAGACGGTAAAACCCTGCCCCTATCTGGCCTATATACAACCATCGGTACTGGTTCTGTACCTGATATTGCTCCTAATACCCTTCCTGATTTTTTGCGGATCGGAGACCTGCTAAAGCTGCAAAATAAGCCAGACTATCTAAATGTAACAATGCTAATTGTAGGCTTTGTCCTATCAGGCCTTTACCTTTTATATGTTCTTTTAAATAGGAAAAGCAAACAAGCAAGGGGTTATGAGGTAGCATCTTTAAAATCCACCATTGGAAAGGCCCTATTGTTTTTTATAATTATAAATATATGCTCTTATTGGCTGGCTATGGATGAGGGCTTGCCCATTTTACTTATACTCCTGGCAGTCCTTTATGCAATCTACTCCTTTATTGCTAGCAAAACAATACTAGGTAGACACCTCTATGCCATGGGAGGAAATATAAAGGCAGCTGAACTCTCTGGTGTTAACACCAAGAAGATGATGTTTTTTGTATACTCAAACATGGGCCTATTAGCTGGCATAGCGGCTGTAGTGACAGCCGGTCGGAGCATGGCAGCCTCTCCTAATGTAGGAGTTAACTTTGAGCTAGATGCCATTGGTGCCTGTTTTATAGGCGGGGCTTCTGCAAATGGCGGGGTCGGAACAATATGGGGGGCTGTTGTTGGCGCCTTTATTATGGGCATTATGAATAACGGTATGTCCATTATAGGCTTTGACGTCTTTCTACAGTCATTGGCAAAGGGTATGGTAGTACTATTAGCTGTTGCTTTTGACATGTTCTCAAAGTCTAGGTCAAGACTAGGCTAGGGATTTATTAAGCTGCTAGCTACTAGTAAAAGGTAATAGAGAAAAAGCCTTGACGTTCTATATGCTCAAGGCTTTTTATATATACATGGTCTTAGTTTGCCTTATGCTAAAAGACTTTTTGCTAATATATAGCTATATCTTTTTTTACCTAAAGGCTTTTTTCTAATATATAGCCTAGCTTTGCCTTTTGCTTCAGGCCTTTACCTAATACTTAGCCCAAGCTTGCCTTTTTACTTTGTTATAAAGGAATTAGCTTAAATGCCTTTAGCTAATATAGTTTTTGGCCTGGGTTTCAAATAACTTTCTATATAGGTTGTGACCCTTCATGAGCTTTTCATGACTATCAAAGCCTGCTATCTTTCCGTTTTCTAGTAGTATTATCCGGTCACAGAAAATAGAAGAGGACATACGGTGGGAAATAAAGATAGCAGTCCTGTTTTGAACCAGCTGGTTAAAGTTTTCATATACTTCGCTCTCAGCTAGTGGATCTAGGGCAGCTGTAGGTTCATCTAGGATAACCAGGTCTGATTCCTTATATATGGACCTAGCTATAGCCAGCTTTTGCTTTTGGCCGCCGGATAAGTCTGTCGCTTCCTCATAAAGGGACTTGTCAAGGTAGGTTTGGGCCTTGTTTGGCAATGTCTCTACTGCCTCTCTCATATCAACCTCTTCTAGTACTTGCCACAGCCTCTTTTCTTCCTTTTCATCCTGGCCACTTTTTTGGGTAACTATGTTTTCTTGTATAGTAAAGGGAAAGAGCTGAAAGTCTTGAAAGACACAGGAGAGCTTGTCTATGTAGGCCTCATAATCGTAGTCTCTAATATCTATCCCATTCCATAGGATTCTACCACTATCAGGCTCAAATAGCCTACAAATCAGCTTTACGATAGTTGTTTTCCCTGCGTTGTTTAGGCCCACTATGGACACCTTCTCCCCCCTATTGATTACAAAGGAGATATCATCAAGGATAAGCCTATCAGAATTTGGGTAGGAAAAGCTTACATTTTCAAAGGCTAGCTTTTCTAAGGGTTCAGGTAGTAGGCTACCACTTTTGGCCTTGGTATCTGGTATGGACATAAACTCACAAAAGGGCTTTAAATAGCTTATAGACTGGCCAATCGTGATTACACTTGTCACTAGACCCCTAAAGGAGACAGCAAAGGAATCAGTAGCGGCTACAATAACTGAAAAATCACCTAGGGATATTAGGGGGCCAAACCTGTCTGACAAAACACGCAGGGCCACAAAGCTATAGGTTAAGAACCTGGTAATGCCTGTAACTATCCCCTGCCTAGTCTCAGTATTGGCCTGGGCCACTTGTATATTGCGGAGCCAGCCATACATTTCACTAGTAAACTCGTTTATCTTTCTAGTCATAAGGCTACTCATACCATAGATTCGGTATTCCTTTTGAAAGAGGGGGCCTGTAGCTGTATCTGCATAGTAGGCATACCTCCTGTTTATGGGGATTAGGTCTTCAGTTATTTTCTTTAGGACTGTCATAAACCTAGCTGAAAAGATTAGGCCAATCAAGGTAAGGAAAAATACTAGCACCATAAATAGGGGGCTAAAGGCGACTAGAATAACGACTAGGCTGATAACTGTAAAAAGGGAGGTTAAAAAATCTACTGCTCCTGATAAAAGCTGAAGGAGGGCACCGAAATTTGTGACCGGAAAGAGGGCCCGTTCCTTTAGGTCCAAAACCTTGGCATCCTCTAGGTTTGCATAATCTATCCCCATAACCTTGTTGGCAAAGGCTATAGGAAACTTTTCATCCAAGAGGCTTTGGCGGATTTTTTCCTGCCTTTTTATATATGCCCTTAACTGGAGTAGACTATATTTAGCTAGGCCTAGAATGAGGATTACCCTTATATAGTCTTTAGCCTGCCAGCCCCTGCTATAGCCATCTATCAGAATCTTTGGGATATAGATATTAAAAATAGTATTAAGGCCACCCGCTAAAGATGCTAGGCCAAGGACCAGATAATAGGTCTTGTCAAGCCGCCAGATTAGAGACAGGAGCATCTTAAGTGTCTTGCCTATTGTAATATCAGCTTTTTTCTTCATTGGTCTGCTTCCCCCTTGTCCTCCTGGTAGTACTTGCCCTGGGCCGTAAACATCCTTTTATATAGGCCTTCCTGTCCTATTAGCTCATCATGGGTCCCCTCCTGGCTAATGGACCCTCCATCTAGTAGGACTATCCTGTCACAAAACCTAGTTGAAGCTAGGCGGTGGGAGATAAATAGGGCTGTCTTTCCAGACAAGATTGAATCAAACTCCCTATAGATTTTCTCCTCTGCCAGGGCGTCTAGGGCCGCAGTTGGCTCATCCATTATCATCATAAGGCTGTCCTTGCGATATAGGGCCCTTGCAATAGCTAGCTTTTGGTTTTCACCGCCTGAAAAGATAATGCCATCATCCTCTACTACCTTTAGCACAGGCGAATCAATCCCCTTAGGCAGGCTAGAAACCTTTTCCCACAAGCCGGCTTGCTTTAGGCAGTCAACTACCCGGTCCCGGTCAATATCTATATCAGCTGCTGCCACATTCTCTGCAATTGTAAGGGCTAGGGGCTGAACTTCTTGAAAAACTACCCCAAATAGGGAAAAGAGTTCTCGCTGGGCTATGGTCCTTGTGTCGATCCCATTTATCAGGATCTGGCCCTTTGTTGGCTGATAAAGGCCTGTTATAAGCTTTACCAAAGTAGTCTTGCCTGCACCATTTACCCCTACCAGAGCACATTTCTCCCCAGGCTCAATAACTAGGTTTAGGTCCTTTAGTATCAGCTTGTCTGAACCGGGATAATGAAAGGAGACATCCCTTAGCTCAAGCCTAATTGACTTTAGTCCCTCCCTGTCTATATGCATATCTCCGCCTGTGGAAACAAGGTCTGCCTCAATCAGGTCAATTGCATCTCCATAGTAGAGGGTCTCACCCTTTACAAAGGCCAGGCCCTGGGCAAAGTTTTGGACTGTTTGAGTAAAGAGGGTAACAGCTGTTAGGAGCATGACAAAGGCCTCAATAGAAATACTAGCCTTGTCTAGCTGTAGGGCTAGAACAATAAAACTAACAATATCAATTAAAACTAGGGCAGCAGACTCTAAAAAGGACAATTGTAGCTCACGCATGGTAAAGGCCTTGTAAAGTTTTTCATAAGCTAAGAGAAGGGGCTTAAATGCCCTTTGGAATCGGTCCTCCATCCTAAATAGCCGCATATCCTTTCCATAGCGAAAGTCCGAAGCCTCTCTAGCAAACTTGCCCGACCGCCTGCCAACCCTTTGAAGCTCTTCCCTGCGCCTATGCTTGTAGCTGGTAATATTTCTTTGGGCCAAGTAAAAAACTATTACAAATACAATAGCTACAAGTGCTATAAGTGGGCTGACCATAAATAAAAGGCCACCTAGTAGGATAAGTGAAATAAAGGTCCCACCCAGTTCAAAGATTTTATGGTATGACCCCTCAAGTCCTGTGTTATTACTTGCTAGGCTACGGCTCCAGTTACCCAGGTCATCTAAAAAGGAGGGGTTTTCATATAAGCCATAATCCATGGTCATGTGCTTATCTAGCATTTTGTTTAGTGCCTTTAATCTAAGGAGCATAAATTTTGTTGAGTTTCGCCCCTTCAGCTGGCTAGATACAGATGTACATAAAATAAAGAGGGCTGCATAAAGGCCTGCCACCATAATTAGCCTACTAGCCTCTACATTTGCTTCAGTCAGTAAGCCAACCAGTATATGTACAATTAATACTGAAAGCAGGGGTAAAAGGCCACTAAAGATTGCATATCCAATAGAGGCGGCCACCAGGCCCCCATCTTTAAGTACAGGCCTGTACATATCTTTTAAAAGATCTAACATAGAATGCTTTTCTGTGTGTAAGTACTTTTTTCGGGTCTCCTTATCTAATAGCTCTATGGCTAAATTTTTGCGAAATCCAGTTTCCTTGCTGCTATTTACCTGTGTCTGCACTATTTTATTCCTCCGTCCTACTTCTACTTGCCATATTTTCTAGGACCTCAGCTAGCTGCTTTAGCTCCTCCTCGTTGATAGAGTAATAGGACCGCCTTCCCTCAATCCTGACTCCAACTAACATGGCCTGCTGGAGTGTGGCCAGGTGGTGGGAAAGGGTTGCGGCAGTAAGGCCCAAGGCATCAGCTAACTCTTGAACATACTGGGGCCTTATGGACAGCTGGCGGATGATCTCATAGCGGGTTGGATCAGATATGGCCTTAAGCTGCTTTTTAGCCATCTTGTCCCGGTATTTGCTCCTGTCTTTTAGTTGGTTGAGCTCACTGAATAAAAGCCCTACTCCCATTAGGAGCCTTAACCGTCTCCAGGCTGAAAAGCGGATTGACATGGAGCCATAGGAGACAATGCCAAGCACCATATAGACCTTGTCACCACTACGAAAGCCATCTGCACTTATGAGCAGCTGGCCAAACAGGTCTAGGTAAAAATCAAGGCCCCCCTCACTGTTTAGCTGTTTAATTTTTTCTTCATACCTGGCCTTGACCAAGGGGTAATGCTTGCTGCAGATCTGCTCTAGCTCTAATAGGCAGTTTTTGATCAGGTCATAATAGGTATCAATGTCCTGAAAGTAACGCAAAAGAAGGAGCTGATCACTATCGGAGATGGGCATCTGTCCAATAACCTTAAAAAGCTCTCCCATATCAAAGTCAGGATGGGTAACCTTATCACACCAGTCCTGTGATTCGGGAGCTTCTAAATCATAGTCAGCACCTAGGCCAGCCAAATCATAGAGACCTGCCAGGCAGGAGGTCACAAAACCGTCCCTGGATAATTGCTTTGCCGACTCAAGATCATTCATAATAAGGGCCCTCTTTAAAAAGCCACTCATGTCCTTTTCATGGTCAACTACCCTAAGGGCAAAGTAGGGTCCTAGCACTCCTAGATTGCCAGCTACCCTTATTAGATCCCTCTTGCAGTTAGCATAGTAGTTATAGACGTCAGAAAACCTTGCGTCAATTTCTAAGCTGGCAAGGGAAAAGCTATCTGGATTGTCTACCAATGACTTCCTTTGCCAGGCCTCCTCCCAGGC
>DGFG01000147.1 GCA_002391555.1 Firmicutes bacterium UBA3906
TATTTAGTACGAAAACACTAAGCAGGGGAGATATATTAAGTCTATTGAACCGTGCCCAAGCCTATATCGACCAAGGCACATATCCCTTATATCATGGTACAATAGCAACAGTTTTTGCAGAACCCAGTACACGGACCAATCTTTCCTTTCAAATGGCTGCTCAGCAATTAGGCCTTAGAGTTCTAAATTTCCAAATGGACAATTCCAGCTTACTTAAGGGAGAAACACTACAGGACACACTAGAAACCCTATCAGCTATGGGGGTCGATATTGCGGTAATTAGAGCTGGAGGTAATTGGCCTGAGACCATAAATACAGATGAACTTTCCATAGGGGTAATAAATGCTGGTTCTGGTTTACATCAGCATCCCACTCAAGCCTTGCTAGATGCTCTGACAATTCAACAGCAGTTCATAAACTTTAACAATTTAAAAATTACTATAGTAGGTGACATAAAGCATAGCAGGGTGGCAAGGTCTAATCTGGATATACTAAGCAAGCTAGGTGCACGTGTACTCTTCTCTGGTCCATCTGACTTTATGGATAAAGAAGTTTCAAGGCTGGCACCCTGGATCGATTTTGATCAAGCTATACTTGATTCTGATGTTATTATGATGTTAAGGGTTCAACATGAGAGGCATAGTGGCCACTTAGACTTTGACAAAGTTTCATATCATGAAAAATATGGCCTAACCAGTGCAAGGGTAAACAGAATGAAAAGTAACGCAATATTTATGCATCCAGGCCCAGTTAACCGTGATGTTGAGATAGCTAGTGAAGTTATAAAGCATCCAAAATCCCGCATCCTTACTCAGGTGCAAAATGGGGTAGCAATTCGTATGGCCCTATTAGGAAAATGTTTTGAGGGAGGAAAAAATTATGCGGAACTGGCACTTGTATAATGGGATGCTTTATAGAAATGGTAGAATTGTAAATGAGTCTTTATTGATAGTAGATGGCATCATTACAGCCTTTGGCGTAAAAGCTGATCAAGCTAGCCTAGCCCTTGGTCAAAGGGTTAAATCCTTTGACGCAGAGGGTTGTCTTATATCAAGGGGCTTTATAGACCTGCATACCCACCTACGGGAGCCAGGTTTTGAAGAAAAGGAAACCATAGAAACCGGTAGCAGGGCTGCAGCCAGGGGTGGTTTTACCTCTATTTATGCCATGCCAAATACAGAGCCAGCCTTAGATTCTATATTACAGCTAGAGGCCTTTTTAAAGCTGACAGAAAAGGCACGGGTTAAAACCTACCCAGTTGCAACTTTGAGTAAACAGCGTAAAGGACAAGAGCCTGTTGATTATAAAGCTTTAACAGATGCTGGAGTTAGGCTTTTTTCAGATGATGGAGATCCAGCTACTGACCAAATAGCACTAGAGTCCATGAACCATCTAGCAAGCCTAGGTGGTGTTTTTATAAACCATCTTGAGGACAAGTCCATGACCAATGGGTCTTTCTTTCATGAGGATATCCCAGCAGAATCCGAATATCTAATGCTAAAGAGAGATATAGGGCTAGTAAAAAAGACAGGATGTAGTTACCATGCTGCCCACTTAAGCTGTGCCCAATCAGTTAGGATAATTGCCGAGGCCAAGGCTCAAGGCCTGCCTGTTACTGCAGAGGTTACGCCTCATCACCTACTACTTAACTGTGATGATATAAAAGAGCCTCTAGGTAACTATCAAATGAAGCCCCCCTTAAGAACAAGGGCTGATCAAGAAGCACTAATAGAGGGTCTATTAGATGGAACTATTGATTGTATAGCAACAGACCATGCTCCCCATGGGAGGGAAAAGGAAGGAGCCTTTGGGCCTAACTCACCCTTTGGAATAACTGGCCTTGAAACTGCCTTCGCAGCCCTATATACGTCCTTGGTCCTAACAAATAGGTTACCACTAGAGAGGCTGCTAGAGGCCCTTACTGTTGGTCCAGCCTCTATTTGCAGGGAAAATGATCAAATAAAAATTGGGGTAAGTGCAGATATAACTATAGTAGACCTTAATAAAAGGGACAAGATAGGCAAAAAGGACTTTTATAGCAAGGGAACAAACACCCCCTTTGCAGATAAAGAGTATATAGGTTGGCCAGTCTTGACACTTGTTGGAGGAGAGGAGAGTTTTAATGCCACTAATTGACGGACTAAGAAAAGTACTAGTATTGGGTTCTGGCCCAATCGAAATAGGTCAGGCTGCAGAGTTTGACTATTCAGGCACACAGGCATGCCAGGCACTTAAGGAAGAGGGAATAGAAGTAGTATTAGTAAATAGCAACCCAGCTACTATAATGACAGACCCAAAGGTAGCGGACCAGGTCTATATCGAGCCCCTAACCTGCGAGGTGGTAAGTAGGATTATACAACAGGAAAAGCCTGATGGGATATTAGCAACAACAGGTGGACAAACTGGTCTTAACCTAGCTAGAGAGCTAGCCGAGTCTGGGATACTAGAGCAAGAAAGTATAAAGTTTTTAGGAACTCAGCTAGAAACAATACATAAGGCTGAGGATCGAAGTGCATTTAGACAGACCATGCAAAAGATAAATCAACCTATACCCGCCAGCACTATTGTCCATAAAATCGAGGAGGCCTTGACCTTTGTAGATGAGATAGGCTTTCCAGTAATAATTAGACCAGCCTATACCCTAGGTGGTGCAGGTGGTGGATTTGCGCATAATATAAAAGAACTAAAAGAAAAGGTTGCTTCAGGCCTGCAGCAAAGCCCAATAAAACAGGTACTACTTGAGCAAAGCATTGCAGGTATGCGTGAAATTGAGTACGAGGTATTAAGGGACAGTGAGGGCAATACCCTTATTGTTTGTGATATGGAAAACATAGATCCTGTTGGTATACATACAGGCGATAGCGTGGTAGTAGCACCCTGTCAGACCTTAACTAATGAGGAAAGACAGGCACTAGAGAGGGCAGCTATAGATATAGTTGAGGCCTTAGGAGTCGTTGGTTCATGTAATGTGCAGCTTGCATTAGACGAAAGTAATCTTAATTACTATGTTATTGAGGTAAACCCTAGGGTAAGTCGTTCATCTGCCCTAGCATCAAAGGCTACAGGCTATCCAATTGCTAGAGTGGCTGCCAAAATATCAGCAGGTATTAGCCTGCCTGAAATGGGGGCCTTTAGCAGGCCAATACTAGACTATATTGTTACAAAGATACCACGTTGGCCTTTTGACAAATTTCCAACGGGGAATAGGAGATTAGGTACTCAGATGAAGGCAACTGGGGAGATTATGGCTATTGGTAAGAGCTTTTGTGAATCTATCCAAAAGGCTGTACGCTCCCTAGAGGTAGACCCAAGTAGCTTATTTAGCGAAAAATTTAAAAGCATTACACAAAATCAGCTTGAGCATAGACTCAAAGATGCTGATGATGAGCGTTTGTTTTTACTTGTTGAATATTTAAGGCGGGGTGGATCAATAAGGGGGCTAGAAGACCTAACAGGCATCAAAGCATATTTTTTAGAAAAGTTCAAGTACATGTGTGACTTTTACTCAAGCTTATCTGACAAAGCACTAGCTAAAGAAACAATACTAGAGGCAAAGAGGCTTGGCTTTAGTGATGAGGATATAGCAAAAGCTATAAAGATAAGTCCATTAGAAATCAGAAAATTTAGGGTTAAAGAAGGGCTAAGGCCTATCTTTAATCAAGTAAAGACGGGTAGTATGCCCTACTTTTACTCTAGCTATCATAATGAAGCTAGGCAGTTCAATGGCAATATAGAAAAGGAAAAGAGCCTAATAGTATTAGGCAGCGGTCCCATAAGAATAGGCCAGGGTATAGAATTTGACTATTCAACTGTACATGCTGCTTGGGCCTTGAAGGAAAGTGGCTATAAGGCGATAATAATCAACAATAACCCTGAAACAGTTTCCACTGACTATTTCACCTCTGACAGATTATACTTTGAACCCTTGTCTGAGGAGGAAGTATGGGAGATATATCAGCTAGAAAGGCCTGAGGGTATATTAGTTCAGTTTG
The DNA here is from genome assembly GCA_002391555.1 of Firmicutes bacterium UBA3906. Lineage (GTDB taxonomy): Bacteria > Bacillota > Clostridia > Caldicoprobacterales > DTU083 > UBA3906. The sequence continues at coordinate 3,993 of DGFG01000147.1, forward strand.
GCGGGCAGACTGCAATAAACCTAGTAGACTTTATTGAAAATGAAGGGATGCCAATCCTGGGGACTAGTGCTTTTGATATCACTGGCATGGAAGACCGCGAACAATTTGACGCAGGTATGGAGCTACTAGGTATACCTAGGCCAAGGGGTTATACTGCCCATGATGCCAAGACAGCCTTGGAGCTTGGAAAAAAGTTTAAGTATCCAATTGTTGTGCGCCCATCCTATGTGCTCGGTGGCCGGGGTATGGAGGTTATCACCAACGAAGAGGGTCTAGAAAACTATCTTAAGACAACTGATGCAACAAGGGGTTGGCCACTGTTAATGGATAGCTACCTAGCTGGTGTTGAGGTAGAAGTAGATGCAGTAGGGGATGGTGAGGATGTATATATCCCAGGCATAATGGAGCACCTAGAAAGGGCAGGTGTTCACTCAGGTGATTCTATAGCAGTATTTCCTTCCCAATCAATATCAAATAAACACATAAATGAAATCTACAAATATACTAGGATGATTTCAAACCATTTTAATGTAAAGGGCTTTTTAAATATTCAATTTGTTATAACCGACATGGGTGTTTATGTTTTGGAAGTAAACCCCCGGTCGTCTAGAACTGTACCTTTTTTAAGCAAGGCCACAGGAGTATCATTGGCTAAACTAGCTACCCTAGTTGCTCTTGGCAAAAAGCTTAAGGATTTAGGCTTTGTTGGTATGGCTAGCCCTGATAGGTCAGTGGTTTCAGTAAAGGTGCCTGTTTTTTCATCAGCCAAGCTAACAGGGACAGAAATAACCCTAGGGCCTGAGATGAAGTCAACAGGAGAGGTTATGGGACGGGATAGGAGTCTAGCAAAAGCACTCTACAAGGGCTTTGTATCAGCAAAGGTTCAAATGCCTATAAACAAAAAGGCATTAGTTACAGTTGCTGACCGTGACAAGGGCGAGCTTGCAGCTATTGGACGTAAAATGGTTAGCCTGGGCTTTACTTTAATTGCTACTGCTGGTACTGCTAAATCCCTAAGGGAAGTTGGGATCGAGTGTAAGGAGATCCTAAAGCTATCAGAAAGCCCTGATATATTAAATTTACTAATCAATGAAGAGGTTGATCTAGTCATAAATACAATCACACAGGGCAAGCAGCCCCAAAGAGATGGTTTCCGTATCAGACGTGAAGCTGTAGAGCGGGGTATCTTATGTTTAACATCTCTGGACACGGCTAAAGCCTATTTACAGGTAGTAGAAGACAGGTACTTATGGCTTGCCCCTCTACAGGCTTAGGAGGTTACTTATGATATTAAGGGTAAAGAAGAATTTAAAGCTAGCAGATGCTATATGGCAAATGGAGATAGAGGGTGACTTTCCCTATAACAAGGTCCAAGCAGGCCAGTTTATAAACATAAGGGTAGGACAAGGCCACGACCATTTACTTAGGCGACCTATCAGTATTGCAGAGGTAAGGCAGGATGAAGGCTACCTGACTATAGTTTATAGGGTTGTTGGCCAAGGAACTAAATGGTTATCAAGATTAGAGCCTGATATGCCTTTAGATATACTAGGTCCACTAGGTAATGGGTTTACAGTAGAAGAAGGCAAATACTCATTGATAGTGGGCGGTGGGATAGGAATACCTCCCCTATATGAGTTGGCAAAGCGCTTATCTGCCAAGGTTGATAGATTAGATATTATACTAGGATTTCGCAGCGAGCATGATGTGTTTTGGATAGACCGTTTTAAGAAACTAGCTAGTGTTGACCTATTTACAGAGGATGGTAGTTTGGGAACAAAGGGCTTTGTTACAAAAGGCATATCAGAGATTCTAGCCGACAAAGAAAGGCATATAGAAAATATCTATGCATGTGGTCCTATAGGGATGTTAAGTGCTATTAAAGGACTCATAGGGAAGCTTCAAATTGGAGGTGGAGCCTCCCTAGAAGAGAGGATGGCCTGTGGAGTAGGTGCCTGTTATGGTTGTACCTGCATGACTACTAACAGGGAATCAAAAAGGGTCTGCGCTGATGGACCTGTCTTCTCTTGGCAGGAGGTGGACCTATAATGCAGGTGGATATGAGTGTTAACTTGTTAGGCTTAAAGCTGAAAAACCCAGTTATGCCTGCATCTGGCTGCTTTGGTTTTGGAAAGGAATATTCAAAATACTATGACTTAAACAAGCTAGGTGCAATTGTGGTAAAGGCGACAACTCAGAAAGCACGGTTGGGTAATCCGACACCGAGAGTAGCAGAGGTCACCTGTGGCATGCTCAATTCTATTGGACTTGCCAATCCTGGCCTTGACAAGGTCTTAAGCGATGAGCTACCCTGGCTAAAGTCCTATAGTCTACCTGTTATAGTCAATGTAGCTGGCGAAACTGTGGAGGAATACTGTAGTGTTGTTGATAGGATATCTAGGTCAAAGCTAGCCCATGCGATTGAGCTTAATGTATCCTGCCCTAATGTAGCGCAGGGAGGTCTTAGCTTTGGAGCAGATAGCAAGGTATTATCAGAACTTTTGAAAAGGGTTAGAGGGGTATGTAGCCTACCTCTAATTGTGAAGCTATCTCCTAATGTCACAGATATTGTAGAGATTGGCCTTGCTGCACAGGAGGCCGGTGCAGATGCTATTAGCCTTATAAACACTTTAATAGGTATGAAGATTGATATAAATACAGGGCGGCCAGTTTTGGCAAGAAAAGTTGGGGGCTTGTCTGGACCTGCAATAAAGCCAGTAGCAATAAGAATGGTTTACCAGCTAGCAGATGTCTTAAAGCTACCTATCATAGGTATAGGTGGTATCTACACAGCAGAGGACGTAATAGAGTTTATTATGGCAGGAGCAAGTGCAGTTCAAATAGGAACAGCTAACTTTACAAATCCTATGGCTATGCCAGATATTATAGATGACTTAGAAAGATATATGAAGGAGAAAGGCATAAAGGATTTAGACCAAATACGGGGGTGTGCATTATAATGAATAATAGGCTTATTGTTGCTTTGGATCTTAATTCAAAAGCAGAAGCTTTACAAGCAGTCAAGGAACTAGGCCCAAAACTATCCTTTGTAAAGGTAGGCATGGAGTTATTTTATAGTACAGGGCCAGATTTTATAGCAAGTCTTAAGGATCTTGGATTAAAGGTTTTCTTAGATTTAAAGGTACATGATATACCAAATACAGCAAAGCGCGCTATCGCTGTTCTTAGTAGATTAGGCTGTGATATGCTTAACCTTCACTGTAGCGGAGGACTTACTATGATGAGACAAGCTAGTGAAGCCTTAGAAGCTGACACCCTTCTTATTGGGGTTACCCAGTTAACTAGCACAGACCAGGAGGTGCTAAATAAACAGCTTGGGATCCCAGGTACAGTAGAGGACAGCGTGCTAAATTATGCCAGTCTTGCAAAGGAGGCAGGACTAGCAGGTGTGGTATGCTCGCCTCATGAAGTAGTGCGTTTAAAGAAAGAACTAGGCCCTGAATTTATAACTGTTACCCCAGGTGTAAGGCCAGCCGGTAATGATATACAGGACCAAAAAAGGGTCATGACTCCTAGAGAGGCTATAGCTATAGGTAGCGATTACCTAGTGGTTGGTAGGCCCATAATAGGGTCAGAGGATAGAAGGGGAGCCCTAGAGAAAATAATAGAAGATATGGAGGCTGGCAAGAGATGAAAAGACAAGAAATAATAGAATTTATAAAGGAAATCGGCGTTTTGCAGGAGGGACACTTCAAGCTAACATCAGGTTTGCATAGCAAGCAATATATGCAATGCGCCAAAGTATTTGAGCAGCCAAAAAATGCAGAAAAGCTAGTTACTGCCCTAAAGAAAAGTCTACCATCTAATATCGATACTGTGATAGCACCAGCCATAGGTGGTATATGCATGGGCTATGAGCTAGCCCATACTCTGGGATCTAGGTTTATATTTGCCGAACGCCAAAATGGCCAGATGACGCTAAGACGGGGCTTTAAGCTAAGTCGAGGTGAAAGGGTTTTAATTGCAGAGGATGTAGTTACTACAGGGGGTTCTGTAAAGGAGGTCTTAGAGATTGCAAGGGAGGCAGGCTGTGACCTTATAGGTGTAACTGCCCTAGTAGACCGTAGTAATGGCTCTGTAGACTTTGGTATACCTTTCTATCCGCTTCTTAAAATAGAGGTAGCAGCCTACCAACCAAAAGAGTGTCCTCTATGCCAGCAGGGGATGGCAGTTGACAAGCCAGGGAGTCGATAAGAAAATGGGATTATAGAGTGGTTATAGCCACTCTTTTTTATTTTGACTAAAAAGTTATAAAATAATATTAGAAATATTAGATTTTACTCAACCTTTTTAAGGCTTCAATCGTATTATTAGTGAAGGGGGGACAAATTAGTGAAAAGCTCTTTGTTGCGTACGGATAAGGAGCTGTTACGGATTTACAACTGCCATTTTGAAACTGTATACAGGGTTTGTTTTATGTATATGAAAAACAAATACGATACTGAGGATATGGTTCAATCAACCTTTGTCAAGCTAATGAATAGTAAAAAGGAATTTACTAATACTGAACATGAAAAGGCTTGGCTAATTAGGACAGCAATAAATACCTGCAAGGACCATTACCGAGGTAGGTGGAGCAAGACCATACCTATAGAACAGATGGCAGATGTTTCCGTGGAGCAACCCTTTGAGATAGACGAAACTTTAGATAAAGTATTGGCCCTTCCCTCTAAATACAAGATATCAATATATCTATACTATTATGAGGGTTACACCACTATAGAAATTGCCAGGATGCTCAATAAGAAGGCATCAACTATTAGGGGGCATTTGTATAAGGGTAGATCATTACTCAGAATGGAAATGGAAGGTGATATTGAGTGAATAGGGACAGCATAAAAAAATCTTTTGATAAGATAAAAGCAGATGAGCAAAGCAAGGACAGAATATTTAACAGGGTTCTAGAGCAGAAAAAAGAAAAAAGAAGGTTTGGTCTTTTCACAGGTCTTAAATTAGGCAGGGTAATACCAGTACTAGTACTTGTCCTATTACTTGTAGGAGGAGTTGCTATTAAAGGGGTAATGCCCACAAGAGAAAACACAATAGCAGGTGATAGTCCAGGAAAAGAGCTAGTAGACAACACCACTGGAGGCGATGCCATAGTGGATATAGCCCCTGGAGAAGATTTCCTAGCCCCTATAGCAAATCAATTCCAAATAGGTGATCGGCATTATCAACTAATGCAGGCTGATTTAATAGGAGAGTTTAATCTCCCTAGCCAGATTAAAAGTAGTGACATAGGCCAAGAAATAGCAGTAATAGATAAAAGTCCTGATGAGTCTCTGCTAGGCAAGAAGGTTTACTCATATATACCGGCAGGTTGCGAGGCAGTAGTTGCAGTACTAAAGGATGGAGAATATAGCCTGTATACTTTTTTAGCCTTTGAGTCCTACATGAATAACCAGGATGAGGATGCTGCTAGATATCTAGACCTATATGGGATAAAGGCTGCTAGCGATATTGGAAAGATCCAATTTATAGGCTATTCTGAGGAGGCTAAGCTAAGGGGTGAGCCTGATATCAAGGCTGAGATAAGTGACCCGGATGAAATTAAAGTCTTTTACCATTACTATTCATCCTTAAAAAACTCTAGTGACAAGTACTTTGATAAGCTATTTAACCAAAGACTAGATAAGGGTAGGCAAGATAAGCAAGGTGACTTTGACCTACACCCACCAGACCTACCAGTAGCACCAGATGAGCCCTCGGCCATAGATCCTAATGTTTATGAAGGTGAGTTACCAAGGGATGTTTATTATGGGGATAAAGAAAATGAGGCCTATGCACCAGATTCAACTACATCATCAGGCACAGTAGTAGTGGATCCAGTTGGGCCAATGGATGGTTATCTAGTAGAAGGTGAGGATGAGCCAAGGGATTTAGTTGGAATAGGTTCTGATATGGTTGATTATGGGGACACATATCCTGGTTCAACAAGACCAAGTCAGGGGTCTGCCAGCAATGCACTTGCAAATAGCGTCCTTATCCGGATATATAATCAGAAGGGTGTATTTTTATATACTACCTATTACATCGATTTTGGCTTTATATCAAGATTTGAAGTTGGTAGCGAGTTTGCAAGGTTTCTTGAAAATTATATCAAGTAGATTTGCTTAAATAGTTAGTGGTAAATATCTATAGCGGTATGTGGCCTAGTAACCATATACCGCTATAATATTATTGCTAGGAGCTAAAGAAGTTTTCTGCATTAGAAAAACATATCTTTGTAATTAAAGATTAGATTAGATTTAATGTATTATAGAACAAAATGAAATGTTATGTTTATTTCAAACAAGCTTACATTTAAAATGTAAAATTTATGCTGGTAATAGGGCTAACATTGTGATAATATATACATGAAATTTTATATAGGCAGATTCTTGTATAATGGCTTTAATTGGTAAGCGAGTTTCTACCTCTAAACCGTAAATTTAGAGACTACAAGAATAATTTTTAGTAGGTCTATTCTGCTTATCACATTTCTATTTAAAAGTGATAAGCATTATTGATTATTTTTCTGTGACTAGCATTTCCCAGAGAAATTGGACAGGCCTAATATTGTCGTTTGCGCTTACCAAACAAACTAAATAATTAGGGGTAAGTAGCATGAAGTTTTTAAACCTTAGCAAATTAAATAATCAAGGGTCCAGCTATGTGGCCTTTCTATGCAAATAAACAGCGGCTTTTTGTCTCTGTTTTTTTATTTTTATGAGGAGGGGAATAATAATGCAGGTAAGTATTATCATGGGCTCAATCAGTGATGATGGAGTTATGCAGCAGGCATGTGATATATTAGATGATTTTGGAGTTAACTACGAGAAAAAGGTCCTATCTGCCCATCGGACACCAGATGTACTCGTCAATTATATAAAAGATGCTGTAGCTAGAGGGGTAAAGGTGATTATTGCAGGTGCGGGTGGGGCAGCTCATCTGCCCGGAGTGATAGCTGCCTTTACAACAGTTCCTGTTATAGGTGTACCTATAAAGAGTAGGACTCTAAATGGACTCGATTCCTTGCTATCAATTGTTCAAATGCCAAGTGGTATTCCTGTAGCTAGTATGGCTATAGATGGAGCAAAGAACGCAGCCCTGTATTCAATATCTATACTAGCACTGACCGATCAAGGGCTAAGTCAAAAGCTAAAGGACTTTAGAAAGCAACAAGAAAAAGCTGTACTTGATATAGAAATTTAGTATTAACCAGAGCTTTTTATAAGCAATCTATAAAGAATGCGAGGTAAAAATGTGAATTATCGAATATTTGTAGAAAAAAAAGAGGGCTTCCAGATAGAAGCAAGAGCACTACTAGAGGATTTTAACCAGAATCTAGACCTAGACTTAAAGACGTTGAACCTACTTAACGTGTATGACTTATTTGGTTTTAATGAGGACCTATTGGAAAAAACAAAATATGGAGTGTTTGCTGACGTCAGGACAGATAATGTTTATGAAAGCTTTAACTTAACAGAACTGCCTTTTATAGCTGTAGAACCTTTGCCTGGCCAATTTGACCAGAGGGCTTCATCAGCCATAGACTGTGTTAGGTTAATAGACCCAAATAGCCATATAAATATAAAGAGCTCACAGCTACTTGTATTTGATAATTCTATTAGCAAGAAAGATTTACAAAGGATAAAGGACTACTACATAAATAGGGTAGAGAGTAGGGAGAAAAACTTAAG
>DGFG01000094.1 GCA_002391555.1 Firmicutes bacterium UBA3906
TGTGCTACAAAGTAGGCAATACGCATAAACTGTCTATATGCTAGTTTTTACAATATATATATTAAAATGTTACAACGGCAGGACTAAAAAAGCAACCCCTTGGGTTGCGAAAGATAATTTATAATAATTTTCTACCAATCTTATATAAAAAGGGCTGCCATTTATTTATATCGAGGCAGTGACAGCCCTACACTGACTACACTCCGAGGCCTGCTCCACCAGTTACAGGAACCTCTTCAGGTTCATCTGCCTTTTGGGAGATCTTTCTTAGCTTGCTAGAGAACTTGCTAAGCTTATCAGCCAAGGCTGTTGAAGGAGTTTTCTCCTTGATAGCATCCTGATAGGTCAAAATCATAGATGCGGTTAACATAGGTTCAACTACAATATCCTCGATGGCATAGATTACTAGTAACATCAGCCCAATTACTATGTATACTGCGACAGAACCAAAACCAATAGATGATATTGCTATGATGCCCAGTATAAAAGCTAGGACATATCTAACCAAGATAGTAATCAAACTAGCAGATGCCGCGGTTTTTGCTATCTCCTTCCAGGATTGTCCATAGAGGACTATACCCTCATATGCTAGCTTCCACTTGCTTTTGTCAGACTTGGTGTTTATAAAGATATAGCTCATAACCGACTCATCAATAAAGGTTGTAGCTGCCTTTAAAAACATCTTGACAAGGCTTAGAACAAAATTGCCTCCCGGTAATTTCTCCAGAAAACTCATGGCCCTTACCAAGAAATTTGTCACCTGGTTAACAGCCCCACTAATTAGCTGGTCTAGTAGGGCAGCTATTGAGGAAGAGCCTAGGTTTCCTATGACCTTGTTCTTGGCGTATGCAAATTGTCCTTCCTTTGGCAAGCTCCCTGTTTGCTGATACTCAACAATCAGGGCAACATAGCCTAGCTTTAACATATAGCCAATATAGCGGTGAAATAGTTTGCTTATGCCAAGTACGATACCTATACCAATAAGTCCTATAATAAGTCCTGCTACGTTCTTTGTCTTTACTATCAGCCATAGGAAAAGTAGTATCAGTAGTATCTTTACTAGGCCGTATACTAGTGACCAGGCCGCTCTGACTATAGTAAATCCAAAGGTTTTGCTCCAAATATCTTTTACCCTCTTAAAAATAACCCTCACCTCTTTTACTTTCTTTGTTGCCATACAGAACACCCCTGCCTCCTAGGGCACGGAATGGACTTTTCATCCGTTCTCTGTCCAAGCTAGAGCAAATGGGATCCTAAGCTTTTTTCATATATATATAGCAAACATATAAAGTAGGATTATCTTCTCTATACTTTGAGCATATGGTACTAGCTAGTATTTTTATTCCTTGTTTTGAATGTTATTGGGTTTACCCTTTAGCCATAAATATACTTATAGAATATTATACCATTTATTTTACAGTAATCAATATAATTTGTGTATTTTAATTACATATTACAAATAATCCCCTGATTGGTCTTGCATCATCCAGTCAGGGGATTTAATTAAATGTTTTACCTATTTATTTGACTTTTTTACTATTGACTACAAAGCTCCTTTATAGCCTGGGCATAAATCTTTGTATGCAGGATTAAATCATCTATATCTATATACTCATCCTTTTGGTGGGCCAGGTCAGGAGTACCTGGAAACTGAGCCCCAAAAGCGACAGCATTATCTATAGCCCTTGCATAGGTTCCACCACCAATGGCTATAGCCTTGGCAGGCTGGCCTGTCTGGCTGCTATATACCTTTTTTAGTCTAGAAACTAGCTCACTGTCCTCTGGAACGTACAAGGGGTCATTTCCTCCTAGATTAGTTACCTTAATGCCTGCCTCCTTGACAGCCGCCTTTACCCTCTTTATTATTTCATCCTCCTTGTATGTAACAGGATAGCGAATATTTAAAATCGCCTCTCCCCCATTTTCGTCTACGGTCAGCTTTCCTAGGTTAAGTGTCAGCTGGCCTGATAGGTCGTCCTCAAGATCAAGGTCTAGGCCCTTGCCCCTAGTATCAGACCCAATTGTATTATTTATAAAGAGGATATACTGCTCAAGATCACTATTGCCAAGGCCTAGGGTGCTTAGAAAGGCTAAGACATGGGAAACTGCATTTTTGCCCTGGTCTGGTGTAGAACCATGGGCTGATACTCCCTTAGCCCTTATCTGTATGCCCTTGTCCTCACAAAAGCTAGCAGACATATCATAGTCTGAAAATTGCTTCATGCTGTGTAGGTGGGTAAGTATCTTGTCCTGGTCATCTGTGGGGTAAAAGCAGCAGCAACATTCATCCGGCACCATATTTGGCCTATGGCCTCCCTTGATGCTCTTTACCCTTATGCTAGTGCATTGGCCTGGATCAAACTCCTTTTTTAAGGATAGGTTTAAGATACCCTTTTCAACATTTATAACTGGATACTCCCCATCTGGAACAATGGCAAAGTCAGGCATTTTCTCTTGGTCAAAGTAGACCTTTAAGTCCTCCCAACCACTCTCCTCATCAGTGCCAAATATCATCCTTACCTTTTTATTTAGCTTTATGCCTGAGTCCTTGACAGCCTTCATCGCATAAAGAGCCCCTATGGCAGGCCCCTTGTCATCGATAGCGCCCCTACCATATATCTTGTTGTCCACAATCCTAGCCTCATAGGGTGGATAGGTCCAATGGCTACCCTCTGGTACCACGTCTAAATGCACCAAGATACCCATAGTCTCATCTCCTTGGCCAAACTCTGCGTGGCCTGCATATCCATCTAGGTTCTTTACTGTAAAGCCCATGGATTCAGCAAGCCTTAAGGCGTATTCAAGACAGTCATTAACCTCCTCACCAAAGGGTTTGCCTGCCTTCGCTTCACCCTTGACGCTTTTAATCCTAATTATCTCCTGTACGCTCCTTATGATGTCATCTCTATGGTCATCAATATATTTATTTAGGTCCAAATTAACTCCTCCTTAAAATAAATCCTCTATACTAAAGCCCTTGCCCTCAACCTCTCTTGTATCTATTATAGATAAAAAGGCCTCAGGGTCAATTTTCCTTACAATATCCTTTATCCTTGCTAACTCCATTGTCCTTACCACCATATAGATTAACCTTTTTTCCCTGCCGGTATAAGCACCGTGACCATCTAAGAGGGTGATCCCCCTTTTTACCTTTTCCAAAAGCTCGGCAGAAATCTCCTCGTACTTGTCCGATACTATTATTATGGTCTTGCGGTGGTTAAAGCCCTCCTGTATCGTATCTACTGCCTTGTTGGCAATATAGATGCCCACCAGGGTGAGCATGGCCATTTCTACATTAAATAAAACCGCTGCTAGAGTCAGGATCACAGCATTAAAGGCCATGGCTGTTCCCCCAATGTTTAGGGACAAATACTTGTAGAGGATAACAGATATAATATCAGTACCACCCAGAGAACCCCTGCTCCTAATTACTATGCCCGAACCTATACCACTTATTAGGCCACCGAATATTGCTGCCACTAATGAAGACTCAAGGGCTATAACCCAGGTCTCTGTCACTACTAAAAAAATCGAAGCGCTGGCTATACCCAGGATAGAGAAATAGGTGAAACGCTTGCTAACATAGCGGTAGCCCACAATGAATAAGGGGACATTAAGGACTATAAGGGTCAAGCCCGTAGGTATATTAAAAAGGTAGTTAAATATCATGGCTATACCTGTGACCCCACCACTTAAAAGGTCGTGGGATTTTAATAGGGCATTAATTGCAACAGCATAAATAAAACTCCCGATAATAATGTAGATAATCTTCTTTATTAGGTCTATCTGCCCTTTTTTTAGCATTATATCCTCCCTTAAAGCTAAAGCTTGTTTATTAAGAAAAACAACCCTCAAGAGATAGTATACCACGGAAAGTTTATGCTGATAATCCTTATGTAAATTTTAGTCTAGCCTTCTTCTTTTTTCTCATTTGTGATATAATAATTTCGTTTTAAATAAAGATGGAGGTGATTGTTTGGATATATTTATAGGGGATGAGAGAGCCTGCGACGAAAGGGGCGCCCAAGAATTTGCAAAGCAAATAAGTAGTAAACCTGCAAGTGTCTTAGGGCTAGCTACTGGTTCTACTCCAGAGGGGATCTACGAAAGGCTAGTAGACAAGTACAAGGCTGGTCAAGTTAGCTTTGCTAGCGTAAAAACCTTTAATCTTGATGAGTATTTGGGTATACCAATAAATCATGTATCCAGCTACAGCTACTATATGTATGATAAACTCTTCAACCATGTAGATATACAAAAGGACAATATAAACCTTTTATGCCCATGCCCAAACTCAATAGACAAAGAATGCATGGACTTTGAAGCGGCTATCAAGGCCTGTGGTGGTATCGACCTACAGATCTTGGGTTTAGGCCCTAATGGTCACATAGGCTTTAATGAACCCGGTACTCCCTTTGAATCCACTACCCATCTAGTAGAACTTACAGAGAGTACAATTCAAGCTAACTCCAGATTTTTTGAAAGTCCTGACCAGATGCCTAGGCAGGCTATTACAATGGGAATAAAGACAATCATGCAGGCACAGAGGATTATTCTAATGGCCAAGGGCCAAAAAAAAGCCCAGATAATAAAAGAGGCCCTAACAGGACCAGTAACTACAAGGGTCCCAGCCTCTGTCCTCCAGCTCCACCCAAATGTCTTGGTCATTTTAGACAGGCAAGCTGCGGCCATGCTTTAAACTGAAAGATAGGAATAAAAATAGCATCAGAAAAAAGGAAAGAAAAGATTGACACAAAAAATAGACTCAAAAAAATGAAATTAAAAAATTTCAGACAAACTTGTATCAATAAAATAAAAATAGATAAATTGATACAAGAAAAATGAAAGGATAAGAATAGTAACAAAAAAAGAAACAGAAAAATAGGTACAGGGGGCTATAAGATAAGCCCCCTTTATAATTAAAGCACCTTTATAATATATCTTGATATCTTACACATTTATAATAAAAGTATCTTAATAATAAATCATGCACCTTAATAATAAATCTTGCTTTATCCACTCTCGCCTTTGGGGTTCACACCAACAATTTTCATAAAGTCTTTTTTAGGGCTAATTTTGCCCTAGTCTTTACTAATGCTAGAATTTATAATAGGCAAAACTAAACCTTAGTCAATAACATTACTTATGGCTTCACCTGGGGCTACCATGGGATAGACCTTTTCATTGGGATTGATATCACATTCGATAAGGACAGGCTCATCTAGTGATACTGCCTCCCTTAGGACATCCTCTACCTCTTCATTGGAGGAAATACGATAGGCCCTTATACCATAGGCAGCAGCCAGCTTTACAAAGTCAACATCAGGCCCTAGGCTGGTATGGGAGAACCTGCCTTGGAAGAACAAATCCTGCCATTGCCTAACCATTCCCAGGGTATGGTTGTTTAGTAGCAGCTGAATAATGGGTACCTTGTACTTGGCTACAGTGGCTAGCTCGGTGGAATTCATCTTAAAGCTACCGTCACCTGCAACATTTATAACCTTGCGGTCAGGCCTGCCCATGGCTGCACCAATTGAGGCTCCTAGGCCAAAGCCCATAGTGCCAAGTCCGCCTGAGCTGATAAAGGTCCTAGGCTCCTTGTATTTATAAAATTGTGCTGCCCACATCTGGTTTTGACCGACCTCAGTTGTAATTATAGCCTGGCCCTGGGTTACCTCATAGAGCTTTTCCAAAACAAACTGGGGGCTAAGGGGTCCCTTGCCCCTGTATTTAAGGGGATAGGTCTGTTTCCACTTCCTTATTTGGTCGTTCCATTCATTTTCCTGCTTTTCCTCCACCCTTTCTGTTAGCTCCTTTAGGACGCTTTTAACATCATCACAGATTGATAGGTGGCTGGCCACGTTTTTACTAATCTCAGCAGGGTCTAGGTCAATATGGATAATTTCAGCCTCTGGGGCAAAGCCCTCTACCTTGCTAACAACCCTATCGCTAAACCTAGCTCCTACAGCTATCAGGCAGTCTGCCTGGGATACTGCATAGTTAGCTGACCTGGTCCCATGCATACCTACCATACCTAAAAAGTAGGGGTGCTCACCTGGAAAGGCTCCCATCCCCATAAGGGAAAGGCATACTGGTGCCTTAATTTTTTCAGCAAAGTCTACTAGCTCCCTATTGGCAGCCCCAATATTTACTCCCCCACCTGCGTAAATAACGGGCCTTTTACATCTAGCTAAAAGCTTTAGGGCCTTATCCATGTTTTCTTTGTTGTTCTCAGCGTGCTCAAACCACTTGCCCCTGGTTTTCCACTCTAGGGGCTGGCTACTTGCAGGCTTTAGGTCAATCATGGCAGTTTGGACATCCTTTGGGATATCTATAACTACCGGGCCTGGCCTGCCACTAGTGGCTATGTCAAAGGCCTCCCTTATAACGTGGGGAAGAGATTCTGGATTTTTTACTATATAATTGTGCTTGGTTATGGGGGTAGTAATACCTGCTATGTCTACCTCCTGAAAGGAGTCCCGACCCAAGAGGTTTCCTGCAACCTGGCCTGTAAATACAAGCAAGGGTACCGAGTCCATATAGGCTGTGGCAATACCTGTGACTGTATTAGTAGCCCCAGGGCCGGAGGTCACTAGGACAACGCCTGGCTTTCCAGTTGCACGAGCATAGCCATCAGCAGCATGAGTAGCACCCTGCTCGTGGGCTGTTAGTATATGGGTTATTTCCTTTGTGTTATAAAGGGCATCATAGATGGGGAGGACAGCTCCTCCTGGATACCCAAAAATCAAGTCAACCTTTTGTTCCTTCAAGCATTCTATAATAACCTGTGCTCCTGTTAGCTTCAATTTGCTCGCCTCACCTTCCTAATTATTTTAAAACCGCCCCTGTGTTAGCCGAGGTCACCATCCTAGCATACCTGGCCAGATAACCACTTTTAAATCTTGCTTCTGGGGCCTTCCATTTTCTTTTCCTTTCCTCTAAGACACTATCATCTACCAATAGATCTAGCCTGCCCTCGGGTATATTTATGGATATGATATCCCCTTCCTCCACCAGGGCAATAGGACCAGCTGCCATAGCCTCTGGTGATACATGGCCTATGGAGGCACCCCTGGTGGCCCCTGAAAAGCGGCCATCTGTGATAAGGGCTACATCCTTGTCAAGACCCATGCCAGCTATGGCTGCTGTTGGAGAAAGCATCTCCTTCATGCCCGGGCCACCCCTTGGGCCCTCATAGCGGATGATGATTACATCCTTTTTCTTTATTTTACCTTCTAGTATGGCCTGATAGGCCTGGTCCTCTGATTCAAAGACCCGGGCTGGCCCCTGATGGACCATCATTTCAGGAGCTACAGCTGATTGCTTTACTACAGCCCCATCTGGTGCTAAGTTGCCCCTTAGTACTGCTATCCCACCTGTCTGCTTATAAGGCTCATCTATAGGCCTTATGACCTCCCTATCTATGGGGTCATCGGCCATTTCACATATTTCCCCTATGGTTTTACCGGCTACTGTTAGCTGGTCTAGATTTAGTAGGTTCTTTTTTGCTAGCTCCTTCATAACAGCCTGGACACCGCCTGCCTCATAAAGGTCCTCCATATGGTGGGGGCCTGCAGGACTAAGCTTGCATAGGTTGGGTGTCCTAGAGGATATTACATTTACAAGATCAAGATCTATCATAACTCCTGCATCATGGGCAATGGCCGGCAGGTGGAGTACAGAGTTAGTAGAGCAACCAAGGGCCATATCCATTGTCAAGGCATTTTCAAAGGCCTTTAGGGTCATAATGTCTCTAGGCAACAGGCCCCTTTCTAATAGGTCCATTATCTTCATACCTGCTTCCTTTGCTAGCCTTATCCTCTCCCCGTAGACAGCTGGTATTGTCCCGTTACCCGGTAGGCCCATACCTATTGCCTCAACTAGGCAGTTCATGGAGTTGGCTGTAAACATACCTGAACAGGACCCACAGCCAGGACAGGCATAGTCCTCCATCTGGTATAGTTCTTCTTCAGTCATATTGCCTGCGCTAACTGAACCTACAGCCTCAAACATAGCAGTTAGGTCTAATACCTTGCCCCTTCGGCGTCCCGCTAGCATGGGTCCACCACTAACAACTAGGGAGGGAATATTTACTCGGCCAGCTGCCATCAACATACCAGGCACGATTTTGTCACAGTTAGGTATAAGAACCATAGCGTCAAAGGCATTGGCCTCTGCCATAGCCTCTATACTATCTGCTACTAGCTCCCGAGAAGGCAGGGAGTAGTTCATGCCCCTGTGGTTCATAGCAGTCCCATCACATACCCCTATACAGGGTACCTCCATGGGTGTTCCTCCAGCCATCCTTATGCCACTTTTGACTGCCTCAGCTATTTTATCTAAGTGAATATGTCCGGGTATGGACTCGTTTTTCGCATTAACAACCCCTATCAAGGGACGGGCCAGCTCTTGATTGGTATAGCCCATACCTTTGAGTAAAGATCGGTGGGGTGCCCTGGCCAAGCCTTGCTTCATCCTATCACTTGTCATTGGTCTCCTCCTTTACAAACCCTTTATATAAAAATATCGACCCTAGCTATGGGCAGTGGTATAAAGACTCACTGCTGACCCATAAAAGGGGTAGAATAATAGGTCATAGCCAGCCCAAGTAAAAATAGTCTATGACCTATCTTTGTAAGTAAAATCCCCTCACCCAACATAAAAGAATATCCCATCTATATCCTTGAGGCTATCTTGTCTCCCATTTCCTCTGTGCCCACAAGGGTCATGCCAGGCTCCATTATGTCCTGGGTCCTATAGCCCTCATCTAAGGCAGCCTCAACAGCTAACTCTATTGCCCTTGCAGCCTCCTGTGACCCTAAGCTATAACGTACCATCATAGCCACGCTCATGATAGTAGCTATAGGGTTGGCCTTGTCTTGGCCGGCAATATCAGGTGCTGACCCATGTATAGGCTCATAAAGGCCTAAGCTGCCCTGGCCGAGACTGGCCGAAGGTAGCATGCCTAGAGACCCTGTTAGCATAGATGCCTCATCGCTTAGGATATCACCGAATATATTTGAGGTTACTATAACATCAAACTGCCTGGGATTGCGTACTAGCTGCATAGCAGCATTGTCAACATACATATGGCTAAGGCTAACGTCCGGATAGTCTTGGGCCACCCTGATTACGACCTCCCGCCAAAGCCTAGAGCTCTCTAGTACATTGGCCTTGTCAATGCTCATAAGCCTTTTACTGCGCTTTCTAGCTATATCAAAGGCTACCCTGGCAACCCTTTCTATCTCCATTTCAGAGTAGGCCTCAGTGTCCCAGGCTTCCTGGCCATTTTTACCCTGTCGCCTGCCTCGGTCACCAAAATATATGCCCCCTGTTAGCTCGCGGACTACCATTATGTCAAGGCCATCACCTAGGACATCTTCCTTTAGGCTTGAGGCTGACTTTAGCTGCTTAAATAATATGGCTGGCCTAAGGTTAGCAAATACCCCTAAACCCTTTCTGATTGCTAAAAGGCCTGCTTCGGGCCGCAGGTGACCTGGTAGACTCTCCCACTTTTCGCCCCCTACTGCACCTAATAGTACAGCATCACTTTTTTTACATATATCCAGGGTCTCCTCTGGAAGCGGTAGTCCCGTCTTATCTATGGCTACTCCTCCCATAAGGACCTCCTGGTATTCAAAGTCTATATTATATTTTGCCCCTACACGGTCTAGTAGCTTGTAGGCCTGCCTTATAATCTCAGGTCCTATTCCGTCTCCTGGGATAACAGCTATCTTCATTTAGCCTCCATCCCTTCCCTAACGTATTTAATCAGGCCATCTGCCTTTATTATTTCCTGCATAAAGGCTGGGAAGGGCTCAGCCTGGTATGTCCGGCCCTTGGTTATATTCTCAATTCTGCCTGTTTTGACATCTATCCGGACCTGGTCTGCCTCATCTATATCCTTGGCAGCCTCAGGACACTCAATAATGGGCAGGCCAATATTTATAGAGTTGCGGTAAAAGATCCGGGCAAAGGTTTCTGCAATTACGCAAGATATACCAGAGGCCTTTATGGCAATTGGAGCATGCTCCCTAGAGGAACCACAGCCAAAATTGCGGCCAGCTACTATAATATCTCCAGCCTCAACCCGGTCAACAAAGGTCTTGTCTAAGTCCTCCATGCAGTGGGCAGCCAGTTCTTGCGG
>DGFG01000114.1:0-190 GCA_002391555.1 Firmicutes bacterium UBA3906
GGTTGTCAAGCATGTCTACTACCATATATGCCTAGTGCCCCTATTTAACTACAACATTTAAAATTCTGCCAGGCACATAAATAACCTTTACTATAGTCTTATCCCTAAAGTAGTCCTGTAGGTGGTCATCAGCAAGGGCTTGTTCCTTTACCTGATCCTGGCTGGCATCGGCAGCAACTTTTATCTTGCC
>DGFG01000114.1:477-1604 GCA_002391555.1 Firmicutes bacterium UBA3906
TCCTTGTCCCAGATGGGCCATTTTTCATCAGTTAGCCTAGTCCCTGGTCCATAGTTTGACCAAAGCTCCTCAGTAATATGGGGTACAACTGGGTTGAGCAGGATTAAAAGGGTCCTAAACTCTCCCATAGTGATCCTGTTTGCCCCATAAAACTCATTAACCAGGGCCATCATTGCTGCAATACCGGTGTTAAATTTAAGGCTCTCAAAGTCCTCAGTAACCTTTTTAATGGTCCTGTGAACATCTCCCTCAAACTCCTTTGACAGGCCAGGCTCATCGGTTAAAAACTCTGTTAGCCTCCATACCCTGTCTAAAAAGCGCTTGCAGCCCTTGACCCCATTTTGTGACCATGGGGCAGCCTTTTCAAAGTCACCTATAAACATCTCATACATCCTCAGGGTATCGGCCCCAAACTCTTCTACTATATCGTCTGGGTTTACCACATTACCCTTGGACTTTGACATTTTCTCATTGTTTTCACCTAGGATCATACCATGGGAAGTCCTCTTTTTATAAGGCTCTGGATTGGGTACCACCCCTATATCATAGAGGAACTTATGCCAGAATCTAGAGTAAAGCAGGTGTAGGGTAGTATGCTCCATACCACCATTGTACCAATCAACAGGCATCCAGTAGTCCATAGCCTCCCTACTGGCCAGCTCCTTGTCATTGTTAGGGTCAGTATATCTTAAAAAGTACCAGGAGGAACCAGCCCACTGGGGCATTGTGTCTGTCTCCCGTGTCCCTGGTCCACCACATTTTGGACAGGTAGTATTTACCCAGTCTGTGATGTTAGCTAGGGGGGATTCTCCTGTTTCTGTAGGCTCATAGGACTCCACCTCAGGCAGCCTCAGTGGTAGCTCTGACTCAGGAATTGGTACCCATCCACACTCTTCACAGTAAACTAGTGGTATGGGCTCTCCCCAATACCTCTGGCGGGAAAATAGCCAGTCTCTGAGCTTGTAGTTAACCTTTGGCTGGCCTAGACCCTTTTCCTCTAGCCAATTAATAATCTTTTCCTTGGCCTTTGCAACCTCTAGACCATCTAAAAAGCCTGAGTTTACCATTATGCCATCTTCACTATCGGTATAGGCCTCCTTTTCTACATCCCCACCCTTTACAACCTC
>DGFG01000114.1:1829-16045 GCA_002391555.1 Firmicutes bacterium UBA3906
TTTATAGCCTTAACGCCCCTAATCCGGACCCCACTTTTTTCCTTGGCCAGCTCTGTACGTTCAAAGTCTGACTTTTTATTGGCAGCCTCCCTATAGGCATAAAGCTCGTCTAGGTTTTCTATCTGGTCCTTTAGCTCATCAATTAAGGGGTGCTCAGGGGCAATAACCATATAGGTTGCTCCAAAGAGGGTATCTGGCCTGGTTGTAAATACCTTTAGGCTAGTGCCACCCTTGACCTTAAAGACCAGCTCAGCCCCTGTAGACTTGCCGATCCAGTTTTGCTGCTGTACCTTTACCCTGTCTATATAGTCAACAGTATCTAGGTCCTCAAGTAGCCTTTCAGCATACTCGGTGATCCTTAGCATCCATTGATTTTTTACCTTTCTGACTACCTCGCCACCACAGCGTTCACAGGCTCCCCCTACTACCTCCTCATTGGCTAGGCCAATCCTACATGATACGCACCAGTTAATAGCAAACTCACTCTTGTAGGCAAGGCCCTTTTCAAATAGCTTTAAAAAGATCCACTGGGTCCACTTGTAGTAGTCGGGGTCTGTTGTATTTATCTCCCTATCCCAGTCAAAGGAGTAGCCAAGGGATTTTAGCTGCTTTTTAAAGCGGGCCACATTATTTTCTGTTACTATCCTTGGATGGATCTTGTTTTGAATAGCAAAGTTTTCTGTAGGCAGGCCAAAGGCATCCCAGCCCATGGCATATAGGACATTTTGCCCCTCTAGCCTTCTCTTTCTGGCTACTATATCAAGTGCAGTATAGGGCCTTGGGTGTCCAACATGAAGACCCTGACCCGATGGGTAAGGAAACTCAACCAGGGCATAAAACTTTTTCTTTGTGTGGTCCACTGTGGCCTTAAAGGTCTTTTCCCTGTCCCAGATATCCTGCCATTTCTTTTCAATCTCTCTAAAATTGTAGTCCTTCATTGTGTCACTTCCTCTTGTTTTGATTGCAATATAAAAAACCTTCATCCCAAATCATAGAGACGAAGGTCCGCGGTACCACTCTATTTATCGTTTAACTAAAGCTACATACACCTAGTATGTCCCACTAAACGATCTCTCATAAAAGATAACGGATTTACCGGCTGTAGCTACAAGGTCACTACAGCAGCTCAGAGACGAGTTCAACCCTGGTTAGTACCCCCTTTCACCAAGCAGGGGCTCTCTTTAAACAAACCTAAAAGGTCTACTACTTCCCTTCATCGCAAAGCTTATTATTTGGTATTATAACAAAAAGCCTAGGCTAATACAAGAAAAGATAGGAAAATATTAATCTATAATGCCTTCCTTGTAAATTCCCAAAAGCTACCGCCAAATAGGTACTTTACATCCCTTATAATTTCCTCCTCGGTAAAGCGCCAGCCTGCATCTAAGAGGTCCTTGTATTTATCATATAAGACTGAGGCGATTATTTGCCTGGAATGACCCCATTTATAAATTAGCTGGTCAAGGACCCTAGCATCAGAGTGCTGGGGGATAAAGCTTAGGCCAAGTAGCTCCATCCGCATCCGGGTAATTTCCTCTATTAGGCTAGGGTTATTTAAAAACCACCAGGACCCAAATACCATTAGGTTTTTAAACTTTCTAGCTGTAACGCAAAGCTCGTGCTGGTCCTCTCTGGCTAGCATTGTAACCATAAATTTATTATTAGGATAGCTAGAGCATAGGTTCTCTAAGGCTGAGATATCTGACTTGCCAAGAGAGTCACCGGCCAGCCTAAGATCTGGATTGACGCTTCTTTTTGTTCCTATCATAAGGGCTAGGGGCATATTTAGCTGCCTACATACCGGTAGGATACATTCCTCTAAGAGGTAAGTCCTAATACTATCATCTGGATAGGCAAAGTCTGAAGCTAAGGATACTGCCATATAGATTGGGTTCATCTTGTCAACCCAGTAAAGTAAAAACCTCTTGACCTCAGCTATAGTCTGCTCATCTAGGATTTCACTAGTCAAATAGCCCTTTTTACCAAGCTTTATCCGAGCTAGCTGCCAATCATTTAAGAGGACATCAAGCCTTAGGGCCGAATGAAAGCCCATGTCAGCTTGGATACCCCTTTGCCACTTTAAGCATTCTTCATCATCAAAAGGATCATTGGTCATAACCACATCCTTTATCCTGGCTACCTCAAAGACTGTTTTTATATAATCCTCAGTCCTAAGTCCACTAAAGTAGGTCCTATAGGCCTCAAGATCACGGGCTCCTGGGTCCAGTCCTAGACCCTTTAGTACAGTGATTACGCCCCTTGTGGCTTCACTAACAGGGCTAGCCTGTATAAAGAGGGTCTGCCAAATAAGGTCAGCCTGTTCTTGCTTGGCCAGGGCCCAAAAGTCCTCATAGGGCATGCTTGTATAGCGGAAAAACTCTGCAACAAGATAGTGATAGGTTAAAAGGTCATCTATTCCCCATAGCAGCATATCATCAAACTGGGCAGAGTAAAGATGGGTATGAATATCGGTGACCCTTACCTCCCTAACGGCAGAATCGACAAACCTTTTTAGCTCATAGGAATTGTTAACTGGCATATAGGACACCCCATCTACTATTATTATAGGCTAACAGATTATTGGCTGAATGAAAATACAAAAATTCTACTTACATTATAGTCAGATAAAAAAGCCTAGTCAACTAAGGCTTTCCCCACCACTATAATGCTAAGGGCCTAGTATAGCAGGATTTTTTAATAGCCTTATAGAAGAATAGCTTATCAAATTTATAAATGACTTACAGTAGAAACATAGGAGGGCTCTTGTATGCAAAAAAAACAAATGGATAGGAAAAAACACCTGATAGCCTACCTGGCTGATTGGGCTAGCTGGCAGGCTGAGGACCTAGATGTAAAAAAGGTTAGCCACATCAATTATTCCTTTGCCCTTATAAAAGATGGCAGGGTATCAGTTGACCACCTAGAAAAGCTAGACAGGCTCAAGATACTAAAGGAAAGAAATAAAGACCTAAAGATTGTCCTGTCTATCGGTGGCTGGGGAGCCGATGGCTTTTCCGATGCTGCCCTGACCCAAGACTCCCGTAGCCTATTTACTAAAACTGCTATAGATATAGTAACTGAATATGACTTCGATGGCCTAGACCTAGACTGGGAGTACCCCTGCCGAGACTTTGCAGGTATAAAGGCCAGGCCCGAGGACAAGGCAAATTATACCCATTTGGTTAGGTCCCTGCGCGCTGGTCTAGATGAGCTCTCTGACAAGACCAAAAGGCCCTATCTACTTACCATGGCAGCAGGTGCTGCAGAGATCTTTGTAGGGGACCTAGAGCTTGACCTGCTCTCCCTCCTCTTTGATTATGTTAGTATTATGACTTATGATTTTCATACCGGATCTGATACTGTAGGCCATCACACAAACCTGTACTGTTTTGAGCATGACCAGTCTATCAGTGTTCAAAAGTCAGTTGAGGCCTTTAGTCGGGCTGGACTCCCAACAGAGAAAATAGTAATAGGTGCAGCCTTTTACGGTCGTGGCTGGTCAGGCTTTGATAGGGACCTCCATCCCATCGGCCAAAAGGGTCAGGGAGATCTATCCTACCCTTATGAAAAGATAAAAATAGCCATAAAAGAAAAAAGCCTAGTCCGCTATTGGGACCAAGCCGCTTGTGCTCCCTATCTACTTAATGATGATATATTTGTTGGCTATGATGATCCAGAGTCCCTCCGCCACAAGGTCGCCTATGTCCTAAAAGAGGACCTAGCTGGCATTATGTTTTGGGAGTGGTCCAAGGATGTTGACAATGAACTCCTAGATGCCATATACAAGGCCTACCAGGGCCAGTGATTACCCAAATGATCTAAAAAGGCAGGGCTGTCAGCCTTGAACTCATCCTTGCGCAGTATCAGACCGTATATGTCACTTGCTGCCTTTTCAGGCGGAAAGTCAGCCTCTTCATTTACATGGCCTAGCATGTAGGTTTTGAGCCAGCCAGGATGGATAACAAGGACCTGACCGCCCTTTTTATATATAGCATTGTGGACCATAGCCGATTGCATATTTAGGGCCGCCTTTGCCATAGCATAGGAAAACCAGCCAGTCCTATAGCATCTTCCTATAGAACCTGCCTCAGAGGAGATATTAACTATTAGCTTGTCCCTACTATTCATAACAAGGTCAACTAGGCCCTGGGTCACTCTCAAGGCCCCTAGGGTATTGACCTGATATATCCTTGTTACCTCATCATAATCAATCTCATCAAAAATAGACCCGTCCTCATCCTTGCTACCAGCTATTCCAGCATTATTTATAAGTAGGTCCAAAGAGTCAGTCCTTGCTTTGATCTGACCTACTGCCTCATCTACACTAGCCTGATCTGACACATCAAGGTCTACTATATAAAGTCTGTCTCCACAGGACTCCTTTAGCCTATCTAGCCAGTCCCAGTCCCTAATGTACCTGCTGGCAAAGACCCTATAGCCCTCTTTTAAGAGTAGGTCTGTTAGGCAATAGCCAAGTCCCCTATCTGCTCCTGTTACAAAGGCAGTTTTCTCCATACCCTTCTCCCCTACTAGACTTTTTATATCTTTAATTTTGTATCTTTTGCTTTATATCTTTAATTTTATATCTTTTATAGGTATATTATCTTTTTGCCTACCATTGAGCAAATCAAGGATACAGCCATTTCGGCTGTCTGGTTTCTAGTATCTAGGGTGGGGTTTACCTCAACTAGTTCAAGTGACCTTATCCCATTGTTGCTTGATATAATCTCTGCAGCAAGTTTTGCCTCCCTATAGGTAAGGCCCCCGTAAATAGGGGTCCCTACGCCAGGGGCTTCAGTTGGGTTTAAGACATCCATATCAAAGCTAACATGGTAGCCCACTGTATCCTTTGTAACTATATCTAATGCCATCTCCATAACAGAGCGCATCCCGTACATGTCAATATCAGTAATTGTAAATATAGTTATGCCTGATTTTTTTATAAGGTCTGCTTCCTTTGGGTCTATATCCCTGGCACCTATGATAACAACCTTTTCCGGATTGACAAAGGGCATGTCCTCAGTCCTAAAGGGAGCCATCTCCTGGGCCCCTACCCCTGTTAGGGCTGCCAGTGGCATACCGTGTACATTGCCGGTTATAGTTGTCTCCAAGGTATTAAAGTCAGTATGGGCATCTATCCACAAAATCCCCACATTTTTAAGTACGCTTTGGACACCAAAGACCGTTCCCACAGCTATACTATGGTCACCACCTAGTACTACTGGAAAGGCCCCATCTAGTAGGCTCAAGTTTACCTGCTTTGCCAGAGTTTCGTTTACTACATTTATCTGGTCAAGGTGCCTGGCCCGAGTTGATAGGGGTTCTTCAAACTCTATTACATCAACGGGTATATTCCCCCTGTCCCTATAGTCAAAGCCCATATTTAGTAGCTCTCGCCTAAGACCTGCATACCTAATTGCACTAGGCCCCATATCTACTCCCCTTCGGTTGGCTCCTAAATCGATTGGTACACCTATAATATCAAGCTTCATAAATAGTCTCCTTTTTATGGTCGGTCTTTTAAAAGACTAGCAAAAATCCTATAATATCAGTCCTATATAGGCTCTATATAGGCTATTTCCCGACCTCTTTTAAAAATCCTGCTTATAGCTAGCTATATCTATTTTATCCTAGCCCCTCCTTGATAATTAGCGGTAGGATTTTTTCAATGGCTAGGCAATTCCTCCTAAGGTCTGTAGACTATCCTGGGCCTTGCATAGACTAGAATATAGGCCCCCTGCCTCTACTAGGTCTCTATGCCTGCCGTGTTCTCTAATCTGCCCGTCTTCTAGTACTATTATCTGGTCAGCATCCTGAATTGTAGATAGGCGGTGGGCTATGACTATGGTTGTCCTGTTTTCTTTTAGTTTGCCTAGGGCCTCCTGGATCAGGACCTCTGTTTGAGTGTCAACTGCTGATGTTGCCTCATCTAGTATCAGTATTGGAGCATTTTTTAGTATGGCTCTGGCTATGGAGATCCTTTGCTTTTGCCCTCCAGATAGCTTTACTCCCCTCTCACCTACCCTGGTATCATAGCCATCTGCCAGGTCCATGATAAAGTCATGGGCATTGCCCATTTTGGCTGCCTCTACAAGCTGGTCCTCAGTGGCATCCTCCCTGCCATAGAGTATATTGTCTCTAATAGTCCCATTAAAGAGAAAGACATCCTGAGACACTATGGAGATATTATCCCTAAGGCTGGTCTGGCTGATATCTTTTATATTTATGTCATCTACATAAATATTTCCCTCCTGGGGCTCATAAAAACGGGGTATCAGGTTTGCAATTGTGGTCTTGCCAACCCCTGTTGGTCCAACTAGAGCTAGAGTCTGGCCAGGCTTTACCTTAAAGGATATATCCTTTAGGACAGGAATATCATCCTCATAGGAAAAGCTAACCCTATCAAAGGTAAGCTGCCCCTTTACGTCATCAAGGACAAGGGCATCCGGTCTATCCTTTATCTCTGGCTCCTCATCTAAAATCTCAAGTACCCTTTCAGCACTAGCTAGTGCATGCTGTAGGCCCTCATTTATCCTACCTAGGGCTGTTATTGGCTGATAAAAGGCTCCAATATAAAGTAGAAAGGCTACTAGGTCAGCAATAGGTAGCTGGTTATTTAGGGCCAGTCTGCCACCGAAGTATATAATTATTACTGTACCTAGGCTAGAGACAAACTCAACTGTTGGGTAAAAGGAGTTAGATAGCTTTAATGCCTTTAAAATAGCCCCAGTATGCCTGCCAACACTCTTTTCTACCCTGCTACCCTCGTATTCTTCCTTGGTAAAGGACTTTATCTCCTTTATACCTGAGAAATTGTCCTGTAAAATCGCACTCATCAACCCGTTTTTGGTCTGGGCCTGCTTAAATAGTGGTCTTGAAATCTTGCTAAACTTTAGGACCATCCAGATAAGCAGGGGGATTGGTATAAGGGTAAGTAGGGCCAGTTTTACATTCATGAAAAATAGCATTGTAGATACGCCTATAATCATAAAACCATTTACTACAACCGTTGGTATGGCATGGGCCAAGAGCATTTCAAAATTCCTAGTATCATCTAGGACCCTGGCCATTAGGTCACCTGTCTGCTTGTCCTGATAGAAACGTAGGGACAGGCCCTGCATATGCTGGTAAAGGTCGCTCCTTATAGCATGTAGGATATGCCAGGCTGCATAATGGGATGTATACTCTGTACCAAACTGGGCTAGGGCTCGGAGCAGATAAACGCCAAGGGCTAGTAAGGCCATCCTACTAATACTAGTTAAAAAGTCCCCATCAAGCCCACTTTTCTCAACGGTCCCAATGAGGGTCCTAATCATCTGGGGTGGTATCATGTTCATAGCAGTTACAGTTAGCATAGACAGGGTGGCTAGTACTAAAAACCACCTATAAGGTTTTATATATTTTAACAAGGCCTTAAGTTCCTTCATAAACACACTCCTAAAGTCCGATTTTCAAATACACTATATTATAACCCATGGGCCTAGCAAGTTCAATTAAGTGACCAGCATAAAAAAAGCAACTATAAATAGCTGCCCTTACCATCTAGCTTTCATAAACTCCCAGCCTAAAGCTATAAAATGCCTTGGCTACATAATGCCTTTGCTACAAAGTTCCTTGGCTAAAAAATTCCTAACCTATCAAATGCCTAGGCTAGGTCCTTACCCTTTTCTTTTCTTTTTGCCCTATATAGGGCTCCTATAGCTAGACAGCAAAGTATTGCAAGGACTGCTCCACTAGTGTCTATTAAAACATCTCTAAGCTCACAGGACCTACCTGGCACAAAGTACTGGTGGATCTCATCTGTAATGGCATAGGCAATTGAAACTAAGCCACTTATAACTATTGTCTTTATCCTAGACCTAACATTAAAGTAGGCTGCTATATAAAGAAGGCAGGCTAAAACGAAATATAGGAGAAAATGGGCTGTCTTTCTCACTAAACTGTGAAGGACCCCTTCGTCTATATCTAGGCCTAACAGGCCTAAAAATCTATCTACTATCCTTAGAAAGTTGCCAGAAAGATCTGATGATTCATCAGCCGCCTGGTGGGACAGGCCAAAGATTATGCACATCCAAATAAGGGGTAGTATCCATAGCCAAAGTCTTTTCTTGTTCACAAGTCACCTCACAAATGATTATAACATTTAGGCTAACTGCCTAGTAGTTCCTAGTCCCATAGGAGAAAATATCCCTTATCCTTATAGCCCTATCTAGGTCTAGCTTCAAGGTCTAGTCCACCGGTTAATATCTTGCCATTTGGCATAATAGCCCTAAAAAAGATATAGGCCTCATCCTTTATTATAAGGGGGTCTTCATAAGGGGTCCAGCAAATACCATCAAAGCTATACTCCTTTATTACACTGCCCTGAGGATAGTATAGGGTTAGCCTCCTAGTATCTACTGGCAGATCTGAACTAGTGTCAATATGGGGGACTATTAGCTGCCTCCTAAGTACTACTGGGTCTAGGCTATCAATAAAAATACTATTATAGATATAGGACCCATCAGGCATCATGGATCTTAGGTGAATATAACCCTCACTAAAAAGCTCAACTAGTCCCTGATACTCATGCCAATCAATATAATTGTAGCTATATTCACAGCCTTTTGCTTCTTTAGGGTAGGAAATCTTTATAATCCTGTCCCCTACTGCCTCTATTTGAGTATGGTCTAGCTTGTAGACCGTCTGGTCCTCGACCTTGTCAGCCTCATTTGCCTTTGAGCTAATATGGCCTTTGCCCAATATAGCTTTAAATATAGGGGTCCTAGCTACCCTTGATGGGCCTAAATTTTTATAAAACCCAAGCTTGTCAAAGAGGACAGCGGTATTATTAAGTCCATATCTTGACCTATATTCTGCATAGCTACGCCAGTTGCTAAATATATAGTGGCCAGCTACCAGTATACAGGTACAGGCTACAAGGGCTATTATTCTGCGGCCTAGCCTTCTATTTAAAAAGCCTGACCATCTTTTATTTCTAGTCCCTCGCCCCTTCCTGTAAAGAGCCCCTAGTTCTTTTTTAACCTGGTCTATACTTTGGTACCTACTTTTTGGACTAAACATAGTAGCCTTTTTAATTATTCTATACATGCCCTCGGACAGGTCTATCCTTATCTGTCTAAGGTCCCTGAGTCTAAAATCATCTAGGCTAGGTGGCTGGCCAGCCAATAGAAAGTAAAGGGTAGTACCTAGGGTGTATATATCGGTCCTTTGATCTGTCTGGCTAAAGCCAAACTGTTCTGGTGCCGCATAGCCCTCAGTACCGATAAAGATCGTATCCTTTTTTCGGTCCTCTTTGTAGAGCCTAAGGGAATCGACATCAACTAGCTTTATGCTTTTATCCCTAGCTAGTATTATATTAGCTGGCTTTAGGTCTCTAAATATAACAGGATTATCAAGGCCGTGTAGATAAGCTAAGACCTCACACAGTTCTAGACCTATTTGTACAGCCTCCTTTTCCCCCATATAGCCATTTTCCTCTATATAGGTTTCAAGGTTTACCCCCTCGACATATTCCTTTATGATATAGGTATACTTATCAGTTTCTCTGGCATCGACTATCCTTGCTATACCCGGATGGTTAAGGGCCTTTATTGTGTCTATATCCACGCTATAACTTTTGCGGGCTATAGCCTTTAGTACAAAAAGATCCTCACTTGACTTTTTCTTTACTATATATACAAAGGAGTTATGATTTTGGCACAGGAGG
The DNA here is from genome assembly GCA_002391555.1 of Firmicutes bacterium UBA3906. Lineage (GTDB taxonomy): Bacteria > Bacillota > Clostridia > Caldicoprobacterales > DTU083 > UBA3906. The sequence goes on from DGFG01000114.1 coordinate 11,539, forward strand.
AACTCGACCATATACTTTTCTGCAAATTGCTTGCCAAAGTCAGTCTTGAGTAGGTCATCGGCAATAGCCTTGTCAAGTAGCCTAGTCTCTTTATCCACCTTTGCCTTCCTCCTTATTAATTTTTTCTACATATCTGCCATGATTATAACAAAATTTGAGCAATTTTTACATATTAATATAATACAATATAATTAATTACTAACTAAATAGCTATTTATTGGTCTTTAATATACCGGTATTTAGCTATATCAGTCCACTAAATAGCAAAATTGATAGACAAGTTTGTTGTTTGGCTTGTCTATATATGCTACAATATTCACGTACTGTATAGCCTTAGCTTATGATGAATGATTGGAGGTCATTTAATGGCTGCTAGGTCTGCAGATACTAAAAAACTAATGCGTATGTTGTCAGGTACCTATGATATTGATGATTTTCTGGAAAAATACAAAAAAGATATGATAAACCCCGACTTTACAGCAAGGCTTAACAAGCTGTTAGAGGAAAAGGGACTGACGATTACAAGAGTAACACAACAATCAGGTATTAGCCAATCATACTGCTATCAAGTCTTTAAGGGTATTAGGATGCCCTCTCGTGACAAGATCATCCAGCTTGGCATTGGCCTAAATCTAAACCTAGCTGAGCTCAATGAACTGCTCACCTTAGGCGGCAAGGCAAAGCTTTACATCAAGTATATGAGAGATGCAATAGTAATATATGCTATAAACAATAGCCTAAGTCTACAAGAACTCGAAGACCTCTTATACGAGAATGATTTAAAGCTATTTACCAAGAACTAATACAAGACCAAAAACAGATACTAATATATAAGCAAATACAAGCACTAAAATGAACTTATAATCTCTTATAAATTTAGGGCAGATTCACTGTGAATCTGCTTTTTTATTAGGATTTTTATTTACCATTAAATTTGTTTTCAAAAAAGCCTAAAAATTTATTAAGAAATTGTTACATTTATATGAAGTTTCTGATATAATGTTTATGCTCTTTGCGAAAATATATGTTTTCAACTTTAGGGGTCATATTATGAAAATTAAAACAAAACACAAATCAAATAGGAATTGGGCCTTTTCCATTATATTTGTACCAGGTTCCAAGCACAAGGCCAGGACTCTTAGGATCCCTAAGTGGACCTTTATTCCCTTGATCCTTCTTATCGCCTATGGCTCATATAGGGTCGGAAGGATGCAAACCAACATCCATACCCTCAATCAAGAGATTGTGGAAAGGGATACAATGATAGAAGAATACTGCGACAAGCTTGATAACTCTACATACAAGGTTTCTAGTCTCAAGCTAGATATAGCCTCCTACAATGATAGGATCAACTCCCTATTAGCTACCAGCTCAATCCTCGACCAGAGGATCAGCCAGTTGACCCTTACAAACAAGCTCATTATTGAGGAGATAGGAGACCTAATCGGCCTTAAAATTGACGAAGCTGATGCCAGCCAGCTATCATCTAGGTCTAGCTCAGAATCAAGACCTAAAATTGATGCTCAATTACCCAAAGACCCCACCTTTGACCAAACCTATGCAGTTCTTGCCGGACAGCTACTAGAATCAGATACAGATCTGACCCTACTAGAAGATACTACAGACCAGCTAAAGTCTAAACTTGAGGATATGAGGTCCTATCTAAAGGCCTATCCTTCTATCCTTCCTGTCCAAGGCAAGATAACCTCCCATGTAGGCTACCGGAGAAACCCGATTACAGGTAGAGGCAGGGAGTTTCACTCAGGTCTTGACCTAAGGGTTCCCAGGGGTACAAACGTAAAGGCCACCGGGGCCGGCAGGGTTAGCTTTTCAGGCTACAAGGGGGGTAGCGGCTATATAGTTATCATTGATCATGGCTATGGTATACAAACCCAATATGCCCACAATTCCAAGCTCTTGGTTAAAAAGGGTGACTGGGTAGAACGGGGCCATATAATCGCTAAATCAGGTAACTCCGGCAGAAGTACAGGCCCCCATGTCCACTATGAGCTTATTATCAATGGTCAGTTTAAAAATCCTTTAGACTATATATTAAAGTGATGATATTAAAATTTAATTTTATGTTCCTATTAAGGAGGGGTTTGTATGGCAAAGAAAATCAAAACTAAATACGACAGGGTAAGTACCTTGCTAGCTAGTGACCTAGTACTCGAAGATGGCAGGCTATCGGCCAAAAGCACAGTAAGGATAGACGGCAGATTTACAGGGGAGATAGACCTAAAGGGCTCATTGGTTATAGGGAAAAATGGTTATGTCCAGGGCAATATTAACTGTGAAAATGTACTGGTAGCTGGTAATATCCAGGGTAATGTACATAGCTTTGACCAGGTCCATATTGCAAGCAGTGGTACAATAAATGGAGATATCGCCTGTAGTAGAATTATTATTGACGAGGGTGCAGTCTTTACAGGCAAGTGTACTACCCATACCCATGGCAAGAAAGACAAGCTAAAGGCTGACTATAAGCCTGACTTTGAGTCAGACTTAAAGGCTGATGATACCCCGTAAATTAATACTTGCCTATGATTTAAAAAGCAATAGGCCTTCTTTTACTGCCCTCGTTGGCCTATATAAATAAATATTAGACTAGTAAAATGCCTGGCCTCAAATTACAAGGCCAGGCTTTTTTATACCTATATTCTCTGTAAACTATAATCTAGTCTATAATTTTTAATCTGCTACATCAAGGTTTTCTAAGAGGTCTTTCTTTTTTTCTGGCTTGTGATCACCGTGCCTTACCATTAGCATAGATAAAAAGGACAGGATGGAAAAGACTACTGCATAGGGAAAGAGGACCCGATAGGACCCAATTGTCTCTATCAAAAAGCCGGAAAAGACCGGTGTGAAAACCTGGGCAAGCATAGAAAATGTATAGTATATACCCGTATACTTGCCTATGTCAGTCCCCTTGCTCATCTCTACTACCATGGGGAAGGAGTTAACATTTATCGAGGCCCAACCTACACCTATCATAACAAAAAGGATATTTAGCCAGGCTGAATAGTTGGCAAACCATATACCTGCAAAATAGGAGGCGCTCATCAGGCAAATACCTGCTAATATGGTCTTTTTCCTACCGATCTTGCTAGAGATAAAGCCTATGGGTATAAAGGATAGGGTAGCTGCTACTATAGCAACCATTAGAGGCCCTGTAAAGCCTGTCCCCAGCTTCCAAACCTCCTGGGCATACCTTGAAAAGGCAGTGGTAACTGCATTGTAGGCTGTAAACCATAAAAATACTGAGGCCAGTAAAAATACCAGGCTCTTTCTTACCTCCCTTGCTAGCTTTACCTTCTTTTTGGACTTAGCCTTTACCGACTCCTTATTTTCCTGGCCTCCTGCTAGCTGCTCTTGACCTAGCTTGGCCTGGTCTGTCTCGTGACTTAATAGCTTATCCTCTTCTGCTTCCTCTACTAGCTCATCTGCCAGCTCGCTTAGGAGTTTTTTCTCCTTTATAGTGGATACTAGGACAGCCACTGACCCTATCATTAGCAGGGCTATGGCCAAAAAGACCCAGGTGTAGTCCTTGCCAGGTCCCGACTCTACTGTGAATAACCTAATAGATACAAGGGCAAAGAGCCCACCTACAGCCCCCATTAGGTTTATAACTGCGTTTGCCTTGCTCCTAAGGGGTTTTGGTGTTAGGTCTGGCATCAGGGCAACAGCTGGTGACCGATATGTACTCATGGCCAGGAGTACCATACCAAGGGCAATAAAGAACATTGGCAGGCTCTTTAACCTATCAGCCAAGGGTAAAAAGGCCATACATATGACTGCTATAAATGTCCCAAAGATGATAAAGGGCGTACGTTTGCCTAGCCTTGTATCAACCCTGTCGGATAAGGCGCCAAACAAGGGTAGCATAATAAGGGCTAGTACGTTGTCAATGGCCATAATAGCTCCCGTCAAGGTCTCCCCTACTCCAAAGGTGTTCTTTAGCATAAGCGGGATGATATTGTCATATAGCTGCCAAAAGGAGCTGATTGACAAAAATGCTAGGCCAATAAAAAAGGTGCGCTTGTAGTTTAATTTCACCAGATAATCCCCCTTTAATTGATAGACTTGTATTTTTGTCTAGCTTATTGTGAACAGGAAAAACAGACTAGCTAATTTACAATATATTTCCCATAAATTATACCATGCTTTTACAAGACTATACAGGCCTTTTATCTATATAGATTAATCTATTTCCTAACTACAATATTAGGGCTATATATGGCCCGAAAATAAATAAAAAACCAGCTACAGGTAAATGTGATATGCTCCCCTTTGAGTAGACACCTGAAATAACAAAAATCAGGACTATACAGAGGGGAGTTTTTCTATGGGAAGAAGAGGCATCAGTTATGAAAAGAAATTGGAGGCAGTAGAAAAATATCAGCGTGGAGAAGGTAGCCAGAGTAGCATAGCTCGCCAATACGGAGTTGATAGAACCAGCTTTAACCAATGGCTAGCAATCTATGAAGCTATGGGTCCATCTGGGTTG
>DGFG01000123.1:0-12349 GCA_002391555.1 Firmicutes bacterium UBA3906
GGCATTACCACCAAGCTTTTGTAAGGCTCCAGTATTATTAAACTTAGCTATGGCTAGTCTGCCCAGGTAGTAAAGCTCACCATTGTCATATACAGCTGAGATAAGGCCAGCTGAGTCTATTGAAAATGCCTCTAGCTTGTGCTCATTTCCTCCTACATCTATAAGCTCTGGGATTACCATATTAACCAGGCTAGTGCCTACCACTATATCACTTACATCCTGGGTGTACTGGCCTCCCCCTGTTATCCCATAGCCTAGGACCCTTAGTCCAGATGATGTAGTAAGGTTACCCTCGGTATCCTTGAAAAAGGCTCCGTCTCGTGTATACCTTTGCACTAGTCCGGCCCTATCCTCTGATACTATAAAAAAGCCTTCACCCTCTATAGCCAGGTCAAGGTCACGATCGGTTGGCTGCAGGGAGCCTGGTTCAAATAGGGTGTCTATCGCTGCGATAGTAACCCCCTGACCAATCTGTTGGGGATTTACACCACCACGGCCAGTTGCTGTTGGGCCCTGGGCACTTGATATGGTCTGGCTAAACATGTCCTGGAATCTTACACGGCCACTCTTAAATGCTGTTGTACTAACGTTTGCTATATTGTTACCTATTACGTCCATCTTGGTTTGGTTGTTTCTCATACCACTTACGCCTGAATACATTGAACGAATCATTAAAAACCCTCCTTTTAATTTAAAAGCTATGCTGTTTTATGCCACGTCAGTCATTCGGTAGCATCTTGGCTTCCACGAAGGGTCCAGCCAATTAATCTAAAAATACAGCACTATCAATATTGGTAAATATCTTTTCCTTGCTTTCCTTTGGGTCCACTGCAGTTATTAGGGTCCTACTTTTTATACTTGCGATAAAGGCTATGTCTTTGTATAGTAGGAGAGACTCTCTAGCTCCCTTGGCCTCAGCCTTGTCCATTGCACTTTCTAGTGTTTTCATGTCATTATCATTAAGGCTAATATTTCTCTCTATGAGCCTTTGGCTGGCATGGCCTGAAACCTTTATCCTACTAGTCCCAAGTCCTTGTCTTTTGCCTATTTCCTGCTTTAGGGCCTTTTGAAAGCTACCTTTTTCAACTGCTTTTTGCGGACCTTGCTTGCTAGTTTTCGGCCTTTCATCTATAGGCCTTATGTAGCCGTTGTTTATCCTGTAGGGCAAATTATCACCTCCAAGACTTTTTTATCTGCTATTTAATTTTTATTAAGACCTTAGTCTAGGTCTTAAGCTTGATTTTCTTCTTGCTTGACCTCAGTTTCTAGCTCTTTACTATCCTTTGCCTCTGCTATTTCTATTACTTGGTCTAGTCCATAGGCCTTGCTTCCAACTATTATTGAAACCTGATCTGCTAAAATCCTAACCCTTTCAACAATTCCTGTCTGTAGGCCCCCTGCCGTATCTAAGGTCACCCTTTTCCCTACTAGCTGGCTGCCGTACTGGGCATTTTGGTAGAATAAGAGTTTTGAAAAGGCTTCATTTAGGTTTTGCATCTGCTCTAGACTACTAAACTGGGCCATCTGGGCTATGTTTTGTGTTTGGTCACTGCCGCTTAGTGGGTCCTGGTACTTGATTTGGGCCGCTAAAATCTGAAAAAAGTCATTCTTGCCAAGCTGATTTTTAGGTGTTCTCTCAGCTTGCTGGCTTTGCATCTGGGCCTGTACACGGTTTACATTCAAGAAAATCACCTCCTATACCAGTAAGTTCAAGGATCCTCCCCTAGGCCCTTGGTAGCTAAAGTCTAATTGGCTAGGGCTTATACCTTGTAGGTCTCGCTTTACATTGGAAAATCGGATGTTTGGTCCAAAGGGCTTTGAATCAAAGGGTCCCTGGTCTAGTTGCTGTCCTGGCCCTCCGTCCTGCTTGAGGCTAACATTTAACTGGTCTAGCTGGATGTCTTGGTCAAGTAGCTGCCCCTTTAGTCCCTTTAAACCTGCCTCCATGGCCTCTCTAGCAAATTGGTTGTCAACTAGGATCTCTCCTGAAAGCCTATCGCCTATCCGCTTTAAGCTAATCTCTAGCTTGCCAAGTATCTCAGGCTCTAGCGATACAATCAGCTCAAAGGAGTCACCATTTCTCAGGCTGGAATAGCTTTCCTTTATCATGGCTGCAATCTCTGGAATGTTGTTTACTCCTGTTAGCTGGGTCCTAAGGCCTACCTGACTATCCATCCTAAGGCCTGGGTCTACAAGGGTTGGCTGCCTATATGTGGCCTGTAGGCTTGAATCTTCTTTTTCATTATCTAGGCCCAGGTTCTTTCCCTTTATAGCTGGTCTAGCCTGGTCTATATTCCTATCCCCTAGAGATTGGTCCTGCTGGCTTGACTGAGCATAATCCTCATTTATCTTTGGCTCTGGCCTAGCCTTTTCTCCTAAAGCCTCTAGGATAGGGCCTTGCCCATCCTTTACGCTAACCTCTAGCTGACCTTCCTGCCCATGAGTTAGATCCTTAGTCTCCTTAGCAAGGTCCATACCAGGCTCTTGGCCCTTAGCTGTTTCCTCTAGCAAGGGGGTAAGCCTCGGTCCTGCCAGCTCCTTTGTGGTCTCGTCTATCCCATCTGCCAGATCCTCTACCATGCCCTCTAAAAGGTCTAAATCAAGGCCCTTTCCCTGTACAGCTGTTGGTAAAATATCTAGCTCTAGGTCAGCCTCTACTTGGCCAAAGTCTCCTAGGTCAAGACTTACTTCTGAGTGGTTAGCCTCTAGGCTAAAGCCATACATATAGGCTTGGGCGTAAGGCTGGTCCTTGTCTAGCTTGTCTTTAGTGTCCAAGTCAGGGTCCTTAGCACTTAGCTCACCTTTTTCAGCTTCCCTTTTAGTTTTTGGCAGATCCCTAGCTGGCCTGTGCCCTTCTAGCTGGCCCGCTAGCATATGGCTAAAATGATCCTCCTTTTTAGAGGGGGCCCTTTGCTTCTTGCCGGATGCCTGTTTTCCAATGTCCTTTACCCAATCTTGGGTTTGCACTTTCAATTTTCTCACCCCCTTTCGCTAATTTGTCTATCTTTATTTCCTCAAGTGGGAATATAAAGCGAACTCATCATTGGACTTTTGCTCACTACTGTTTACCTGATACATATGCTTTTCAAGGGATTTTTCCTTGTGCTTTTCTACTATTTTTCTTTCCTTTTGGGCTTCAACTAGTAGTTCTCTTTCCTTGTCCATACGTTTTTCAGTCTCAGCTACTAGTAGCCTTTGAGCTTCAACCTTTTCCTCTAGGTACTGGATATATTTTTGCAAGCTCTTTAGCTCTGATAGCTTTACTGGGGTCTTTTCAAGCTGTATATACTGGGCATTTTCCAGCTTTTTTTCAAGGTCCTCTAAAACAGATTTCTGGATAACATACTCATTTTTGGCCTCATTGAACTTCATCTTTTCGGCCTGCTCTACGTCTTTCCTATAATCAAGCACGGTTTCCATTGAATACTTAAATTTTTTCAATTCTCTCACCTACTTCTATCGGCAATATCCTGCATTAATTCAAGGGTTGTCTGGTAATCTACCCTTTCATATATGTCCTGCCTTAAAAATTCATTTATAGGTTCATATAGGTCAATAGCTCGGTCTATTTTAGGGTTGGTACCCATGCTATAGGCCCCAATGTCTAAAAGGTCAGCAGACTCCTCATAGGTTGCTAGGGCCTCCCTTATGTTGGCTGCTAGCTCATGCTGGTCTGCATCGGTAATATCCCTGGCAAGTCGGCTAACACTATTTAGTACATCTATTGCCGGGAAATGGTTTTTACTGGCCAGCTTTCTAGATAGTACGATATGACCATCTAGGATACCCCTTACGGCATCTGATATGGGTTCGTTCATATCATCACCGTCAACTAAAACAGTATAAAAGGCTGTGATAGATCCTACATCTGATGTACCTGACCTCTCAAGTAGCCTGGGTAGCTCTGCAAATACTGAAGGAGTATAGCCCTTTGTAGCTGGTGGTTCACCAACTGTAAGGCCAACCTCTCTTTGAGCCATAGCAAAGCGGGTCACAGAATCCATCATAAGTACTACTTTCTTACCCTGGTCCCTAAAGTACTCGGCTATAGTTGTTGCAGTAAAGGCACCCTTTAGCCTAATAAGGGCTGGCTGGTCAGAGGTTGCACAAACAACAACTGATTTTTTAAGGCCCTCAGGCCCTAAATCCTTTTCTATAAAATCTAGAACCTCCCTGCCCCTCTCACCTATGAGGCCTATAACGTTTACATCAGCATTAGAAAACCTACTGATCATACCAAGCAAGGTAGACTTTCCAACACCTGAGCCGGCAAATATACCTACCCTTTGCCCCTCGCCGCAGGTTAAAAGACCATCTATAGCCTTTATCCCGGTGGTTAAAATGCTATCGATCCTTTTCCTCTTTAAGGGGTTTGGAGGAGTACGTTGGACAGAGTAGGTCTGGTTTAGGATGGCGCTAGTATAACCTAGGTCGGTCATGGGCCTGCCTAGACCATCTAAAACCTTGCCTAAAAGGTCATCCCCTACAGATATGGAAAGGGCCCTACCCGTAGGTAGTACCTTGCAGCCAGGTCCCACACCCCTAAGGTCCTCAAGGGCCATAAGCAAAACTTGGTCATCCCTAAAACCCACAACCTCAGCTGTTACACTCTCGCTTTGCCCATCTATAATGATCCTGCATACCTCTCCGACAAAGCTTTTTATACCCTTTACCATGACCATAAGGCCAATTACCTGGGTCACCTTGCCCATAACAGTGAAAAATTCCTTGTCAACTAGCTGGCTTTTATAGCTTTGAAAGGGGACATTATAGGGCATTATTAGCTTCACTCATTTCCTTAAGTGCTGTCTTTACCTTTTCAAGCTGTCCTTGTATTTCAAGGTCTAAAACCTGTTCTTCAGTTTCAATAATACAGCCATTGCTTTTTATGGATTTGTCCTCTATAAAGCTAAAGACTGCTTTGGGACATATCTTTTTAAATTCATGCTCATTGGCCTTTAAAAGGAGAATAGTATCAGGGGAACACCTAAAGAGAATCATGCCCATCTCCTCAGCCCTGTGGAGGGCTGCCTTGACCATATCTATTATGCCTTCGTCTCTAGTATCTATGGAGTATTTAATAATGCTCTCCGCTATACTAACTGCTAGGTCTACTATCTCATCTTCTGTTCTTTTGATATAGTTTCTAGACTCAATGTGGGCCTTTTCTATCAGGTCTTTTGCACTTGAAAGTAAGGCCTCATAATCCTTTTCTGCCTTGTCCTTGCCTGCCTTGTAGCCCTCCTGGTAACCCTTTTCAAAGCCTTGCTCATAGCCTGCCTTTTTAGCATCCTCTAAAAGCTTTTCAGCTTGGCTTTGGGCCTGGTCTAGTATGCTTTTACTCCCAGCGCTAGCCTCTTCTATGAGCCTGTTTGCCTGGACCCTAGCCTCATCATTAGTAGGCCTGTCCACTAGGTCTGAACCCTTGTCATCTACTTTACTAGTATTGCTTTCAATTTGAACTAGGGGGATTTGGTAGGTATCCGATTCAAGATCAACCTGGTCATTTTTGATCAGCCTATACAACAAGTATATCGTCTCCTCCCCTGACAATTACGATCTCACCGGCCTCATCTAGCATGCGAATTATGCCGACAATCTTCTTTTGGGCCTCCTCAACCTGCACAAGCTTTACAGGTCCCATAAAGTCTATATCCTCCCTCAGGGTCTCTGCAGCCCGTTTTGAAAGGTTAGAATAAATAACCTCTGCCACCTCATCAGTTGTTCCCTTCATAGCAAGGGCCAGGTCTGCATTGTCAACCTCACGCATTACCCTCTGGATAGATGCAGAATCAAGCAGTACAATATCCTCAAATACAAAGAGTCCCTCCCTAATCTGCTCTGCTAGCTCGGGCTGTTCCTTTTCTAGGTCATCTAAAATGGTCTTTTCGGTACTCCTATCGGCAGAGTTTAATATCTCAACTAAAGAGTGGACACCGCCTATTTCTGTAAAATCCCTGCCAATTACGGTGGATAATTTTCTCTCTAGGACTGATTCTACCTGCTTTACAACCTGGGGAGATGTCCCACTCATGGTAGCTATCCTATAGGCCACATCCTGCTGTAGTTCCTTTGGTAGACCTGATAATATCGTTGCAGCCTTGTCCGGCTGTAAGTAGCAAAGGATCAAGGCTATGGTCTGGGGATGTTCCTTGGAGATTGTGTTAAACAGGTGCTGGGGATCAGCCTTTCTAGCCATTGAAAAGGGCTTGTTCTGCTGGGTGATCTCAGAGACAGCAGATATTATCTCCTTTGCCTTTTGCGGACCTAGGGCCTTGGTCAGGAGGTTCTTTGCATAATCTAGGCCCCCTTCGGTAATATAGTCCTGGGCTAAGCTCATTTCTTGAAATTCGCTTAAAACTTCCTTTCTAAGCTCTGAGGTAACCCCTGTCGTATTGGCAATTTCATAGGACACCTTTTCTATCACATGCTCAGGTAACCTTTTTATAATATTAGATGATACATCCGGCCCTAGGGCAATTAATAATATTGCGGTCTTTTGGTATCCGGTAAGCTTTTTAACCTGGGCCATCCTATCACCTCTCATCCTCTATTATCCAGGCTCGAATAAGATCAATCATTTGCTCAGGGTTTTCCTTTGCATAGTCCCTAATACCCTTTTCCAGTTTAATATCTTCACTTTCCTTTTCCTGTGTTACCTTTCTTAAGAGCTCATCTATGGGTAATGGGTCATCTATGGTAGCTGCAAAAAGTGAGTTCATCTCGCTTGCCCTGGCCTTGGTCTTTTCCTTGCCCCTCACTAAAAGGAGTAAAAGAAAAATAAGCAAGATAGCCCCAGCTAGACCTATACCACCGTATAGCAATATGGTCCTGCGTAGAGCCGCCTGCCTGTCCTGTTCTGCCTTTCTGGCAGCCTCTTCTTTTGCAATTAAGTCTTCTATTTCCTTTTGTATAGACCTGTCAAAGGCTACACCCTCAACACTAATAAGGTCTCCTCTAGACTCGTCAAAGCCTGTAGCAGCCCTTATAATGTTTAGCATGGATTCTTTTCTTTCAACTGATAGTTCTCCGTCATAAACCACTGAGGTAGATAGGCGCCTGATCTTTCCAGGTGCCTTTTTTGTATACTGGGTCATCTCTCCAATCTCATAGTTAACAATGGTCTCACGGGAATAGGACCCCCCATTTGCTAGGTTGCCATCTTCATCTATTACATTTTGTGTGTTGTCATCTATGGGGCTACCGCCCTCGGCCTTGCCTGAGTCTGGCCCACTTTGATATATTTTGGTTTGCTCGCTACGGATTACTCCCTGAGGATTGTATGTTATAGAGGTGGTTTCCTCTGCATCAAAGTCAAGGTCTGCATTTACGCTAACTATAACCTTGCCTCCACCAAAGACCATCTCTAGCATCTTTCTAAGGTCTTCCTTTAGGCTGAGCTCAAATTCCCTCTCAATATTCATCCTTTGGCCTGAGTTTTGCTTGTCCCATATGTCATCACTGTTAGTCGTGATCCCCTGGCTTAGAAGGTTTGCCCTAGAATCAACTACCCTAACATTTTCCTCTGGCAGGTCCTTTACAGCTCCAGAAACCAAAGAAATAATCCCAAGTATCTGCTTGGCTTCGAGGGCCTTGCCTGGCTTTAGGGTTAGGATAATAGAGGCTGTAGAGGGCTCCTTTTCCTTTACAAATATAGAGTCCTCGCTAAGTACTAGGTGGACCCTGGCCCTTTCCACTTCATCTAGGGACTGGATAGACCTCTCTAGCTCCCCTTCAAGGGCCCTTTGATACATAATCCTCCTATCCGCATCAGTCATGGAATAGCTGGTATCATCGAAAAGCTCATAGCCCTTACCAGAGTTTGGCAAAGTACCCTCCATAGCCAGGTTTATCCTTAGGGTGTCAACCTGGTCAGCAGGTGCCAAAATAGTAGATCCTCCATCAGCAATCTTGTAGTCAGTAAAATTTTGGTCCTCTAGTGTGTCTACTATCTGAGCTGAATCCTGAATGGATAGGTTAGTGAAAACTGGTAAATATTCTGTTTTTCCAATGGTCAAGGGATAAACTATTAAGGCTATTAGCAGGGAGACAAGTATAATTATTATACTTGTTTTCCTAAGTCTACTAAGCCCATCCCAAGCACCTTTGATTTTAGAAAAAAACTCCCTTATTCGACCCACTCTTTACTCTCCTATGCATGCCTTATTTTCCCGCCAAGAAAAGATCTTAAACCTTTATACTTGCATCCTGGTTAACTCTTGGTATGACTCGATTAGCTTGTTTCTAACTTGTACTGCTAGTTCAAAGGCAAGCCTGGCCTCTTCTGCAGCTAACAGTACAGAGTGGATATCCTCTGTTTCACCAAGTGCTAGCTGACGACTAGCCTCATCAGCCTTTAACTGTAGCTCATTTATTTTACTTAGCTCATTTTTAAGTAGTTCTTTAAAATCTGTGTCCTTGGCCGGGGCCTGGTTGTTTGCATTTACCTTGTTTAAATATTGCTGCAGCGCTGGGTTAACTTTCATGCTAGCCCTCCTTATCTTCTGCCGATTTCTAGTGCCTTAAGTAGCATACTCTTGGTGGCATTCATTGCTGTTACATTTGCCTCGTAGGCTCTAGTGGCGACAATCATATCTACCATTTCATTTAAGATGTTTACATTGGGCATGAGGACATAGCCCTCTTCATCAGCATCGGGATTGCCGGGATCGTATACCCTTTTAAATGGGCTCTGGTCATCTTCGATAGCTACTGCCTTAACTCCGCCAAGCTTTACCTTGCTGGCCCCTTGACTATTTATTACCCTGTCAAGATCCTCTCTAAACACTGCGACCTTTCTCCTATAAGGGCCTCCATCCTCTGTGCGGGTAGTAGTGGCATTGGCTATATTAGAAGCTATGGTGTCCATCCTCAGCCTCTCTGCTGTTAGGCCAGTGGCACTTATCCGCATGGTATTAAATACCTTCATAATTAACCCTTCCCTTCTGTAATTGCATGGCGTAAGATGTTAATTTTATTGTTAGTCTGCTGTATCAAGCTATTGTAAAGTATCTGGTTGGCTGCTAGGTTGGACATCTCCAGGTCAATATCTACATTGTTGCCATCGGCTCTCATTGAGCTACTATTGTCCTCGACTATCTCTACATCAAGACCTGCACTATTAGATGATCCTATATGCCTCTTGTTTGTAACCTTTAGCTTAAAGCTACTTGGAGAGGCCATCTGCCTCCTAAGCTCTTGATCAAATACTAGCCGCTTGGCCTTATAATTGGGCGTGTTAATGTTAGCTATATTATTCGATATGGTCTTTTGCCGTAGGCTTGCTGTGTCAAGAGCCCTTTTCAGTATATTGTAGGTGCCATCAGCCCCTAAAATATTAGACATCTATATCACCCCCATATAATCCCAAGCTAGTGTTAAGAATTTCGACGTCCTATACCTTTTATCCTTCTTTATTGATAAATTTATCGGAAATGATGCCTTTATTTCGACAAAATACGTCTTTCTTCTTGCTTTTGCATAAGAAAAGGACCCAAAATTCGCTATTTGGGTCCTCTATATGCTCTAAACACCTGATAGGTGGCTTTTAATATTCTTTTATTGATAATCTGCCTTTATTCTTTTTACTTAGGCCCTTAGCCTAGGCCAGGTCCTTTTTTGCCTCTCTTTCCTTTACAGATACATTGATGGCAAGTTGTCCCCATTCACCGATCTCTAAGGGGATTACCAGGGTAGGGTACTTACTGGATATCTGGATCTTTTCTCCGGTTAAAAGTGAGGGTGGAGTGATCTCAAAATCGATATTGTAATCTGCCAAAAGGACTCCGGCATTACCCATAATCATATTGCCCATCTCGGAAATTGCACTTTTGCCTAGTTCGTCTAGTTCATCTATCTGCATACCTCCAAGCATAAGAGATGCCAGCGACTTGGCTGTGCTGGCTGATAACTCAAAATATACCTGACCAACGACCTCGCCTACTACACCTACCATAATAACCACATTGGCAACGGACAAGGGTGCCTGTCTTATGTAGACCTTACCCAGTTTGGCCTCTGTGTTGCATAAGTCTTGTATCACAGAACGCGCTGCCCCTATGAATGAATTAACATATTCTGCTCTCATTTATGCCTCCACTATAGACGAATCCTCGTTAGTATCTTACTGATCATATATAAACTATTATAAGATAAAAAAATAAAAATCTAAAGAGCTTTTTTATTTTCACCCCTATATAATTTGTGCCCATGTCCTTCTCAGGTCAAGTACCATATCATAGAGCATGTCTACCTTTTCCTTGTCCTTGTGTATATTGGCTGCTACCATTTCCCTGTAAATATAATCGTAAAGGGAATATAAGTTGTCAGATATTTGGCCAGCAGCCGGGTTTAAGGTATCCATTAGACTGCATATTATGTCCTGAGCCTTTACAAGGCTTTCATGGGCCTTTGGCACATCCTTTGCCTCTATAGCATTGCTAGCCTGCCTTAGAAATTTAAGTGTTCCATCATAGAGCATAAGCAGTAGCCTTCCCTTTGAGGCTGTGTTGACCTGGTTACTCTCATAGACCTGATATGCATTGTTTAGTTGGTACATCCTGATCGCTCCCTCGTTCTTCTATTCTTGTGTCTATTTAAGCTTGTTTAGTAGTATTGACTTACCTTCATCTTGCTTTTTATATATGTCTGTTACCTTTTTGCTGTTATATATATCCCTTAGGCCATCCTTGTAATTTCTAATTAGAATCTCCGCACCCTTGCGGTTTTCTTCATCAATACGGTAGATATCCTTGTATAGGGCTTTTATATTTTCTCTAGTTTCTATAATCTGGGCAACCTTTGGATACCTGCCTGTATCTATTTCCTCTAGGCTGTCTATCATAAACCTTGCCTTTAGCTGGTCCATATTAGAGGCTATGGCATCCTCTGTAGCCTGGACATCCTTTATATGCTTTTGTCTTAGGGCTATGGCCTCATTTAGGCTGCTCACAGACTCATCCCTTATATGGTCCTTCATATCCTGGGTAACCTTTAGTATCTGGTTTGCATGCTTAAGGTTTGCCTGGGTCAGGTATAAAATTTTGTTTAATATCTCATCCATATTGAGCAACCCCTATTTTAATTAGTATAGCCCTTACTCCTACATACCTAACTGAGAGTATAGCCATTGGCTCTGGGCATACATTTCATTTAAGGCCCTTTCCATAGCTGTAAACTGCCTCCAGTAGTTTTCCTCTCTTTTTGCAAGCCGGGCCTCTAGGTCCTGAATCCTTCTTTCATAATTAGTAATGCTCGAATCAAGCATGCTGATGCTACTGTTTTTAGTAACAAAGTCAAGTAGCATGGTAGAGTCAACATTTCTATAAAGCTGCCTGTCATCGCCAGGGCCAGCCTTGTTTATAATCTCCTTCATACCAGCTGCCACATCAGAATAAAGCCTAGCTATAAGACCAGTGTTGGCTCTTTTCTCATTAGTATCTGTTATCTTAGAGTCAGGCTCCTTAAATAGGAGGTTCATAACCCCATCAATATCAGACCTTATGGCCTCCCTTAGCTTTGACTCATCTATTACGAGCTTGCCACCCATGGAACCGGCAGCGTAGCCTTCTGTTGTAATCCCTATATCAGTTAGGTGATTAAAGATCCCGTCTAGGCCCTCAACATTTTGGAATAGGCCTGACCGCATGTTCTGAGAGGTCCTACTGATAATTAAATCGTTGCGAAGTAGTCCACTTTTGGCCCTTTGCTCCCAAAGCTCAATTTCTTTTTCAGTCATAGCTTCCTTTTGGTCGGCTGTCAAGGGGGGATAATCCCGGTAACGGTTTTGAGTTAGGACTCCATTTACATGGTCTATCATTTCATTATAACTATTTACAAAGTCCTTAATCTTGTCTATTATGGACTCCTCATCTGTACCTACAGTAACTGTGGTTTTACCTACAGCCTTTATGTTAAGGTCTATATTGTTTATGGTAAACCTGTTAGAAGACATGGTGATGTCGGTTGCTGCTCCAAAATCAAGCCTTGCATCTATTCCACTGTAGCTAGTCCCAAGACTTACATCACTCATGGTCTCCCCATCAAAATAGCGCAGCTTTAGCTTTCCAATAAAGCCTTGGCCCTCTATAGGATTGCCCTCATCATCGTAGAGGATACTATTGTCATCAACCCTAAGGCTATTGCCTGAACCAGTATCGCTGGTCTGTAGGAAAAACCTATCAGTTGTTGCGTCATAAATGGCTGTTGCCCCAATCTTTGCATTGTTAATCTGGCTAGCTATAGAGGATAGGGATATATTAGACAAATCCCGTCCCTCAAGCTGTGTAAGCTTTTCAGACCCTGTAGCATCTGTAACACTTATATAGGCCTGGTCCTTATCTATATAAAG
>DGFG01000123.1:12594-14866 GCA_002391555.1 Firmicutes bacterium UBA3906
GACCAGTTCTCAGCTAGGTTATGTACATTCAAGCTATAGGTCCCGTTTGGAGTGTTGGCCCTAGCGCTTGCCCCCACTATAGTTGGATTTGAAACTGCAGCAGTCTTTACCCAGTCAAGACTAGAAACAGACCTGCTCATTACTGTACCTGTAGAGGTACTAGTAAGACCAAGGGCCTGCCTGGTGTTTAAAACAAACTCTGCCAGCTTTTTATTTAAGTCATTGTATGCATCCCTAGTCCACTCAACCAGGGTTTTATCCTGTAATACCTTGTCTACCTTTACTCTCTCTGCCCGCATAAGGTCGGTTACAATCTGATCTATATCCATACCTGATGCAAGGCCACCTATCCTAATTGACATATATGTACCTCCTTTAAGCTACTATTAAGCTCTCCTATCTACCAATAGACCGGCTCTCTCCAAAAAATTAGCTACCATATCCTTTATTTTCCTGGGAGGAATCTCCCTTAGGACCTCATTGGTATTCAAATCTAAAATTTTGACCATAATATCCCCAGTCTTTTCATGGATTGAAAACTCTGCCCTAGAACTATGGGCCTGGAGTTTTTCGTTAGTAACCTTTAAGGCATTGGTAATCTCCCTACCAAAGATTAAAAGCTCATCTGCAGGCTGTCGCCCCATGGGCTTTTGACCAGCCGGCCTGGGTCCTGTATTTACATGATCACTTGTGGCTATTGCATTACTGGCCTGAACACGCATTTTAAAAACTCCTTTTCAAGCTTTCCTAGTATTTATTATCGGCATAAAGCAAGTAAACTTTAGTAGCCAATCAGCTTTATTTGGTGTGAAATTTTTAGTTTTTTCTACTAAGCCTCATCAAAAATATTGTTTATCCCTCTTATCCATTCAGGCAATAGGTCATTTATCAGATTATCTATTAGGCTGATAGCCTCGTTCCTATCGTTTGTTTCATATGTCAAAACTATCTTGCCAAATTGGCCTTTGATAGCCTCGGTTAATGGGTAAATGCTTGACTGCTCATAAGCTGTAACCCCCACCTTTAGCCTTTGTTCTAATATGCCAAAGCTTTCTATCGTATCTACCATAGGCCGCATAGTCTGTACTAAGAGCTTTACCTTTATGGTCTCATCTACTTTTACTGTCAGGTCATCTCTTATTGATTCTAGCCCATCGGTAATCCTATTAGCCAAGGATACCAATATTTCCTTATTGTTTCCCTTGTAATTTTTAGCAATATATCTAGCATAGGCTATAATATGTCTAGCCCTTTGTGGCTCATGGTATTTGGTCTGGGGGCCTGAATTAACCTCATATAGCCAAATGTTTTCATCCTTGTCTATGGCCAGGTCTATCCCAAACTCATCAAAACTTTGCATATAGATTTCTTCTATATGTTTTGCTATATCAAATGAAAGTGTCTCTAGCTTGTCCTTCCAGTAGGATGCTCTTTCCCCATACTCCACCTTCAAAAAGTAGTCTATATCACAGGATAAGCCTCCCTGGCTGATATTGCTAAGTACACTACCCTTAGCACCTATCCTTGCATACATTCTAGTTATCTGCCAGGCCCCTTGTCCGTCCTTTTGTATATGGATCCTAAAATCAAAGGGTTCATCCATAGATGTCCTGCATTCCATATAGGGCTGCACCAGATAGCCCTTATCTATAAAATCATCAACTATCTTCTTTAGATTATGTCTGTCTAGTTTATGGGTCTTTTTATTGTCCCTCAATATATACCTATCAAAAGTACCAGATATCTGATATATACCTAGTCCCCGGGCACCTATAGAGGGCTTTACAATAATTTTTTTATACTTGGTTAAATACTCATCTATCGCCCCTATACTCTTAACACTGGCATAGGGTATCAATAAAGAGTCAAATTGTCCTGCCTCCTTGATCTGGTGAAAGAAGGTTTTTTTTGCGCTAAGAAAATGGCTAGTAAAAGGGATTTCAGCCCTTAGCATAAACTCTTCTTTTAGACCTTCTTTTAGATCTGTATAGACATTAATCATAACATCTGGAAAGGGTGTTGTTACCCTGACCCAGCTATTATTCTCCCTGGTATAAGAGGTTACTGTCTTGTTATTAAAATCAACATCCTTTACTGAGAAAACTAAGAGCTTGGCCCCCTGCATAAAGGCCTCAGCAGCCATATAATATGTTCTCTCTTGTTTTAGTAGTTTTTCTATAATACTATCTGCACAATACATCCCTATAAGCATTTCCCAATCTCCCATTTATACTTTTTATAGTAAAAGAGCCAGAGTAAAACTCTGGCCCTT
>DGFG01000103.1:0-1275 GCA_002391555.1 Firmicutes bacterium UBA3906
AGTCAGCCTTATCATGCCATATCTTTGGTAATCTACTAGGCCCAGCTTGTATAGCCTTTGCACTATTTTTGTGACCGAGGAGGGCCGAACATTTAGCCTATCAGCTAGCTGCTTTACCCTTATAAAGTCGTCCCCCTTGCAGGTCCTATAAATCATCTCCAGATAATCCTCCATGGCTGGAGTTAAGAGCTTGTTTTCACTGTTTAGGATTTGATAGCCCCTTACTGTATAAAAAGCTCCACTTTCCTTCATGTCCCTTTGCCCCTTTTTTTATTTGCTTGTAACTACGGATATGTCCTTTTCATAACCTAGCTATTAGATACGGGAAATAAAGTTTCCCATAGCTAAATCTATGAAGGGGTATCCCTTAATATTAGGAGGTAAGTGTTTTATATGGATATAAAGATTATGAGCCTAGATAAGCTGCCCCTTGGGAGCCCGGGTAGGGTAAAGCAGGTCCTAAGCGACTCTATAAGTCGGCGAAGGTTGCTAGACCTAGGCCTAATATCTGGCACAAGGGTAAGGCCTATAATGAAAAGCCCTAAAAGCGACCCAGTCGCATATGAAATTAGGGGAGCCCTAATAGCCCTAAGGTCAGAAGAGGCAAAAAAAGTCCTCATAGAAAGAATTTAAACTGCTACTAGGGGGTTATTATATGGGCTTAACCAAGCAATCTACTGGCAGGGCAGCCTTAAGCGAGGTCTTTAACCTAAGGCTTGGCTCTACAGATGACATAGTAGTGGCTCTTGCAGGCAATCCCAATACCGGCAAATCCACTGTATTTAACAGCTTGACAGGCCTAAAGCAGCATACAGGAAATTGGCCTGGAAAGACTATCACAAATGCACAAGGGACCTATAGCTACCAAAACAAAAGCTATATACTAGTTGACCTACCTGGCACCTACTCCCTCTTGGCAAGTTCTGTAGAAGAGGAGCTAGCAAGAGACTTTATCTGTTTTGGCAATCCAGATGCAACAGTGGTGGTAGCAGATGCCACCTGTCTTGAAAGAAACCTAAACCTGGTCCTACAAATCACTGAGATTACAAGCCGGGTTATACTATGTGTAAATCTTATGGATGAGGCTAGGAGAAAGAACATTTCACTAAAGCTAGATAGATTATCTGACCTTTTAGGCATACCAGTAGTTGCAACCGCTGCTAGGAGCGGCCAGGGCCTAGATGAGCTAAAGGCTACTATTGCAAAGGTAGCCAGCGGAAAAGTCAGGCCAAAACCAGTGAAAATCACATATGACAATGACCTGGAGGCCTTAAT
>DGFG01000103.1:1569-2301 GCA_002391555.1 Firmicutes bacterium UBA3906
CTACAGGAGGGACTAGCAAGGGCTCGGGCTAGATTAGATGAAAATAAAGGATTAGGGGACCTTAGGGACCGGATAGTTACTAGCCTAGTAAAGACTGCCGAGTCCATTAGTAAAAGGGTCATTACATCAAGTGAAAAGGCTAGCTACATGGACCGAAAAATAGATAGGATTTTAACTTCAAAGACCTTTGGCATCCCGATTATGATAGGGCTTCTTGGCCTAATATTTTGGATTACGATTGAAGGGGCAAATATTCCATCTGAACTGCTGGCCAAGGGACTATTTTTTATAGAGGAAAGACTCCTTTATATATTTGACCAGCTAGCCAGCCCAGTCTGGCTAAAAGACATGCTAGTGCTTGGTGTCTACAGGACCCTTGCCTGGGTTGTGTCAGTAATGCTGCCGCCCATGGCTATCTTTTTCCCCCTCTTTACCCTGCTTGAAGACTTAGGCTACCTGCCTAGGGTCGCCTTTATGCTTGACTACTATTTTAAAAGGGCTTGTGCCCATGGCAAGCAGGCCCTAACCATGTGTATGGGCTTTGGCTGTAATGCTGCAGGAGTTGTAGCCTGTAGGATTATAGATTCGCCTAGGGAGCGGTTAATTGCCACTATAACCAATAACTTTGTTCCCTGCAATGGTCGTTTTCCCATTTTAATAGCCATGGCTAGTATATTTATAGGGGGCTCCTTAGCCTCTGGCCTTGGCAGTCTCTTACCTAGCCTGGCAGTC
>DGFG01000103.1:2636-13516 GCA_002391555.1 Firmicutes bacterium UBA3906
CAGGTGGGCAGGGTTTTGGTCAGGTCCCTACTGGACCGGACCCTCTTTGTCCTAGCTAGGGCCATTATGGTGGCGGCACCTGCAGGACTAATTATATGGCTTATGGCAAATGTCAAGGCAGGGGGCATCAGCCTACTTGACCATGGAGCAGGCTTTTTAGACCCCTTTGCTCGCCTCCTTGGTATGGATGGTTATATCATCCTAGCCTTTATTTTGGGCCTTCCTGCAAATGAGATTGTTATCCCTATCATAATTATGAGCTATATGGCAACAGGAAATATCCTAGAGCTAGATAGCCTAGATGCCCTAAGAGAGCTCCTAGTAGCCAAGGGTTGGACCTGGCTGACCGCCATCTGTACCATGATTTTTACCCTAAACCATTGGCCCTGTGGGACCACCCTCTTTACCATCCGCAAGGAGACCCAAAGCCTAAAATGGACCCTCTTGTCCTTTGCAATACCTACTATCACTGGCATAATTATATGCTTTCTAGTAGCTTCGGGGGCTAGGCTATTGGGCCTGGTGTAGGCCAGCTAAATAGGCTAAATAGACTAATACTAAAGGCTATCAGACTAGCTATATGAAAATGTAAAAACAATAAAGTCGCCCAAGCATATGACAGCCTAGTATTTCTAGCTGTGGGATAGCTAGCTACTTGCAGGAGTCATTTATAGCCTGGACGACTTTTTATTCTTTTTTTATTTATTGTTCTTCAAAACCCTTATAGCTTGTCCTGTAGCCAGGGTTTATATCAGGTCTTAACTCATTGGGGAAATGAATATCTGACCGGATATCAAGAACAGTTTTCTGTAGCATTTTATAGACCTCAAAGGCATCCTCAATATCTAGAATGGATACTTTTCCCTCACCTATCTCAAGGTGAACATCTCCTACCTTTAGCATACGGTCAATAACCCCTGTAGTAAGCTTTACCTTTTCAATATCAGTATAGTAAATATTATTAAGCTCATAGCCTAAAACACCAGTTCGCAGTATTACCCTTTTGTCTGTGATTGCATATTCTGTATTTTTCCAGCGCCTATTTGCACCTAGGATATTGCCTAGCCACATCCAAACAGGTATTAGGTGTACAGCGAAAAAGGGAATTACGATCCAGAAAACGTTAGCAAATTCGCCACTAGCTATAATCGCACCTATGAATACTGAATCAAAAAAGAGCCAAATAAGGGCAATAGGAAACATCTTCAAGGACTTGTTTATAACAAATGCATTTTTCTTTGGCTTGCCGGCCCAAAGGACCTGCTCACCCTCCATTAAAAAGTTACTGATTGATTTTGGATCCTGACTGTATTGATCAAAGGAATACTTGTCAAATCTCAAGCTACACCACTCCCCACCCTTTTTCTATAAGAGCCTTAGCCCTATGGTTAATATTACCTAGCTACTATTATATAGCTTGATTATACAAGAAACAACCTTTTTTTCAAGACAAGGCTAGTAGGGCTAGCTTATAGACCTAGCTAGCAGGGCATGACTGATAAAATGGCTTGGCTAGCAGGCATAAATTGCTAAACGACCTTACTAGTAGGCCTATAGATGGCGCAATGGCTTGGCTAAAAAGTACAGCTGACAATATCTTAGCTGGCAGGACATTGAAGACTAAATGGCTTGGCTAGCAGGGCTAGATGACCAAATGGCCTGACTATAGGGTACTAGCATGGGGGTTTTGTATAAGGGGTCTTTTATGATCTCACAGTCCATACCAAACACATCCTTTATTAGGTCCTTGGTCACAACCTGGTCAGGTGTACCCTGCCTATAGACCCTCTTATCCTTTAGGGCAATCATATGATCTGCATACCTAGAGCTTAGGTTTAAATCATGCAGCACCATAACAATTGTTTTTCCTTCCTCCCTGTTTAGCTTGTAGATTAGGTCAAGGATCTCTATCTGGTAGGTTACATCTAAAAAAGTTGTAGGCTCATCTAGGAGGATAATATCTGTACCCTGGGCTAGCACCATGGCAATCCAGACCCTTTGCTTTTGTCCACCTGATAAGGAGTCAAGCCTTCGGTCCTTAAACTCGAGCATATTGGTGTCCTTAAGGGCCTTTTCTACCATTTCCTTATCCTCAGCCTTTAGCTTGTTTTGCCAGTTTTGATAGGGGAACCTACCCATTTCCACTAGCTCCTTGACTGTAATCCCACCTGCTACAATGGGGTTTTGAGGTAGGATGGCTAGCTCCTTGGATATATCTTTGTTTACCATGGTAGAGATGTTTCTCCCGTTTAGGAGGACTTGACCCTCCATGGGCTTTAGGAGCCTGGCAAAGGACCTGACCATAGTGGACTTGCCACAGCCGTTTGCTCCTATCAGGATAGTTATTTTATTCATAGGAAACTCTATCGAAACCCCGTCTATTATTACTGTATTTTCATAACCTAGGGTTAGCTTACTTCCCCTTATGTTTTTCATAAAAAATCACCTCTTAAGCTTTGATGTAGAATAAAGGAGCCATAGAAAGTATGGGGCACCAATAATGGATACCACTAAGCCCGATGGGATCTCGCTTGGATATATAACTACCCGGCCAATTAAATCAGCAGTCATTAGCAAGAGGCCACCTAAAAGGCCAGTAACAACTAAGTTTTTCCTGTGTTTTATACCAGTTAAGAACCTGGCCATATGGGGGGCCAATAGACCTATAAAGCCCACTGTCCCCACTGTAGCTACCCCTATAGCAGCTAGCAGGATCCCGACTAGGGAGCTTAGCAGCCTTATCCTTTGGACATTTGTCCCAATGGCTGTAGCAATATCTTGTCCAAGCATAACAGCGTCAAGGTTCCTACAAAGTAGCCAGGCTATAGGGCCTAGGGTTAGGATGGCAACTAAGAGGGTCATGACATTGGTCCAGTTTCTCCCGTAGGTACTCCCCGCTAGCCACACCAGAGAAGCGGACTTTCCAACTGTGGTATTGATAACGATAATATTTACTGCCGCATCACAGATGGCAGTTACCGCCATACCAACTAATATTAGCATTATCGGATTATACTTAGACCTTTTTGAAATTATAAATATAACTGCTGCTGCAGCCAAGGCCCCAATAAAGGCGCTTATGGATATAGTAAGGCTAGTACTGCCCTTTAAAAAGTATATGGCAACCAAGGCCCCTAGGGCAGCTCCTGGTGTAACACCTAGGGTTGAGGGGTCAGCCAAGGTATTGTTTAGTACAGTCTGCAGCAAAAAACCACTAATGGCCAAGACAATGCCTGCTAGCAGGGCAGTTACAATCCTAGGTAGCCTGATCCTGGCTATTACAAAGTCTCTAGTAGCTGACCTTAGAAATGAGCTTCCACCATTTCCAAGAGATAGGACAAAGACAAGTAAAATAACTAGGCAAAGCCCTATAACTAGTGCTTTATAGGCTAGTCTTTTCTTCCCTGTCTGAACTAGTAGGCCATAGGATGAATTGCCCATATTCTTACCTGTCTTAAAGGCTAAGTAGATTAGCCAGGGGCCACCTATTATTGCAGTAAAGGCCCCAACAGGTAGCTCATAGCTGCCGGAGGTAAAGGCCCTTGCCAAAGCATCTGCCCCCACCAATACTACTGCCCCTAGTACAAAGGAGGACACTAGTATTTCCCTAGTCTTTTTAACGCCCAGCCTTTTTACTATGTGGGGAGCCACAATCCCCACAAAAGCAATCGGCCCTACAACGGCCACAACAGAGCTAGTGGCTAAAATGCCAATCCCTATCCCTATATACCTATACAAAACCACATTAAGGCCTAGAGAGCTGGCTGTATCATCCCCTAACTGCATAATATCAATTTTCCTAGAGATGATAAGTGAAAAAGCCAGGCAGACCAAGACCAAGGGTAGGGCAAACTTGACTCCCCGCCAAGAATTTTGGACCAGGGACCCTGCACCCCACAAAAACAGGCCCTTGCTCTCATGCTCAAACAAGAGCTGTAGAGCTGAGGTCATTGAAGAAAACACAAGGGAAAGGGCAACTCCTGCTAGGGTCATTCTGACAGGGTCTGCACCCCTGCCCCTGCCTAATATCAAGACAACAATAGCTGCTATCAGGGCACCTACAAGGGCTGGGAAAAAGGGAATCCCCCTAAAGCCTGAAAAAAAGACTGAAAACAGGACTACAGAAAAATAGGAGCCTGCACTAACGCCAAGGGTAGAAGCTGAGGCTAGTGGGTTTCGCATCAGGCTCTGAAAGAGGACACCACTGATAGCCAGGCTTCCACCTGCGATAATGCCTATCACAAGTCTAGGTAACCTAAGGTCACGGATAAGATCATGCTCCACCGATTGGTCATACTTAAATATTGCCCCTACTATTGTCCTGACTGATAGGTCAACAGAGCCTTGCTTAATATGGATTAGCGATAAAACCGCTAGAATAACTAGGCCTAAGACTACTATTCTTTTATTCATTAGCAAGTGCAGCCTCTACAACAATATCAACAAAGCTTAATGTAGATAGGGGGCCAAAGGGTGAAGCATTAGTACCTAAGTAATACATATTGTTTTCTGTGTAAAACTTAAGTCCATTTAGAACATTTTCTGAAATTAGGCCCTTGCTAAAAACGTCCTCCCCCTTTTCTGCTACGATAAAAAGGCTATAGTTATCAAGACCTACTAGGTTTTCAACATTTATATTGGTTTGACCATATAGCTCAAATTTTTCTGGTCTATACATATTGGTAAAACCTATCTTTTCTAAGATGCTAGTGTGGATAGAAGAATCAGTAAACAGGTACATAGATACAGTATCAGCTGTGGAAAAGTCAATAAGTTCAATGTAGTTAAAGTCTATGCTTGTATCCTTTAGCCTTTCACTTGCTTTAGCATAAGCCTGGTCTAGGCTAGCTATGACCTCAGCTGCCTTGTCCTCTAAGCCTAGTGCCTTACCCATTATCTCAATTGAGCTAATCATATGATCATACTCACCAGAGGGGTATTGTTCACCTGGGTATGGGGTCAATACTATGGTTGGTGCTATAGCAGATAAAAGTTCATAATCATATTCATAATAGTCAGCTGTTACAATTAAATCTGGCTTTAAGGCTGCAATATCCTCTAGGTTTGCACTGCCTCTAACCCCTAAATTCACAACACTATCATCTAGCTTAATGCCACCATTGTTCATCCATGTGTAGTAGCCTTCAATATCTGTCATCCCTACTGGCTCAACTCCCATAGCCAGCATGTTCTCTCCATATATCCACTCTAGTGCAACTACCCTTTGGGCAGGCTTTTCTAATGTAGTAGTTCCTTTACTATGGACTATCTCAATAGGTTTTGCTTCTCCGTCCTCTGGCCCCTGTGTAGCCTTGTCTACATCAGTGCCTTCTACTGCGCACCCTACTAGTAAGATTGCTAAAGTTAGTACGAATAAAAAAGGTAAGATTTTTCTCATAAATATGTCCTCCTATTGTCCATATGACTAATTGGTATATGATAACGATTATCATTCTCATATAATTTATACACTATGTCATAGCATTTTGCAATAGGAAGTTTTATAGAAAAGCTAAATCTTATAGCTGTCAGCTTGGAATTGATTTGATAATATTAAAATCACTCTAAATATTCATACAATTTAACTAGGTTAAATATACTATTCTCCCTTTACAAATATCTTGCATCTTGGATTATTCTCTTTAATTATCTTGGCAAACTCCGCTAGAGTTTCTTTATTTACAGGTTCCCATCGTCACTTTGAGGCCTTTTACCATGTTTTTTGCACAGTTAAATGCAATATAGGAGTATAGTTTTCTATATAAAGCGAGCCTAAAAAATAAAAAAGGTTATCAGCATTAGCTAATAACCCTTTTGTCATATTATCTTGTTAAATCTTTTTTACAAACTCTGATTTTAGCTTCATGGCGCCAAAACCATCTATTTTGCAATCAATGTCATGTCCATCACTAGCATCGTATATTAATTTTATGTTTTTTACCCTAGTACCTCTTTTGATATCTGTAGAACTACCCTTTACCCTTAGGTCCTTTATTACTGTTACAGAGTCCCCATCCTCTAAAGGATTGCCGTTTGCATCTTTGATAACTGGTTCATCACTGGCATCCTCCTGTAGTTCTTGGCTCCATTCATGGGCACACATGGAGCAGACAGTAAAGCCCTGGTACTCATAGGTATACTCTGAATCACAGCTCGGGCAAATCGGTAAATTAGACATATAGTAGCACCTCCATTTATAGTCATCCCCTATCTTAACATAATAAGTCGGTGGTTGCTACTTTTACCCTAGCTTGGATCTAGCTATCTAATCAGGCTAGCTGCCTTTAGTCAGCAGGTATGCCTAGGCCACAAGTAAAGAGCTAATGGCCTCGTAAATCTTGTATGCGATATAGGAGTTGTTCATTGTATAGATGTGTATCCCGTCTACGCCCTGGGCTAATAGGTCAACTATCTGATCTATTGCATAGGCAATACCAGCATCCCTTAAAGCCTCTGGATTGTGTTCATACTTATCCATGATGGCTAAAAACTTTTTAGGTAGGCTGGCCCCACATAGGGTTATCATCTTTTCTATCTGCCTTTTGTTTATGACAGGCATAATACCTGGCTGAATTGGGACATTGATCCCTGCTAGTTCTGCTCTCTCAAGGAAGGAATAGAAAAGGTCATTGTCAAAAAACAGCTGGCTAATCAAGTGGTCAGTACCTGCATCCACCTTTATTTTTAGGTTTTTAATATCCTCAGCAATCGAAGGGCTTTCCATATGACCCTCAGGATAGCAGGCCCCTATTATATTAAAGTCACCATGCTTTTTAATAAAGGAGATTAGGTCTGATGCATACTTAAAATCGTTCTTTGGCTCTACATCTGGATTTATATCCCCTCTAAGGGCCAGTATATTTTCTATACCTTCATCCTTTAGGTCTCTTAGCATTTCTAAAACGTCTTCTTTTGTAAGGTTTATACATGGTAGGTGGGCAACACTTTCAATCCCGTAAGTTTTCTTTACATTGGCAGCTATACTAAAGGTGTGATGCTTGTTATCGCTACCAGCTGCTCCATAGGTTACACCGATAAAATCAGGGTTAATATCCTTTAGCTCGGCAATAGTCTCAAAAATACTATCTAGCGAGCCCGTTCTTTTAGGTGGGAATATTTCAAAGGACAATACCTTTTTTCTTTTAAACATATCCCTTGTCTTCATAATGACTCAAACCCCTTTTTTATAAATAATATCTATCATAACTGTATCAAGAGTCTACCATAGTTGTTGAGTCATAGGGTAATACCTCTTTTTTATCGGTCTCCATAGTTTTAACCTATATACAAACTACTATATCCTTTTCCCTTGACCTATCTGATACCCTGTAGTCTAGCCTTCCATCTAGGTAGCTAACCTCAACATAGGTCATATTCTCCACCCAAAGCTTAAACTCTACATCAAGGCCCTTGGGCCAGGCAGGTAGTAGATAGATCCTACCATCAAAGTTTTGAACTAGCATCTCCTGAATACCTGTCATGCCAGTCCCACCCCAGTTATGGTCTGGTACATAGTCATAGCCAGGTCCCCAAAAGGCTGGAAAACGGCGGCCAGAGTCCTTTAGCTTATCCTTTTGGTACTTGTAGGCCTCTTCTACCAGGCCTAGTCTAGCTGCAAATACGCCAACATGCTGCCAGGAGAGGTTGCCTAGCTGGTCCTCTTCGTCCCAGCCATAATAGTAGGTATCTATTGCTAGCTTCAGGTCTTTGTTGTTTGACTCCCCTATCCCTATCTCATGAAAGGGGTAGCAGGGATACAGTTGGGGGAACTCACTATTTATCTTGTAGTATTTTTTAGGGTATTCGCAGGGGGCTATTACAGTATGGCCATTTTTTTGTTCAAGAGGAATAGGGGGCAGTTCATCCCTTAGGGTCTCCCACTGCTTCTTTTGCTTTTCATTTCCATAGCCCTTTTCTAGTAGCTTGTTTAAGACTGCCCTTAGGGCATAGATTAGGTCTGCAGGGTTTGTAACTGCGACCTCATCCTCATTGTAGTTGGCACCCTGCCTTCCAACATCTGCCCAATCGTCAGTTAGGCCAACCTTGTGGTAGGTCTCCTGGGCCGTAGACGGAAAAATTATCCGCTTGCCCCTGTCATCGAGCTTGTCATACATTTGGTCATAAAAGTTTATTATAGTAGCAATAAAGTCAATGTATTTATCGACCTCTTTTTCACCGGTCGCCTCAATGTATTTTAGCATCATAAAGCCAAAGTCTAGAGCCATCCCATAGTGGTAGCGGACATGTAGGGCCCAGTCTAGCCCATCTTTGCCATAAAAGGCTGACAGGCCGTTTGCATCTACCTGTTCGGGTATACAGGCTGCATCCTCAACCCCAAAGAAAAAGTTTGACCTTGCCTTGGCTCCCTCAAGTAGTCTGAAATAAAAGTCAAATTGGGGGGTCATCATATCAAAGTCACCACTTTTTAGCATAGGCCAGTAGAGATGCCTCTGGTTTTGTGCTGTAAATACTATACCGCCCCAGTCCCTTTCGTCTGGACTCTTGGCCCCGAACCTGGCACCCCAGATTGGGGGATCAACTATAAATAGGCCTCCATTGAATTTGCTAGGGTACTTACCATAGGCATTACAGGCCAGCATATAGCGAAAGAGCTGGTAGTTTCTACCCATCTGCCAGTCTATATCATTTTCATCTGGATTATTAGGCCTTATATGTACATAGGACCTGTCCCAAAACTGTGACCACCAGTTAAGGGTGTCCTGCCTTTGGTTTGAGGCCTTTTTGTCTGCCTCTATTAGCTCTTTTAGCTCCTTTTCCCAGCCTTTAGGACTAGATGGTTGGGCAAGATGAAGGTAGATAACTAGGTCCTGTCTTTTGGCCCTTCCCTCAAGTAGATAAGAATCACAAGCAAGACCTGCATACTCACCTGCCTCTTTGCCTTTAAAGACCATGCCCTCTGCTACTAGCCTGCCACCGGAGACTAAGTCCTTTTGAACATTAGGTAGCCTATGGGCTATGGACTCAAGGCCCTCCTCCCTTACCTTGTTAATAAAGTGGGTTTCCTCCTCTATCTCATGGTAAAAGGTTATCTGACCGTCTTTGGCAATTACCTTGCTAGGGTATTTATATGAGTTTTTTTCTGTTCTCCAGTTCTCGTAGTAGGCTGTTATCTTATGGTCTATACTAGAATCTATTTCTATATGTATAGCCCCATGCCTTATATCAACCCACAGGTCAATAAGGGTATCTACCTGGCCAGACCTAGCACTTATCTTAATAAAGCCCTCCTTTAGTTTTAGCTCCTGTCTAAAGAAGTCCTCAAAGGGGTTGGGATCAAGGTCAATCCTTAGCCTGCCTGCCTTTATCATATTGCCATATTCATCAAAGGCTCCGCTTTGGGCCATGTAAAGGTAAAGGGAATTTTTCTCAACCCAGACATTACAGCCAATATCCCGCCCACCTAGGGGCATAGACTCTCCGGCATCCTTGCTTTGGCTAGTAAATACCACATTATAGTCCTTCATAGGTCTCCTCCTTGGCACTATACTTCCCGTCTACTTTAGCACTTTTATCCCTACTTCCATAATACCAAAGGGTAGCCAGGATACCAAGTATTAATAGGCCTATCCCCAGGATAAAGGGTAGGGTCCTTGAAATATCGCTAAGAGATCCTGCTATATAACCAAAGGGGACACTAACTAACATGACTGTGGTTTGAAGTATAGCCAGGATACTTGACCTTTCCATAGGGTCAACATTAATAGCTACTAGAGACCCCCTAAGGGTGCCTAATAGGGCCATGCCTAGTGCCTCAAAGGCTAGGGAAACTGTCAGCAGTATATAGCCCCATACCCCTGTACCCTTTATGGATATTAGGACTAGGTAAGCAATTAGAGCACTAATAAAGCCAACTAGCAGGGGCCTTTTTAGCCTCTTTTGATCGATTTTTGTGATAAGGGTGAAAAATATTATAAAGGTAAGTATACTTTTAAACATGGGGAAAATAGGCAGGAGAGTGTCAGGGATTCCTATCCGTCTAGAAGAAATTACCTGCCAAAAGGTTGTCCCTATCATGGTTACAATCTCAACTAGGATACTAATTACTATAGCAAACTTTGTAGCCCTAGACTTAAATATCTTGCCCAAGGCCCCCTTGTAGGAGTAAAGTAGCTGGCCTAGGGACTTGTCATGGGTCTGCTCCTGTTTTATCCTGCCAACCTTGGTTTCTGTAGAAAACCTAAATAAGAGGAAGGTCTTTATGGTCATAACAACAAAGGCATTAATATAAAGGATCCGTATAGCGGGCACGAGGGTTAGCCTTGACACCATAATTGAGGATATAGGAGCAAAAAGGGCAGAAAAGTTTGTAGCTATAGTAATCCATGAATATATCTTGGTTACCTGGTCCTTTGGCGCATCCTCAATGAGCAGGCTATCCCAGGATACAGTGGGTATCTTCATAGTTCCGTTTAGTAGGGCAGCCACAACAAAAAACCAAAAGCCTTGGCTAAAGGCCCATATAAGGCAGGGCAGGCTCCAGGATATAAAGTCAAATATGGCTGTGCTTTTTCTCCGTCCTAGCTTGTCAACAATTGCACCTGATAAAAAGGCAAATATCATTTGAGAGAACATATATATAGAGGTAACCAGCCCAACCTGGGTATCCGATAATCCCAGGGCAAGCATAAATACTGTTGCATAGGGCAAACAAAGGTTAACTGAAAGACCCCACATGGGTTCTGTGTAAACACAGACACGGGGGTTTCCTTTTAAGTCAACAAGAGTTTTAAATAATGGATGCTTTAATAAAAATTTTTTCAAATCTAACTAGCCCCTCCTAGTGGTAAATAGGTAGTAAAAAAGAACAAACGCCCCTTCATTCTACCATAGGATTAGACTATTTACTACAAAATTCGACT
>DGFG01000092.1 GCA_002391555.1 Firmicutes bacterium UBA3906
TTACATCAATCTGTCATCATTGAAAGGGGTTGACCGAAAAGCTTAGAAACATCATGACGGAAAAGGGAATTATCATCAATGCATTCTGCCAACCTATTATTAAA
This sequence comes from Firmicutes bacterium UBA3906, assembly GCA_002391555.1. GTDB lineage: Bacteria > Bacillota > Clostridia > Caldicoprobacterales > DTU083 > UBA3906. The sequence continues at coordinate 105 of DGFG01000092.1, forward strand.
ACGAAAACTGGAAGTAGCAGGACCCTTTTTTGATAGTATTTCATTGCACGCCAGTCTAGAGCAATCATTTTTCTAATCATATCTTTTCCCCTCCCTGCTTAGGCAAATCATAATATCCTCTAGTGAAACCTCCTCTATTACCACGCTTTGTGGAAGGCCTCCAAGCTCAGAGGTCTCAATCATACCCTCAAAACCACCAATATGCTCTCTCATACCAATAACTCTTTTTCTTTTCTCCAAGGGTAGGTCGCCATTACCTCCCCTGATATAACAGTATTTTTCCAGCAGGTCATCCTTTGGCCCACTGTATATGATTCGTCCCCTGTCAATATAGACAATATAATCTGCTATTTTTTCTAGGTCGCTTGTAATATGGGTGGAGAAAAATACACTCCTGTTTTCCTCAACCATATAGTCCCGCAAAATATCTAGTATTTCATCCCTCATAACAGGGTCAAGTCCAGAGCTTGGTTCATCAAGTAGCAAAAGCTTTGCCCCATGGGATAGGGTGACTGCTAAACCAAGCTTCATCTTCATACCCCTAGATAGGGTCTTGTACTTTTGCCTTGGATTTAGTGAAAACCTTTCAAGATACTTATGATAGCATGAGCTGTCCCAGCCTTTGTAAAAAGGCTTCATAGCCCTTTCAATATCAATAGGGGTCCAATCCTCCTGATAGTAGGGTTGGTCAAATAGGACACCTAGCTCTTCCTTTAGGAGGGTATCATCATTGGACCTACCTAATAGCTTTATCTGCCCGCCATCACTTATGGCCATATTGAGCATCAGCTTCATAGTCGTTGTTTTTCCTGCACCGTTTTTACCGATAAAGCCACATATAAAGCCGGCTGGTACGGTAAAGGAAAGATCGTCTAGTAAAAAACCCTTATACTTTTTTGTGAGTTTACTTATTTCGATTGCATTATTCACTATGGGTCGCCTCCAATTCGTCTAGTAATTTATGAAGGTCCTCTAAGGTTAGGCCTGCCATTTTTCCTAACTTTATAGCACTTGCTAATACATCCTTGGTCTCATTTAGATACTTGGCCTTGACTAAGTCAGAGTCAATCCCTTTAACATAAGACCCCTTGCCTGGAACGGTTTGCAAAAAACCTTCTAGCTCTAGATCACTATAGGCCCTCGTGGTAGTTATTACACTAACCTTTAGATCACGTGCAAGCTGGCGAATAGATGGGAGCTGCATTCCTTCGGCTAGCTCACCTGATAATATCGAAGCCTTTATCTGTTCCTTTATCTGCTCATAAATTGGAATACTTGATTGGTAGGACAAAACTATCCGCATGGTCATCCACCACCTCCCAGACATCTGTGTATATGCTGTACATATATAGTATATACAGTTGATCTCCCTTGTCAATAGGTTTTTTTAAATTTAAACAGGATAATTTTTTGCCTTTAGCAAAGAGGTAATTTCAGTCATTGCTTTTAATGTCGGGTCATTTGTAGTAAAATAGACCTGAATAACTACTAGGTTTTCCTAGGCATGATAGTTCTAGTTAATCAAATTTACATTGATTAAGGTGGTACACAGATGGGAAATAAGGCAGTAGTACTTGGAGCAAATTATTATATCGGTCTTAGCATTATTAGATGTCTAGGTGAGCATGGAATAAAGGTAGCCGCTGTAGATTACAAGAAAGAGGGCAGCTATGGCTTTCATTCTAGATACCTAAGTGAGGCCCTGCTAGCCCCCCATTACAAGGAAGACCCAGAGGCTCTGCTCCAGTTTTTAATAGACTATGCAAAGGGCCAGGACAAGCCACCTGTTCTATACCCTAGTGCAGACCCCTATGTAGAATTTGTAGACAAGTACCTAGATTTACTATCTGAATATTACCTATTACCTAGTATTGAAAAGGGACTCTACACAAAGGTCATGAACAAGGAAAGTCTCCATAGCTTGGCCCTAAAGCACGGGGTAAAGGTGCCAGAGACCCTAGATGTAAATGAAGATGATTTCTGGGACCAGGTCGACAGGACTATGACCTTTCCATGCATTGTAAAGCCAACAGATTCACCTGCCTTTGTAGCAGTCTTTAGAAAAAAGCTTTTTATTGTTAAAAATAAGGACCAGCTTAAAGAGGCTATAGAAAAGGCAAAGGAGGCTGGTTTAGAGGTCATTGTACAGCGGATAATACCAGGCTTTGACGATCATATGTATACCTTTGATGCTCACCTTAATAAGGACTCAAAGGTTACCCACTGGTTAACATGCCAAAAGCACCGCCAATACCCGATAAACTTTGGTGCCTCTGTATATACTGAGCAAAAGTATGTAAAGGAGCTCTATGATATAGGAGCCCCCTTCCTAGAAGCCATAGGCTGGAAGGGTTTTGCTGAGATAGAGTTTAAAAAGGACGCAGAAACGGGAGAATATTACCTAATAGAGATAAATGTGCGAACTACCAACCTAAATAGCCTGCTTAGAAAGGCAGGACTTAATTTTCCCTTTATCTTGTACAAGGAGCTAACAGACAAGCCCTTAGAGCCAAAGGCAGTAACTAGGGATACAGGCCTTGTCTTTTGGTATGCCTTTGAGGACATATTAGCTGTAAAGGGATATCTCAAGACAAGACAGCTAAGCTTTGGCAGGGTCTTTAAGTCCTATTTCAAGAAAAAGGCCTACGCCATATGGTCCATCAGGGATCCAAAGCCTGCCCTAGCCTTTTTGGGTAATAAGCTCGGCCGGGTATTTAGAAAGATCTTCAAGCGTAAATAATATATTTAAGCCTTAACTTATTTGAGGGGGATATAAATGATAAAGCTATCAAGGCTCCTTGAAGCCATAGAGCCATTGGAGTCATGGAATGATGCAGATATTTTAATAAACAAGCTAGCCTACCACTCCGCTAAGGTAACAAGTGGTGATCTTTTTGTATGCATAAAGGGCTATAAAACAGATGGCCATCTTTATATAGATCAGGCAATAGAAAATGGTGCGGTAGCAGTTATTGTAGAGGACTACCAAAAGGATATAAAACTGCCCCAATACAGGGTAGCAGATAGTAGGCAGGCACTAGCAGCCCTAGCAGACCTATATTATAATCACCCATCCCAGGACCTAAAGATGATAGGGATAACTGCAACCAATGGCAAAACAACAACTGCCTTTATGACCAACGCTATACTTGAGGCAAATGGCCTAAAGACCGGCCTTATAGGTACAGTTATGGTCAAATACGGTGATTACTCTGAGCCCTCCATACTGACAACACCAGAGTCCCTCGACCTTCACCAGCACCTTTACAATATGACTAAGCAGGGTATCTCCCATACAGTCATGGAGGTATCTTCATCAGGTCTTGAACTAAGCAGGGTTGGCAGTGTTGACTTTGATGTAGTAACCTTAAATAATATCAGCCGGGAGCATATAGATTTACACGGGTCCTTTGATGACTATTACAATAAAAAGGCTAGCCTAATCCGCAATGCCAAGCCCTCAGCCTGGGCTATCCTAAACCTTGATGACCCTATGTCGGCCCAGCTAGTTGAACAAACAAGGGCCAATGTTCTAACCTATGGGGTTAATAATGATAGTGGCCACCTTAGCCTAACCAGGCTAGACCTATCTACAGGCCGGGCCAGCTTTGCTGTTGAGATTAGAAAGCCCTTTACAGTCGGTGATATTAATTATAAGGAAACTGAATTTGATGTGGAGCTTTCCATACCAGGCTATCATTCGGTCTATAACTCAATGGCAGCCATAGGAATTGGTCTGGTCTGTGGCATACCCATCCCTAATATAGTAAAGGGGCTTAGAGCCTTTGAGGGAGTAGAGCGCAGGTTTGAGTTTCTATACGAGGATGATTTTAAAGTAATAGATGACCACTTTGCCAATGTCGGTAACATAAATGTAACCCTAGAAACCCTAAACTTTATGGATTACAATAAATTAAACCTAGTCTATGCTATCCGTGGTGGTCGCGGTACTATTACCAATATGGAAAATGCAGAAACCATAGCTAAATGGGCGCCAAAGCTTGGGCTAAGGGAGATAACAGCAAGCCTTAGCAAGTCCCATGTAGCACAAAAAGACAAGGTTACAAGGCAGGAACTAGATGTCTTTCTAGAAGTTATGGACCGAGCCGGTATAAAGGTCAGGCTCTTTGATGAGCTCCCAGAGGCGATATATGACTCACTTGAAAGGGTTGAACCCGGAGATGTCTTGATGCTGGCAGGCTGCCAGGGTATGGACTTTGGTGGACAGATTGCCCTTGAGCTTTTGTGGCGCAAGAGGCCACAGCTAGACAAGGAAAAACTTTTCGAGCCCCTAAAAGACAGGGTCGCTGGTATAGATGAGTCCATAGAAGCTACTTATTACAGGAGGTAAAGGGTTTTGCATGACAAAACGATAGGAATTATTGGAGGTATGGGGCCAGAGGCTACTGCCATCCTCTTTCAAAAACTCATAAAGGCAACAGGAGCCAGCAAGGATCAAGACCACTTTCGTATAGTCATTGATTCTAATCCAAAAATACCTGACAGGACAGCTGCCATCCTTGGCAAGGGCCCGTCCCCTGTTAAGGCAATAGTTAGTGCAGGCAAAAACCTAGAGAAAATTGGGGCAGATATAGCCCTTATCCCCTGCAATACCTCCCATTACTTTTTCGACCAAATACAAGCTGGGCTTAAAATTCCCCTTGTTAATATGATAAAAGAGCTTGGCATCTTTTTAAATAATAGCTACCCCCAGCTAAAAAGGGTTGGCCTCCTAGCAACGACTGGTACAGTAAAGACAAGACTGTACGAGAAATATATAGATGGTATACAGCTAATCTATCCTAATGATAATAGCCAGGAGGACCTAGTTATGACTGCCATCTACGGTGACCATGGCATAAAGTCAGGTAATACCGGTCAAAGGCCAAGACAGCTATTGATACAGGCTGCCAATGAACTCATAGCAGCTGGTGCAGACCTTGTAATAGCAGGCTGCACAGAGATTAGCCTTGCCCTAAGACAAGAGGATATTGAAAAGCCCCTGATAGATCCTATGGATATAGTGGCAAAAGCCGTGATAAACAGGCTAAATGAGAGGCCCTAGGCCCCCTTAAGCAGGACAGACTTTATCCTTATACCAGGCCGGAACAATCCTATTCATATCGTCATACCAATTAAGGACCTGTTCTGCCTGGCCTAGCATAGTTTTTACCTCATCCTCACCAAATTGGACAGCCCAAGGAAGTGAGCCAAGTAGATTGCTCCCTATATAAAGGGCTAGTAGTCGCCAGAATTCCTGAGGCACATTATTATCAAAATATCCGTCTACAATCCCCGATGCAAACAAGGGTGAGGCCTGGGCAGACCATACAATGCGATTGAACTCCTCCCAAGGGTCACCAAAGTCACAGCGGTCAAAGTCTATTATAATTAACCTGTTATTTTCAATCATCATATTCCCTATATGGTAGTCTCCATGCTGAAAGCATTGGGGCCTGTTAGCCAGCAAGTGTCGATTTTCCTTAAGAAAGCCAATGACCTTTTCAGCTCCCCTAAACCCTATA
>DGFG01000120.1:0-8131 GCA_002391555.1 Firmicutes bacterium UBA3906
AGGATCAGCCTCATTAACTGATGGGGGAATGTAAAGCTTGAAAAGGATAGGAGCAAGTCCCCTTGTTTTCTTATACTGTCATCTAGGCCTATAGATCCACCGATGATAAAGTCTATCTGGCTCTTGCCAGTAATAGCTAGATTGCTAATATAGTCAGCTAGCCCTTCTGAGTCTAGGGCCTTTCCATTGATATCTAGTACAACCTTTATTGAATCCTTGCGAAGCAGGCGTTCAATCCCAGCAGCTTCCTTTTGCTTTACTATATCCATCTCTTTTAAGGATAGGTTTTCTGCTGCCCTCTCATCTGGGACCTCTGCTATCTCTAGCTTAGCATACCTACTAAGTCGTTTTCGATACTCAGCTATACCCTGGTTTAGGTATTTTTCTTTGATCTTGCCAACACAAATTAACCTAATATTCATAAACTAGTCCTCAGCTTGCACTACTAATCATGGTCAAAAGCTCCATTACCAGTATACCTATAATTATAGCTACAGCTATTAGGGTGGGGATAAAGTCAACTATCCTGGCCCTTCTTTTAGCTGGTTCACTTGCATTTTGGATATCCATTGTATTTAAAGAAAGCTCATCTTGCCTTTCTGACCCTGCATATATCTGCTCTTTATCCTTAATTTTGGCCTCTTTGGCTGCCTTGTGCTTTCCTTTTGTGACTAGGATAAAGCCTGCAAAACAACCACTAAAGAAGGCAAGTGCAATAAAGCCAAAAACAGCCATTACAATTAGGGTAAATTTCAATTGGGCATCGGGAATGTCCCTTATGCTTTCTACTGCTTCCTCTCCTATAGGAAAGAGCTTTTGTAATATGCTACTTACATATACAAGGGTTACTGCTATGGAATTATTTATAAAGTGGTAGAGGATACCTGTAAACAAGGTGTTTGACCTGTATACAATGTAGGCTAGCAAAATACCTAGCAATAGGGTAAAGGGTAAGGATACAATACTAAGATGTAACAGAGAAAACATAATTGCTGTCAAGACTATTGAAACACGAGTGCCTAGTTTTTCATAGCCCCTCATAATCACTCCTCTAAAAAGGAACTCCTCGGCTATGGCAGGTGTTAAGGCAATCACCGCTAGGGCTAGCAGGTACTGCTCGGGTGAGGATATGTCAGGTAGGGTACCAGTTTGCGGTGTCCCAATCTTACTTAGTAGGATGTTCCAGACAAAGTTTATCGGTATAATGACCCCATATCCAAAGACCGCCATCCCAATGACTAAGAAGAATTCCCCTAGGCTTATCCTATTTATCCTTGTAGTCTTTTTTATATTTATCCTTTTGACCACTAGATAAACCATTGGAGGTACTAGTATTGCTACTATCTGAATTATAAATAATATTAGAAAGCTACTATTTCCTGCAAACTCAAAACGACTTGAGGCCAAGGATAGGCCCACCATCAATAATAGGACCACAAGGTATAGTAGACTTGCAGCTAAAACTGATGGTTTTTTTACTATAGAGTTATTTGCATTGTTTTCCATATATGCCCACATCCCTTCCTTTCTATAATATATCAAGGACCCTTTCAATGCAAACTAAAAAGAAAAATCATCCTGCAAATTGTAGCTTTAATATCTAGCTACAGGCAAAAAAATAAGTATCTCCCTTTGCTAAATGCTTGCCCTAGGATGGCAAAAGATAAAAGAAGATACTCCTTTGTTTATCCGGCTCCTCTAGAGCCTAGGATAAGAACTATTTTTACTGTCTAATAAGTTTTACTCGTCTCATGCCTGTATAACTTGGACCTAATTTTTATATAAGATAATTAAGGACAATTCCTGTACAAGGCTGGCTTTTTAGCAATACTTTCATACCATAGCTCTATCTTTCCTTTGGCTCTAGGACCATATCAAGGCTTTTCTCCTGCCTGCCCCTTAAAAAGCTTACCCTTACCCTGTCGCCAACCCGCCTTGAGTATATAGCAGTCCTTAGGTTTATCATCTTGTTTACCTCTATATCATCAATCCTAGTTATTATATCATCAACCCTAATGCCAGCCCTATAGGCCGGCCCCCTCGGGTCAATGTCTACCACATAAACACCCTCCTTTAGGTCGCCATCCTGCATATAGTATTTGGCTATTATCCTATCTAGGCCCACTATACCTATATAGGGTGTTGTATATTCCCCTTCCCTTACAAAATGATCTATTACTGGCTTTGCAACATTAATTGGTATAGCAAAGCCTATACCCTCTGCACTAGTCACCTTTAACGTATTGATACCGATAACCTTGCCATCAATATTAATAAGGGGGCCTCCAGAGTTGCCCGGGTTTATTGAGGCATCTGTTTGGATTAGGTCCTCCATAAAATTTCTCCCTAGGTCTGTGGGGACCTTTACAAGCCTGTCCAGGGCACTGATAATACCAGAGGTTACTGTATGCTGAAACTGAAGTCCTAAGGGGGTCCCAATTGCCACAACTGTTTCGCCTACTAAAAGCTGTTCACTATCACCTAGTTCTGCAGCAGGGAGGCCCTTTACATCAACCTTTACTATAGCCAGATCCAGGCTGGGGTCTGTCCATTTTACCTCCCCCTCTAGCTCGTCCCCATTTTGCAGTATTACATTTATCTGGTCTGCTCCTCCTGCCACATGGTCATTGGTAAGTATATAGCCATCTGAGTGGACAATAACACCAGACCCGACTCCATCTAGGACCTCTTCTTGGCTAAATATATTGTCTTTACTGACCTGCCTAGTTGAAATGCCTACTACTGTTGGGCTAAGCTTCTTTGCCACTATGGCGATGGCTCCACCCTCATTGACTGCCCGTGTCTGACTGGCCTGATCTTTTTCATCTAGCCCTTGGTATCCAAGGTCCTGGTAGTCCCCTTTAGGCCTACTATCTCGGCTACATGATGGAGAAAAAATCATTGCAAAGACTGCAATGATTATAAGTAGTGTTATATTAAGCTTTCGTCTTTGCAAGCTGCCAACCTCCTGTTTGACTGTTAGAGCCTGCCTGGTTTACTTAAACTGGTATACATTGCTTATCCTATCCCTGTAGGTCATGTCGAGAAAGATGTCCTTGCCTACCTTGACCCCTCCATCCTCTAGGATCTCAGTCACTGTATCAAGTGCCAGCTGGGGATGGTTGTTTTCCCTACTTAAGTGGGCAAGAAGTACATGGGTCACCCTACCCTTTACTAGCTCAAGTAGGGCCTTGCCCGAATCCTCATTTGATAGGTGCCCCTTTCTGCTCAGGATCCTTCTTTTTAGCATAGCTGGATAGGGTCCATTTATCAGCATATCCTGGTCATGATTTGCCTCTAGTATAACCATGTCAGAGTCCATAACAGTCTTTATAAGCTTTTTGTTAGTGTACCCTAAATCGGTGGTTATACTTATTTTTTTGTTATTATTGTAAAAGCTAAAGCCTACAGGATCGGCTGCATCATGGGGTATTTCATAGGCCTGGACATTTATATCTTGAATATAAAAATCCATATCCTTGTCAAATATTCTTATATTAGAGGGACTGACCCTACCTATCTTTGACTCCATAGCAGCCCAGGTCTTTTCATTTGCATAGATGGGGATATTAAACCTTCTAGATAAGACACCTGCCCCCTTTATATGGTCAACATGTTCATGGGTAATCAGGATCCCATTTAGGTCAGATCCATCTATACCAACGTCCTTAAGTCCGTCAATAATATATTTGCCAGCCAGGCCAGCATCAACTAATATATGTGTTTTTTCAGTTCCTAAATATGTGGAGTTGCCGCTAGAACCGGAAAAAAGCGAGCAAACCTTTAAGCTCATCATCAGGCCCCCTGTGTAGTTTAAAAGAAAAAAGAAGAAGGCTTGTACAAAAGCCTTTCAGATACCAGACAGGTATCCCTATCTATTATAGTATATTTACCACAGCTTAGCCACAGCTAAGCAGGATATACTTTTCTCCATATTATAGGCGGTTTTATGGTATAATCTTTAAAACATATGTTTTTTAAGGAGGATTATAATTTGGATTATGGTAAAAAGGCGCTACTCTTGCATGAGAGCCTAAGGGGCAAGATATCAGTTGAGCCAAAGCTAGAAGTTAAAAACAGTGATGACTTAAGTACAGTATATACCCCTGGTGTGGCAGAGCCCTGCAAAAGGATACATGAAAATCCTGAGGATGTTTATAGGTATACCAGCCGAGCAAATATGGTGGCAGTTGTAACAGATGGATCAGCCGTACTAGGTCTAGGCGATATTGGACCTAAGGCTGCCCTGCCTGTTATGGAGGGTAAGGCAGTCTTGTTTAAAAGCTTTGCTGGAGTAGATGCCTTTCCCATCTGTCTAGATACAAAAGATGTAGATGATATAGTTAAAACAATAAAGTTAATGGCACCGACCTTTGGCGGAATAAATTTAGAGGATATTGCTGCCCCTAGGTGCTATGAGATCGAGGACCAGCTAAAGAGAGAGCTTGATATACCAGTCTTTCACGATGATCAGCACGGTACAGCCATTGTCTGTGTGGCTGCCCTTATAAACGCACTAAAGCTAGTCGGCAAGACAATAGACAAGGTAAAGATCGTTATAAACGGTATTGGCTCTGCAGGTTCAGCCATAGCTAGGCTACTTATACAAATGGGGGCAGGTCCCATGGTCTTGTGTGGCAGGGAGGGAATCCTCTATCCTGGAGATAAGAACAATGATTTTATGAAGGAAGGCCTGGCCAAGTTTACAAACCCAGAGGGAAAAAGGGGACAGCTAGCCGATGCCCTAAAGGGTGCAGATATCTTTATTGGGGTTTCTGCCCCAGATGTGGTCAGTCCTGAAATGATTGCCTCCATGAACAAGGACTCAATTGTCCTGGCCTTGGCAAATCCAGTTCCAGAGATTAGCCCTGACCTAGCCATAGGAGCAGGGGCTCGAGTAGTTGGTACAGGCAGGTCAGACTATAAAAACCAGGTCAACAATGTCCTAGCCTTTCCCGGAGTCTTTCGCGGTGCCCTAGATGTTAGGGCCTCAGTCATAAATGATGAAATGAAGATAGCAGCTGCAAAAGCTATTGCCTCAATAGTCGCAGATGATGAGCTAAGGGAGGACTATATCCTGCCCCTACCCTTTGATAAAAGGGTGGTCCCCGCAGTGGCAAAGGCCGTAGCTGAGGCTGCAAAAAGGACCGGGGCTGCTAGATAAGGAGATAGGTAAATGAGGACCATAAGTACAGACCAAATAATTGAGGCGGTAAAAGACCTATGTATTGACGCCGCCTGTATACTAAATGATGATATAAGGGAAAAAATCAAGGAGGCTAAACAGCAAGAGGAATCCCCCTTTGCAAAAAGCATTTTAGACCAGCTTTTAGAAAATGCTAGGATAGCCAAGGAGGACCGGGTACCCCTATGTCAGGATACCGGTATGGCTGTGGTTTTCCTAAGGCTAGGCCAGGATGTCCATATTACAGGTGGGAGTCTTTATGCCGCTATAGATGAAGGGGTCCGAAGGGGTTATTCGCAGGGCTACCTTAGAAAATCTGTGCTTGACCCCTTGACTAGGGAAAATACGGGGGACAATAGCCCTGCTGTCATCCATACTGAAATAGTTGACGGAGATAGGCTAGAAATCACCCTAGCCCCAAAGGGCTTTGGCAGTGAAAATATGAGTAAGTTAGCTATGCTAAAACCCTCAGATGGGATAGAGGGGATTAAGGCTTTTGTCCTAGACACGGTCATTGAGGCAGGGGCCAACCCATGTCCTCCAATTATAGTCGGTATTGGGATCGGTGGCACCATGGACAAGGCTGCCTATATAGCTAAAAGATCCCTACTACGGAGGCTAGGGGAGAAAAACCCAGACCCACAACTAGCCCAGCTAGAGCTTGAACTCCTAGACCTAGTTAATAGTACCGGTATAGGGCCCCAAGGCCTAGGGGGTAAAACAACAGCCCTGGCTGTCCATATTGAGGCCTTTCCTACCCACATAGCCGGCCTACCAGTGGCTATCAATATCCAGTGCCACTGTGCTAGGCATAGGTCCATTAGCTTATAAAAATAAGTTTAATAAGGATGCTATTATGAGTAAAAAAATATCAGTACCAGCAAATATAAATGAAATAAAAGACCTTAGGGCAGGGGATATAGTCTATGTCTCTGGCCTACTACTAACGGCTAGGGATGCTGCCCACAAGCGGCTTATAGACCAGCTAGACAGGGGAGAAAGGCTCCCCATTGACCTAGAAAACCAGGCCCTATACTATACTGGTCCTTGTCCGGCTCCTCCTGGCAGGCCTATAGGGTCCTGTGGTCCTACGACCTCCTCCCGTATGGATACCTATACTCCAAGGCTACTAGACCTAGGCCTAAAGCTAATGATAGGCAAGGGTCAGCGCAGTCCTGCTGTTATTGAGAGCATGGTAAAAAACGGGGCTGTATATCTGGCTGCAACGGGCGGAGCTGGAGCCTTAATTGCAAGGTCTGTTATAGAGGCTAGTATCATAGCATATGAGGACCTGGGCCCAGAGGCCATACATAGGCTGACGGTAAAAGATATGCCCCTTATAGTAGCAATAGATTCAAGGGGCAATAGCCTATATAAATAATCCCTCCCATAAAAGGTTACAAATCTTAAATACCCATATTAGGCCAACCAGCTATTAGAGCTTTTACTTTTTTCTGAGGGCCTTTTTTCTAGCTAATAGGTCCTGGTACTGGTCATCTAGGTCCTGGTACTCCTGGCTATCGGCCTTTGCCATACTAAGCCTTGCAAGTACCCTTGCTAGCTCATGGTCTAGTAAGATCTCATCCTCCATAGGCCCTGTCTTGCTAGCCTTGTCTGCAGCAAGGCCTGGCTTATGGTCTTTACTAATATCTTCTTTGTCTGCCCCTCCACTTTCTTGATAGGAGGTCTCATAGGCCTTTAGATAGGCTTTGGGCTCTTGCTCGATCCTTCTGATTATTCCATTCTTAAAGACCAGTAGCTTTTCACATATCTGCTCTAGCATATACCTGTCATGGGTAACTAGTATTATTGTTCCCTCATACTGGCTTAGGGCCTCCTCTAGCTGTTCCCTGGCCTGGAGGTCTAAATGATTTGTTGGCTCATCTAGTATTAATAGATCATAGTCATGGTATATAAGCTTAGCAAGCTTTAGCCTAGTCCTCTCACCAAGGCTCAGGTCAGAAACCTGCTTTTGCAGATGTTGCTCCCTAAGGCCCATATTAGCTAGCAGGGTACGAAGTAGCCCTAGCTGCCGCCTGTCTGCAACTTCAAACATATCAAGGGCCCTTGTGTCCTCAGTCATATCATGGACATCTTGACAAACATAACCGATCCTTACACCAGGGCTAACAAAGAGGCTACCTGATAGGGACTCCTGGCCCATAAAGGCCTTGATAAGCGTGGTCTTGCCACAGCCATTCTGGCCAAAGATTCCTATCCTTTCTCCCCTTTGTATATAAAAGCTGCTATCGGCAAAGAGGGTCCTATCACCAAAGGCCTTGCCTATGCCTCTGGCATCAATAATGCTTTTCCCTCCCTTGCCCTCACTTTCAAAGGCAAATTTGACCCTTCCATAGACCTTAGGCTTTTCTACCCCCTCGACCTTTAGCCTTTCTAGCCTTTTAAGCTTGGACTTTACCGCCCTGTCAAGCTTTTTTGCCTTTACCCGCTTGTATTCCTTGGTACCCATCTTATTGCCTGCGGAGTCAACCTTGGTGGACTCCCTATGGGCCTTGCCTGACCAGCCCTTTAACTGTCTAATCTGATCATTTAGCCTTTTTTTGTATTCCTCCTGGATCTGGTAAGCATGCAGGCTAGCCTGATATCTTTTTTCCTTTTCCCTGCGATAGTAGGAGTAATTGCCCTTGTATTCCTCTAGTCTGCCATCCTCTAGCTCCAAGATCCGGTCCACAGTCTTGTCTAGGAAATATCGGTCATGGGATATAATAATAATTGTCCCCTTGTAGCCCTTTAGTTCACTAATCAGCCAGCTAGTCCCCTGAAAGTCCAAGTGATTTGTAGGCTCATCTAATATCAACAGGTCAGGGCTCTCCGCCCAGACCCCTGCCAGGGCCAGCTTGGTCCTCTCACCACCACTTAAGCCATCAAACCGTTGGTCTTCCCAGGAGTGGACCGCCCTATTGCCTAGCATACTGGTTATATGCA
>DGFG01000120.1:8441-10911 GCA_002391555.1 Firmicutes bacterium UBA3906
ATGCTACCGTATATGATATTGGCAAGGGTAGTCTTGCCAGAGCCGTTTATACCAACTAGGCCTAAGCATTCACCCTCCTCAAGGTCAAAGCTGACCTGCTTTAATATCTTGTGTACACCAAAATCCTTTTTTATATTTCTGCATTGAAGTAATAATGCCATCTATACCAACTCCCTTAAAAAAAGTAAGTCTCCTATCCTATCTGCTAATTAAAGCTCTACTAACTAGAGCTAGAATAAAAACAAAAAAGACTGCCAATGAACACAAATGTCCAATAACAGTCTTTATCACAAATTGACCATGCCCTTATCCTGACTAAAGCCTATGAAAAGGCCTATACTAATACAATAGCCTCTAAAAGATCTATGACCTAGACAGAATAAAGCTATTAATATTTAAGAAAACTGCCATATTAACAAGGTGTTCTTAAGCACATATTATTAAAGGCAATAACTAGCCCCTCTAGAACAAGATCTAGTCTGGCTAAACTACCCTTAACTAATTAAATATTAACTTATGCTGCTAAGAATATCCTCCTCATGGCCTTCTCCTATAAACTATTAGTCTTTTTTAAATATATTTATCCTATAAGTCCTTAATCTGATTATATGGCTGCATCCTTGTCAACCTTTTTTAGGATGGTCTCACCCTTGCCTACCCTTTTTATATCAGCTCCAAGGGCTGCAAGCTTTTCCTCAAGGTTTTCATAACCCCTGTCTATATGATGGAGGTCCTCTATCTCAGTTTGTCCCTCTGCCATCAGGCCTGCTATTACAAGGGCCACACCTGCCCTAAGGTCTGTTGCCTTTAGGGAGGCGCCAGTTAGCTTTTCAACACCCTGAATGATAGCTACCCTGTCCTCAACCTTTATATTGGCACCCATCCTGCGCAGCTCATCCACATGACGGTATCTAAACTCAAATATACCCTCAGTTATAATGCTCATACCCTCTCCTGTACTGAGTAGGGCCGTCATAGGCTGTTGCAGGTCAGTTGGAAAGCCTGGATATGGGAGAGTCTTTAAATTGATCTTTTTAGGCCTACATGTACCCCTGACCCTAACGCTATCCTCCATCTCAATAACCTCAACCCCCATTTCAATGAGCTTTGCGGTTATCGACTCTAAGTGCTTTGGTATAACATCCTTTATAGTTACATCCCCACAGGTAGCTGCAGCTGCAATCATAAAGGTGCCTGCCTCTATCTGGTCAGGGATAATTGTGTACTCACACCCGCTTAGGCTTTCTACCCCTTTTATCCTAATGGTGTCTGTTCCTGCGCCCTTGACATTGGCCCCCATGGCATTTAAAAAGTTTGCAACATCTACTACATGGGGCTCCTTGGCCGCGTTTACTATTACAGTTGTACCCTCTGCCTTTACAGCGGCTAGCATGATGTTGATGGTAGCTCCTATAGAAACAACATCAAGATAAATCTCATTGCCAACTAGCCTGTCTGCCTCTGCCCTGATGACCCCATGGCTTATTGTGACCTTTGCGCCTAGGGCCTCAAAACCCTTTATATGCTGGTCTATGGGCCGGGCTCCTATCTCACAGCCTCCTGGATAGGCTGTTTCGACCTTGCCATTTCTAGCAAGGAGGGCACCTAATAGATAAATGGATCCTCTCATCCGTTTTACCATATCTGATACAGCCCTATAATCTATATGGCCTGTACCATTTACGGATAAGCTGCCAGATCCCATAAAGCTGATCTTGGTACCAATGGACTCTAAAATTTTAGTAAGAGTAATAACATCATCTATATAAGGAACATTATTTATAATACAAGGACTATCTGCTAAGAGGGCCGCTGGCAGTATCCCCACTGCAGCGTTCTTTGCTCCCCCAACCCTAGTGGTACCTACAAGTCGGTTACCACCATTTATCAGTAGTTTCTCCAATATAGCTGCCCTAGCAATTTATGCTAAGGGCTTCACCTCCCATATACCTATTGTATATCTTAAATTTATCATTATTTTATTCAAAATTACCATCATGCCTATTATAACACGCAATTGTTTAAGTTTCATTATAATTTACTTGCATTTCACTCACAATTTTGTAATATATACAGGACATATTTCTTTTAAAAGTACATTACTATGTTTTTATTCGTTGATAGGACTAAGAAACCCTCTTTTTATCCTGGCTAGCTCCTCAAAAAGGGGCTAAAATCAGGCTTGGAGGGGAATATATACAAAATTAAAGCCCGGTTGATGATCCCGGGCTTATTTATTATTTATCTTTATCAAGCTATTTACCAATATAGGGAAGTGGGTCTACATTTCTACCCCCTATTAATATCTCAAAATGCAGGTGAGGTCCTCTACTATTGCCTGTATTACCCATATAGCCTATTAGCTGACCCTTTTTCACAGTTTGACCGTTAGATACTGCAAAGCCGCTAAGATGGGCATACCTTGTCTCGGCGCCGCTACCGTGGTCAATTTTAATAAGGTTGCCATAGC
>DGFG01000120.1:11237-15096 GCA_002391555.1 Firmicutes bacterium UBA3906
AGGCTTGGTACCCTTGGCGATTATTCTGCTAACAGGTTGCTTGGTAACTGTTTCTTTTAATATTTCTCTGCTATCCTCTATACCATTTACCTTGGTTACCTTGGCCTCTACAAGGGTAGTGCCATTTTGGCCATTGCGGGTTGTCCTACTCTGGTTGGTATAAAGAGAACTATCAGTAGTGTACTCTGTCTTGTAGGGTATAGCCACTTCATATGTTATAAGCTCTGTTGTAGCTACACTGATTACCGACTTTGGATAGGAGAGCTTTAAGGTTTGTCCTAGCCTGAGGTTATTTATATTATCCACATCTGAGTTTAGATCTATAAGCTCGTCCAGACTCATATCGTATTTTTTAGCTATATCCCAAAGGGTATCCCCACTAACAACAGTATATTCTTCGACTGTTTCTCTGCCCTCGGCTATTTCCTCTGCCACTTGCTCGGCATCCTGGACCTGGGCAAAGTCTACAGTAACTGGTTCTAGGTCAACCTTTTCCACTATATCTACAGACTCAACCTCAGAGTTACTGTTTTCCACAAAGGGTTCTTTTAAGATATCAAGGAGTTTTCCTAGCTCCTCTTCGTCCTTTAAGATGCATATCTGCTCATCCTCTACCAGCATGGCATAGGCATTTACCTTTATGTCTACATTGCCCCGTATCTCTTTTACAATTAGGTCAGTATCTGTTACAAGTTCTGGGCATATAGATGCCCTATAATAATCAAAGCCTGTCTCTAGCTCTACCTCCATGCCAAACTTAGTAGCTGACTCCTCTGTTATCTGCTTTATAATAGAGCTGACTACAGCTTTATCGGTTACATAGCCTATATGCTTGCCGTGAAGGTTTACCCTATAGGCATCAATTAGCTCTATCTCTGGCCCCTGGTCTGCTGATATGGCACTGACGCCTACAGCTGCACCTGTAGATAATAAAAGAACAGTTGCCACAACTATGGCTAACTTCTTTTTAACCCTAGGAGCTAAGCCAGCATATCCACTAACTAGGGCCTTTGCCTTTGCCCGTCCCTTGGCCAACAGGCTAGATAGACCCTTTAGTTTGCTTGGTATAGTCTTTATATAGCCTGCTGTTCGTCTAGCTAGTCCCTTAGCAAAGGAGACTATTTTGTAGGCTAACCCCTTTATAATCAGGACGCCCTTTCTTGTAATTTTGCTTATCTTTGCCCTGCGCCCTTCTTTTGGCCCTTGGTCTGGCATAAAATTACCCCTTCCAGTGGTATTTATTACAATCTCATTTCAATTGTTACGAAAATGTTACAATTGTATGTATTCTACGCCCTTTACATAAATCCTTCTTAAAAGGCAAAATAATTTTATTATTTTCACCTAATTATTATATTCCAATATAGGCATATTATGCATTTTTCGCCTAATCATATAGCCATTGGTCGAAATATGGACCAAAATCCCGGCCCGTAACCCTGTTAAAGACCCCTACAATATCATCTTTATTCACATTCAAGAACCTATATTCCTTGTAATACTCTTTTAAGACATCAAAAAACAGGTCATCACCGATTGTCTCCCTAATCCCATGAAACATAAGGGCAGCCTTGCCATAGACTAATAGGTCATATGTTTCCCAATCCTCAAACTCATAAACAGGCCTATCTATTGTTTCATCGATTTCTGGATAAAGATAAGGAGACCGAGCTTGAGCTGCCTTATACTTATTATACTGGACCATATCTATGACCTGGTCCTCTGTATAGCTAGTCGAAACCAGCCCATAGTAGAGAATGGTAGAATATTCGGTTAAGCCTTCATCTATCCAGGGCTCCATTACCTGATCATTGCCAACTAGACCGTACCACCATTGATGAGCTAGCTCATGGGCTATAATATACTCTAATGAATCAAGTCTACTACTAGAATACATGTCACAATCTATCATAACAAGGTTTGGGTACTCCATGCCACCTATAAAAAAATTAGTCTGAACCACCGACAGCTGATTATAGGGGTATTGGCCAAAGGCATCATTATAAGCCTTAAGGGCTGCCACAGCAAAATCTAAAGCCTCTTTGCCCTGACCAGTATAAAAGTAGGAATTAACTGTAGTGTCACCAAGCTTTTTTGATGAAAGTTTAAAACTATCACTAGCAAGCCATGCAAAATCCCTAACCGCCTGGGCCCTTATTTCAGTCAAGGCCTGCTTGCCCTTTTTCTTTCTTTTAACCACATCTCCTGTTGATGCTATTGTATATTCCTTAGGTGCCTTTACCACTACCTTATAGTTTGCCATATCACTATAAAAAGGGTCACCTATATCATAATATCTGTGCAGGCTCCAACCACTATCTCCATATACACATGCTATAGGGTAGCAGTTGCCTAGCCTATAGCTAATATCATCATAGCCAAACCTACCGTAACATTCTGCTAGCTGCACCCTGTAGGTCATATCAACAATTGCAGTGTCTCCAGGGGCTAGGATCTCATCTAGGTCAATCATTAAAAGGTCTTCACTAAAGCCAAGTATCATATAGTCGCCCGGGTCATCATTTACCTTTAGGTTGTCAATTTCTAAATAAGCAGAGGTAAAGTTACCAGCAGGGTAGGCACGGCCCATCAATTCTGCTGGAAAGACGGGCTTATCCTCATACTTAAATGCATTTGGGTATAAATGAAAGTATAAGGACTCTAAGTCATCCTTAGACCGATTCTTGTACTCAACCCTTTGCCGGCATTCTAAGCTTTTTGAATCTGGATCAAAGTCTATATAAATCTCATAGCTATTTAGGTCCTTGGCAGCTTCTACTATAATTGGATTGTCGGAGACTTTATTTTCTGATTCCCACAATATGAGGCTAGTACCTATAAATATGGCTAGTAATATAATAAGAGAAATAAGTAGCCTTAAATTAATCTTCTTTGGTTTAGAAAACATATTTTCACTTCCTTATATATAAGCTACAAGAATTTATATGCTCTTTGTTCTATTAATATTAGTTCTATTTGTAAATAAAAATGCCTTCATAATAAAATCATTCCAAAAAGCCAAAGTTTGTGTTATAATTCATGATTGTTGGTTAATTTTGTAGGACTGCGAGGTATCGTTATTATTGCTTAAGAAGGAAATCGAAAAACAGAGAAAAATTTTAGAGGACAAGATAAATGAAAAAGGTGACCTTAAGGACAAAGAAGTTCTAAAAGAAAGTATAAAGCTCGATGCATTAATCAACAGGTATAATCGTGAAAAAATTAACGAAGATAGTAAAATCAAACCTAAATAAGTCTAGCATTTATCAGCCCGCCAGGTCTACAATGTAAGCTAGTTACATTGCTTGAAATCCTTAAATAAAAAAACCCTTGGAGCAACTTGGGTGCTTTCTAATACTTATTTTTAAATCATTTAAAATCATATAGGCCATATTAACTAATGTTTTTACAGCTAAATAAAAAGTCCGATCACTTTATGGGTTCGGACTTATTTTATTTCCGATACCGACTTAGTCTCCCAGGCGGTCTCTCTGTAATATTTCGCAACTATATATAGTCATTTCTCCCCATTTATGCTATTATTAGATTGGCAAGGAGTCAAAGGGTTTTTTAATGATAAATTCTACTTTACACCAGAGTTCGCTGATTATCCATCTTGGCTATAAGCTAATATAAACTACAAGCTAGGATAAGTTATAAGCGTAGAATGGAGGGGCAATAAAGTGAAAAAATCAAAAACTATTCCTATAATTCTTTGTACCATACTACTTGTAGCAGCTGCCATATACTACTATTTACCGGTCAAAATAAATAAGGAGATCTCTGCTTGTAGCTTAGACGGAGATCAGATCAAACTAGTCTTGGATGTTAGCTGGCATAGAAGCCTGCTAAAACCTAC
>DGFG01000170.1 GCA_002391555.1 Firmicutes bacterium UBA3906
AGATGTGTATAAGAGACAGGACCATAACAACCCTAGCTGCCACAGGCCAGGATATATTTCACCAGGACTTTTTGCCCCTTACCCCCGGCTTTGTATATACCAAGGCAAACGATATAAATGACCTTTTAGTAAAGGTAAAGGAAAACAAGATAGCTGCCATTATGTTTGAAACAATCCAGGGTGAGGGCGGAGTAGTGCCCCTTGACAATGACTTTATTCAGGAGATGGTAAAAATAGCCCAGGAGGAGGATATCCTCCTAATAGTAGATGAGGTCCAAACCGGTAATGGCAGGTGCGGTAGCCTTTACTCCTATATGGACTTAGGTCTTAATCCTGATATTGTCACTACAGCCAAAGGCCTAGGTGGAGGTTTACCTATAGGTGCTACTATGCTAGGTGACAAGGTCAAGGATGTCCTAACACCTGGCTCCCACGGGTCTACCTATGGAGGCAATCCAGTTGCCTGTGCAGGGGCTATAAATGTAATAAATAGGCTCGATGAAAAGCTATTAGCAGGGGTCAGGGAAAAGGCTGACTATATCAAAGCAGAGCTTGAGGGTGCCGAGGGGATACTCAGTCTAACAGGCAAGGGTTTGCTTATAGGTATAGAAACGACTAAAGAGGCCCAAAGGGTTGTAAGTGAATGTAGGGAAAAGGGAGTCTTATTACTGACAGCCAAGCACAAGGTCAGGTTATTACCCCCCCTTACAATCAGCTTTGACCAGTTAAGCAAGGCTATAAATGTGATAAAAGAGGTATGCGCATCATGAAACACTTATTAAAACTAATGGACCTATCCAAAGATGAGATTATGGAAATATTAGACCTGGCAACCAAGCTTAAAAAGGAAAAAAAGGCAGGTGTAGACCACCCTCTTTTAAAGGGCAAGACTCTAGGTATGATCTTTAGCAAGGCCTCGACTAGGACCAGGGTTTCCTTTGAGGTAGCCATGTACCAGCTAGGTGGTCATGCCCTCTTTCTAAGTGCAAGAGACCTACAAATAGGCCGGGGTGAGCCTGTCCAGGATACAGCCAGGGTCCTTTCCAGGTACCTAGACGGTATAATGATTAGGACCTATGACCAGCAGGAGGTTGAAGATATGGCAGCATATGGATCAATCCCTGTAATAAATGGTCTAACTGACTATGCCCATCCCTGCCAGGTACTAGCGGACCTTTTGACCATAAAAGAGTACAAGGGAGAGCTTGAAGGCTTAAAGCTTTGCTATATAGGTAGCGGTAATAACATGGCCAATTCCTTGATAGTAGGTGGCATAAAGACTGGTATGAAGGTTAGCATAGCCTGTCCAAAGGGCTTTGAACCAGATGAGGACCTAATAAAATGGGCCAAGGACAATGGTAGCTTTAGCCTCAGCCAGGATTGTTTTGAGGCTGCCAAGGATGCAGATGTGCTCGTTACAGATGTATGGACCTCTATGGGCCAGGAGGCGGAGATGGAAATTAGAAATGGTAGCCTTAAGGATTATCAGATCAATGATAAGCTCATGGCCATTGCCAAAGAGGATGCCATAGTCCTTCATTGCCTGCCAGCCCACCGGGAAGAGGAGATAACAAACAAGGTATTTGAGGAGCATGCAAAGGAGATATTCGATGAGGCTGAAAACAGACTCCATGTACAAAAGGCCGTCCTAGTTAAGTGTATGGCAGACTAGCTAAAAGGTCTAGCAAAATAAAAAAGCAAGACAGGGCCCGTCAGAAGCGGGCTTCATATATGAAAACTAAAATTTATAGATGGGAGGCGCGTCCTAATGCCTCTAGACAAGAGCATAAAGAAGGTACTAGTAATTGGATCGGGCCCAATAGTGATTGGGCAGGCGGCAGAGTTTGATTATGCAGGGGCCCAGGCCTGTAGAGTCCTAAAAGAGGCGGGGATCAATGTAGTCCTAGTAAACTCCAATCCTGCAACAATTATGACAGACCAGGCTCTAGCCGATGAGATCTATCTAGAACCCCTTACTGTAGAGACAATTAAAAGAATAATTATAGAGGAAAGGCCAGATAGCCTCTTGGCCACTTTAGGGGGCCAGACAGGTCTTACCATAGGTATGCAGCTGGTCAAGGAGGGCTTTTTAGAAAAGCATAAGGTCAGGCTTCTCGGTAGCTCTGCAGAGGCAATTGACAGGGCAGAGGACCGCAGGCTCTTTAAGGAGGCCATGGATCAGATTGGTGAGCCAGTGATCCCCTCGGCTACAGCCAATAGTGTGGACCAGGCCCTAAAAATCGCTGAGGATATAGGATATCCTATCATAGTTAGGCCCGCCTTTACCCTAGGTGGGACCGGTGGAGGTATCGCCCACAATGCAAAGGAACTAGGGCAGGTTGCAGAGGCTGGTATAGAGGCCTCGCCAATAGGCCAGGTTTTAATAGAAAGATATATATTTGGCTGGAAGGAAATCGAGTTTGAGACCATGCGAGACCATGATGGCAATGTTATCGCCGTATGTAGCATGGAAAACCTTGACCCTGTTGGTATCCATACAGGTGATAGTATAGTTGTAGCTCCAGCCCTAACCTTAACTGATGACCAGTACCAGATGCTAAGGTCTGCATCCCTTCGTATTGTCTCAGCCCTGGGTATTGTAGGTGGCTGCAATTGTCAGCTGGCCTTTAATCCAGAAAATTCACAGTACGCAGTTATCGAGGTAAATCCTAGGGTCTCCCGATCGTCAGCCCTTGCTAGCAAGGCAACTGCCTATCCAATAGCAAAGGTTACAACAAAGATTGCCTTGGGCTACAGACTAGATGAAATAGTAAATGATGTTACAGGTCTAGCCTATGCGAGCCAGGAACCTGACCTAGATTATGTGGTGGTAAAGCTACCCAAGTGGTCCTTTGACAAGTTTGCTGGTGCAAAAAGAGAGATTGGGACCCAGATGAAGGCGACCGGTGAGGTTATGGCCATAGGTCCCACCTTTGAGATGGCCCTTATGAAGGCTGTTAGGGGGGCCGAGATAAATGTAGATAGCCTAAATATGACTGTGGAAACAGACAGGCCTATCCTAGATAGACTAAGGATAGTAGATGACAAAAGGCTCTTTACTGTATTTGAAGCCATAAAGAAGAACATAAGCATAGATGATATCTATGAGATAACCAAGATAGATAAGTTTTTCCTATATAAACTTAAAAAGCTGGCAGATTACGAGCTGGCCATAGAAGGAAAAGTCCTTGATAAAAAGACCTATATGCAGGGCAAGACCTATGGCTATACTGATGAGGCCTTAAAGAGAATATCAGCAAGCTCAAGCCTACCTAGTCTTGACTGCTCATTCAAGCTTGTTGATTCAAAGGTGGTAGAGTATGGTTTGCAAAGTCCCTACCTTTATTCAACCTATGATGGGCACTGCCAAGCTAGGACCTTAGAAAGATCAGGTAAACCAGTTATCATAGTCCTGGGTTCTGGCCCTATTCGCATTGGCCAAGGTATAGAGTTTGACTACTCATCAGTCCACTGTGTATGGGCTTTAAAGGAAGCGGGCTATGACACAGTTATAATCAACAACAATCCAGAGACAGTTTCTACTGACTATGATACTGCTGATAGGCTCTATTTTGAGCCCCTTTGTCCTGAGGATGTAATGAATATAATAAAGGTAGAAAGGCCCATTGGGGTTGTTGTTGCCTTTGGTGGTCAGACTGCCATAAAGCTAACAAAGTTCCTTGATAGGGCAGGTATCCCCATCCTGGGGACATCAGCAGAGGGCATTGACATAGCCGAAGACCGCAAACGTTTTGATGCCTTGCTAGAAGACCTTTCTATAAAAAGACCGCCAGGCCTATGCATTTTTAATGAGCGAGAGGCCATAGAGGCTGCTAACAAGCTAGGCTATCCAGTCTTGCTTCGCCCCTCCTATGTTATTGGCGGACAAAATATGATGATTGTAAATAGCGATCAGGAGACCTCAACCTATATGAAACGGATTGTTGCCGATGGTATAGACAGTCCCGTTCTTGTAGACAAGTATATGATGGGGCCTGAGCTTGAGGTAGATGTTATATCCGATGGCAAGGAAGTATTAATCCCTGGCATTATGGAGCATATCGAGCGGGCCGGAGTCCATAGTGGAGATTCTATAGCTGTTTATCCCCCCTTTAATATAGATGAGGATATGACAAAAAAGGTTGTGGACTATTCAAGGAAGCTAGCCCTTGCCCTTGGGACCAGGGGCCTTGTAAATATCCAGTACCTAATCTATGAAAATGAGCTTTATGTTATAGAGGTAAATCCTCGGGCCTCAAGGACCGTGCCCTATATTAGCAAGGTGACAGGGATTCCTATGGTAAAACTGGCATCAATGGTCATGCTAGGCCAGGATTTAAAATCCCTAGGCTATGGGACTGGTCTTTATTCCAAGATCCCTTATTATGCAGTCAAGGTACCTGTATTCTCCTTTGAAAAGCTAACTGACGTAAACT
This sequence comes from Firmicutes bacterium UBA3906, assembly GCA_002391555.1. Taxonomy (GTDB): domain Bacteria; phylum Bacillota; class Clostridia; order Caldicoprobacterales; family DTU083; genus UBA3906. The sequence continues at coordinate 4,437 of DGFG01000170.1, forward strand.
TTTATCTAGGGCCTGAGATGAAGTCAACTGGCGAGGTCTTAGGTATAGGCAAGACCATGAAGGAAGCCCTCTTTAAGGGTCTAACTGCTGCAGGTATAAGGATAGAATCCCCCTTAAAGGGTAGGGAGGTTGGGGCCTTAATCAGTGTAGATGTCAATGACCTTGAGGAGGTAAAGCCCCTGGCAAAAAGACTAGATAGCCTGGGTATTCAAATCTATGCTACCAAGGATACAGCTGAGGCCATAAATGAAATTGGTGTAAAGGCTACTATGATACAGGGTATAAAGGAAAGCGATAACGCCTTTAAGCTCTTAGAGAGTAAAAAGGTTAGCTATATTGTTTATACAGGTGCTGCCTTAGACTCAACAGTTGATGACTATATAGCCCTGCACCGTAGAGCCCTACAGCTATCAATCCCCTGCTTGACATCATTAGATACGGCAAATGCCATAGCAGGTATTATTGCCTGTGGCTATAATGAGCAAAATACTGAGCTGGTCGATATTACAAAGCTATAGCTATTTACTATAAAGCTATAGCTTTTCTCTTCTATATATATAGAAGCTTTTTTTAAGATCATTTTAATGGCAATAATAAAGTAGGGCCAAGTGTTTTCAAGCTAAAGACAATTGCTATAAAATGTTTATAAATTCTCATTGACTAAAGGTCAAGATTCTGTCTCTTATACACATCT
>DGFG01000053.1:0-4076 GCA_002391555.1 Firmicutes bacterium UBA3906
AGATGTGTATAAGAGACAGGGCCAGAGATTGTGGAGACAGATATATTTTCAAGGCTAATAGCCTTTATCTACTCTATCGATACTCCCACCAATGTGGCGCCTAGCATGCATGTACTTGATGCTATAGCTATACATATTGCCCTTGTAAGGTATGAGCCCTTTGCCAGGAGGAAGCTACTACCGCCTATATCCTTTATAGTTATGGTCCTAGTTTCCCTCTCCACTATGTTTATAAAGCAGCATGCACTACTTGATGTTTTATTTTCTATACTACTATGCGCCCTTTTGTATCCACTGGTGTATATCTTGCTTCCAAAGCTAATCTACCGAAAGGAAGAGGGTGAAATCAAAAACCAGCTCGTTACAGAAGAAAACTAATTATCTAAGGGGAGATGTTATCAAATGAGAGCATATTTTTGGGGTATTTTTCTGGTTCTGTCGGGTATATTTCTACTATTAAAGCACTTTTTCAATCTAAATATTTCTACAGCCAGGGTCATTGTTGGTCTTTTCCTAACCCTACTTGGCCTATTTATTCTTTTAGGCAACACTGGTTATGTGGATAACCACAATATTATTTTCAGTGAAAAGTCACTTAGCTATAGGGCAGACTCAGATGAATATACTATTGTATTTTCTAGGTCAAGTCTAGACTTATCAGCCTTTGAGCCAGGGGACGGGCAGGTGGAGATAGAGGTAAACAGCATATTCTCCGATGCTGACATAATCCTACCTAAGGATGCCAAGGTCTATGTCAAGGCCAGTGGTGCCTTTTGCAGAACAAGCCTACCGGACGGAGCTAGCTTTTCCTTTGGTGACCACATTTATACAGATGAGTCTAAAAGGGAAAATGCAGATCTAATAATTAACCTCAGTTCAGTCTTTGCCGACACTAGGGTAGAGAGGTAGGGTGACCTTGGTATAAGGTGGGCAAAATTATTACTGGCCTACTAGGGCTACTTTTATGCTACAATACTAGGGTGCAAAGATAAAGATTAAGAGTCATAAAGGGGTATTAGATGAAATTTACATACAGACATACACTTTACGCAAGCTGGCTAGGTTATATTACACAAGCTATTATAAATAACCTGGCCCCTCTTTTGTTTGTTACCTTTCAAAAAAAGTTTGATATCTCACTAGAGGCAATTGGCCTTTTAATTTCCTTAAACTTTGGAGTACAGATAACAGTTGACCTTATAGCAGCCAGGCTAGCAGATAAGATTGGCTGGCGCAAGCTGATAGTCTCGGCCCATGTCTTTACTGTCCTTGGCCTGTTTTGTCTAGGTATCCTACCTAGGATACTGCCTAGCCCATATATGGGGCTAATAATAGCGGTTACGATTTATGCAACAGGGGGCGGTATAATTGAGGTCCTAATTAGCCCCATAGTAGAATCCCTACCTGGCGAGGAAAAGGCATCGGCCATGAGCCTGCTCCACTCCTTTTACTGCTGGGGTCATGTTGCTGTTGTAATCCTATCAACCCTTTATTTTCTAGCAGCTGGTACAAGCAACTGGCATTACCTGCCCATGCTTTGGGCCATAATACCATTTTTTAATATCTTTTTATTTGCCAAGGTACCCTTAAGAAGGTTAGTAGAGGAGGGCAAGCAGCTACCCTTGAGAAAGCTTTTTTCCTCTGGCTTCTTTTGGTTGCTTATTATCCTGATGATTAGTGCAGGTGCCTCTGAGCAGGCCATGTCGCAATGGTCCTCCCTCTTTGCTGAGCTGGGTCTTGGTGTATCAAAGACCCTGGGAGATTTGCTAGGGCCTATGGCCTTTGCTGTTTTCATGGGCCTGTCACGAACCCTATATGGGATCTTTGGTAGCAAAATAAAGCTTAGAAAGGCACTGATTATTAGTAGCGCCTGCTGTGCCGCTAGCTATTTCCTTGTAGTCTTTTCTAAAAGTCCCTACCTATCCTTAGTAGGCTGTGCTCTTGTAGGACTTTTTGTAGGCCTTATGTGGCCTGGCATCTTTAGTCTAACGGCTAGGGTATTTCCTTTGGGGGGGACTGCCATGTTTGCCTACCTGGCCTTGGCAGGAGATCTTGGCTGTTCAGTAGGTCCTGGGATTGTGGGCCTAGTGTCTAATGCAGTACAAAGGGCAGGGGGCAGCTTTTTAAGTGGCCTTATCCATAGCCTGAGCATTACTGAGGCTGGATTAAAGGTTGGTATACTAACGGCAGTTGTTTTCCCCCTTATATTAGTAGTTGGGGTAACAGTTTTAAAGAAAAAGGCTAGCTAGTTTAGCCCATTAAATAAAAAACTAAGGGCAAAATTAAAGCCCTTGATAGAGAGTGCCTCATGCGTGAAAGGGATTTGCATTGGGGCACTTTTTTCTTTGCCTTAATAAGATTTTTTAAAATATCTTATTATTCTGGGAGAAATGGGCCCTAAAAGGTGTAGTATTATATGAGTGAGTAATTAAGGCCTTAAGACTTAAACTAAACTAGTTGGGGAAGGTGAATTCATGGAGCCTGACATAGGAGCATTAATTGGCCAGCTAAAAAAGAAAAAAGAGTTTGCCCTAGAGCAGGTTATGGATATTTATATGGATCCTGTTTATAGTTTGGCCTCAACTATCCTTAGGGGATATGGCCAAACTGTGGATATAGAAGAGTGCGTTCAGGATGTATTTATTGATGCCTGGAATAAAATATCTGAATACGACCCTGGCAGGGGTAAATTAAAGACCTGGCTCTTGATCTTGTGTAAATACAAGGCTCTAAGCTATAAAAGAAGGCTAAGTCGCCAGAACAGGGTCTTTAAGATAGAGGACTTAAAAAGGGAAAGCCAGCAGATAGAGGCTAGCAATGTAGAGGCTAGCTTTTTAGCAAAGGAAGAAAGGCAAAAGATTATCGAGGCTATCAGGTCCTTGCCTGACCTAGACAGGCAGATATTTTTAAGGGTCTATATCCTAGATGAGAGCATAGAGGAAGTCAGTAAAAGCCTAGGCCTGTCAAGGCAGGCAGTTGACAATAGGCTATGGCGTGGCCGCAAGGCCCTGCGCAAGTATTTTAAAAATACTGAAGGGAGAGATATAATTGAGTAGGGATAAAGAGTATATAAAAAGTCACTTAGACCAGCTCTCCGATGATGAACAAGCATTGTTAATAGAATTAATAGACTCAAAGGATAGTCTGCCCTCAAAGGACCAAAAGGACCGGATAAAGAAAAATGTCCTATCCTCAATTTCCACTAAAGGGCCAGACACTGCTGAAAGACCAAGGGCAAAACATAAGCGCAGTAGGATTAGGCTAGCCCTAGCTGCAGTAGCCCTTATCATAATTTTAGCCACTAGCTTTAGCCCAGCAGGCAGGTATATACTAGCAGAAATAAAGGAGAGACTCTACTTTATACCTGGGACAGGTGAGATAGTAAGGGACAATCAATCCGGGGTCTACCTATTAGACAAGCCAATAGAGCTAACAGATAAAAGTGGAAAGCTAATAATAAAGTCCATTATAAAGCAGGGAGAATCCCTCCTAATAGAGATGGCAGGTGACGGAGATATGCCTCCAAAGCTTGTCCTACAGGCAAGGGATGGGAGCGAGTACAAGTCTACTAATTCTTGGTATGCCTCTGGTGATGGTTGGATTGGTGGTTCCCATTATATAACACCTGCAGATATGCTAGACTATAGGATCATTCTTTCTGGCAATATTTTTGCACCTGTAAAGCTTACTAGGGCCCAGGGAGTGGAGGACTATGAGCAACTAGGGCCTACAGAGTACAAAAATGGCTTGGGATTGACCCTAGTAGCTAGTAGGGAAAATGGTAGGGTCAGACTAAACCCTATAGAACACCCACAGGCAGGTCGTAGGGTTATACTATATGGCTATATAGACAGTGAAGGCGGCTACAATGATAATGTAATCATCACAGACAGTAATGGAACAAGCTATCCCTTGACTGAGAACAAGGGACCTAGTTGGGGGGCAAACCTAAGCTTTGAGCCTAATCCAGATATATCAGAATATCATGTTAAGATACCCGAGCTATTAGTCCAATATGATATTAGAGAAGAAGTCAAAATACCCATACCTGAGGACGGGGCTACTGTTGACCTAAA
>DGFG01000053.1:4324-5169 GCA_002391555.1 Firmicutes bacterium UBA3906
ATAGGCTAAAGCTATTTGTTGATACCGATTATGATAGTAAAAGGGCTGAAAACATAAATACATTGCAGCTTCGCTTGCCCTACGATAGCTATAGCTACAGCTATCATTATAATGACAACTTGGTAATAGACCATTTTGACCTAGAGATAAGGCCAGGGGATAAAAAGCTAACCATAACTTTTGATGGGTTGATAAACTCCCTTAAAGGGCCCTGGGCCTTTGATATTACAAGTAAATAATTTTTGAAAGCTTATAATCAATAAGGGTCTTTCGAACTATTCACTTTTAGCTCTAATACAGCTGACAGGATAATGACGGAAGGCCTTTATTTTTATTTAACTAAAATTAGTCTAGCTAGGTATATAGGTCTTATGAGTGTCGAAAAACATATTATTTTGTCACATTATACTTATATTCAAATAAATACAAACAAAGGGTTGACGCTGGCAAATATATAGCATAAAATGGGTTACACAAAGTAATATATACCCATCTGAATGAAACTATAAATAACAGGAAATTGATGAGTTTTATAAGGACTTAACATGAGCCAGATTAATCTTAAAACCAAACGAAAAATTTATTAGTAGCAGAAATAAGGGTGACAAGGTATTCTCTCGCTATGTACGGCTTTTATCACCTCAAAAGAAACTATTCGCGTATGGGATTATAGCTTCTCTTATTCTTACTATATTAGGGATTGTGTCTTCTTTATTTAATAGCATAATATTTGATGAGATATTGCCCTATAAACTAGAGAACACATTGAAAATGGTATTGATTGTTTTTGCAGGGATAGGAATATCTCAAGTTGTCTTAGGATTTGTTAGACAGTGGATGATGAT
>DGFG01000025.1:0-9660 GCA_002391555.1 Firmicutes bacterium UBA3906
AGCCTGTCTATAAAACGGTTAAGATCCTTTTTCATTTTAGACCTGTTCCCATACTCATCACAGATAAATTTGGCCTGCATCCCATAATCACACTTTGGACCCCTCTTATAGGCACATGTCCACTTTTCTATACAGGCTGGCTCCTGCCTGTAGGAGGATCCCTTTATACAGCTAGGGTGCCTTTTACTAGCTACTAATACTACATGGGCATGGCCCTTGTCCCTGCCACACCTACCAGCCTCCTGATAATAGGCCTCTAGTGAGTTGGAAAAGCACATATGGATTATGTACCTAATATTCGCCTTGTCTATGCCCATACCAAAGCCCTTGGTTGATACAAGCAGTGGGATCTGCCCCCTTATGTACTGGTCCTGGATATCTATCCTGAGCTCGTCATCGAGCCTAGAATGGTATCTCTCTGCAGGCAGGCCCCAATTATCTAGTATATCTTTTATATGCTCAGTCCCATAGGTCTTGGTGTAGCTACCCCTGGGATCGGCGTATATTGTAAATACAATACCTGACCCCTGCTGGTGGAGGTCTTCTAATTTAGAGTAGCCCAAAAGGCTGGGGATCCTCTCCCTTAAAAGGTAGGCTAGACTATCTGCCTTGCTCTCTCCTACTGGCCTTGTTATAACCTCAAAGCTAAGCTCTGGCCTATCATAGGTTCTTGGCAAAATTAGTCCATCCCTATCTAGGCCGAAGATCTCCATAATATCATCTAAAACCTTGCTAGAGGCAGTAGCAGTTAAGGCAAGTATGGTCGGATCGCCCAGCCTCCTTGCCACATCCCTTACCTTTAGGTAGGCGGGCCTGAAATCATGACCCCATTCTGAGGCACAATGGGCCTCATCTAGTATTAGGTAGTTTATTTTCTCATCCTCTAACAAGGCTACTAGTTCATCTTGAAAGTCCTTTATCTGTAGCCTTTCAGGGGAAATATATAAAAGCCTTAACCTAGCTAGCTTTAAGTCCCTTAGGATCCTGTCCTTGCTGTGCTTTTTCATGGAGCTGTCTAAATATGCAACATAATCAAAGCCCGAGGCCTTTAGGTGGTCTATCTGGTCCTTCATTAGAGACTTTAAGGGAGATATAACAAGGGAAATGCCTGGCCTTAGCAGGGCAGGCAGCTGAAAACATAAGGATTTACCGGCGCCTGTTGGCAAAATCCCAAGGGTGTTTTTAGCTAAAAGAGCCTGCTTTATTATAGCTAGCTGGCCCTCCCTATAGTCATCAAATCCCCAAAGCCTCTTGAGTAAAAAGCCCAGAGCCCCTTCATCTATATTAACCTGGTCTAGCCTGGCCTTAAGTGACCTATTTGTTAGATTAGTAATTTTGGTATCTTCAGTTATCTTAAAGCCCTTTCCCTTTTCCCCTTCTTTAATAATGATGTTTTCAGCCCTTATCCTGTCTCCAAGGGCAAGAGCTTGGGTCTTGGCCTCTACTAGGTCTATACTAAATCTCATAGGACCGGATAAGCCATCACATATACTTATGTAGTCATCCCTATTGACTGGTGAAATAATAGAAAACTCACAGCTAATGGGCCTGTCTATGGGCTTTTGGTCTAGCCTTTCTATCTTTTTACTTGTACTTGTTTTTTGGCCCTTGGTCTTTCTAAGGATTAGGTACATCCATTCATCAAGGATACCAGCCTTTTTCCCTAGGCTAGCTACTGTCTTTAGTCCTTTGCCTGATGGGCTACTGGCTACTATGTCATCTATGAGTCTGCTTTTTATATCAAAGCCCTCTAGACAGAGGCGACAGCCTATACAGGATTTGGACATATAGCAGGGACTTATGGCCTCCAAGCAATATTCCTGCCCAGGCCTATAGGCAAGCCTTTTTACCCAGGCAGCAATCTCCCGGGTCATACCTTGAATACCTGCCCTAGGTGGCTGTACAATAATTAGTCCCCCTCCGACCCTTAACCTATCCCTATGGTCTAGGAGAAAATCATTCCCTTTATCTAGGCTAGAGGGGTCTCTTATCACAATAAGGTCCCAGGGGTCTGTCTGCCCTCCTGCCAGTTCAGTCTCTGTCTCATCTAGCCTATCTATTGTTAAGCCATCTAGGTCAAGCTTGGTCCTTAGCCTAGTAATTAGGTAGCTGACTCCTTCCTTGACCCTTTCTATATCCTGATTGGATGGAGACTTAAAAAAAAGCCTAGTGCTCCTATTTGCCATAGGCTGACCTGTTAAAACCCCTATATTTTTAAGTAGGGCCCTTGCGTCTAAAAGTGCAAAGATAAAGGTCCTAGGGTCAGGCCCTATGTAGAGGATATTGCCAGAAAGGTCTAGACCAGTAGTAAAAACCAGCCTTAACAGGCAAAACTGTATATAGGCCAGGTCCCTATTTAAAGCCTTGACACTATCTAAAAACCTATCAGCTATGGTAATATAGTCCTCACCATACCTGTTTAATAAAATATCGCAGATAGCCTCCTCCACTATAGGAGAATTAATATAGGATTTGCCAGTGAATATCAAGTCCTGTGCAATTTTTGATCCTAATTGGCCCCTTGTATCCATAAAAAACTTCCTTTAAAAATCTTCTAATAGATATGTTTGACATTTTTCGGGAAGTTCCTTCAAAAAAGGGATACTCTATAGTTAGAATATCCCTTTGGCTTTTTTCTTAAAATGATTATTTGTTATTCTCTTTTAGATCCTTTGGATCCAGCCCCATTTATCCTCGAGCTTGCCATATTGGATGCCAGTTATGGTATCATAAATCTTTCTAGATAGGTCTCCCATCTGGCCATTGTTTACCTCTATAACATTGTCCCTCCAGCATAGGGTACCAACAGGAGATATGACCGCAGCAGTCCCTGTACCAAAGACCTCCTCTAGCCTACCCTCACTATGGGCATCATATACCTCTTGGATGGAAATTGGTCTTTCTTCTATGCTTATACCCATATCCGATGCTAGTTCTATAACAGATGCCCTGGTGATACCGGGAAGTATAGAACCCTCTAAGGGAGGAGTAATAAGCTTTCCATCTATTTTAAAGAATATATTCATCGTGCCAACTTCTTCGACATACTTGTGGTGTTTAGAATCAAGCCAGAGGACCTGGGTATAGCCCTTATCACTGGCCTCTTTTGCTGCATAGAGACTAGCAGCATAATTACCGGCAGTCTTTATATGGCCTACCCCACCCTTTGATGCCCTGACATATTCCTCTGTAACATAAATCTTTATAGGCTTTATGCCCTCAGCATAATAGGCTCCAACAGGAGATAGTATAATCATTAGCTTGTAGGTTTTGGATGGATTAACACCTAGACAGCTATCAGTTGCAATAATAAAGGGCCTTATATAAAGGGAGGTTCCCTCGGCTTTTGGTATCCAGTCCCTTTCTATATCAAGTAGGACTTTTAGGCCTTTGAGCAGCTGGTCTTCATCAAACTCAGGTATGCATACCCTCCTAGCTGACATATTGAGCCTTTTTATATTTTCCATGGGCCTAAATAGGACAGGCTCACCCTTATCATTTAGATAGGCCTTCATGCCCTCGAATATCGCCTGGCCATAGTGAAATACCATGGTAGAAGGATCACATTCTATTTTGCCATAGGGTACAACCCTAGGGTCATGCCAGCCCTTGTCTGGATTGTAGTCCATTACAAACATGTGGTCTGTAAAAATCTTACCAAATCCCAAGCTATCTTCTCTAGGCTTTGTCTTTTTCTCCTGACTTTTTACTATCCTAATTGACATTTCCATAAAGCAAACCTCCATTTCAAATATATATAACCCCTTAGCTGGCCAGCTAGCCTATTGGTCGTCCCCTTGGCCATCCTCCTGGTCTTCCTTGGCTTTTTCATCACTATAATCAGCCATAGCCCTGTCAACTAGCTTTTCTAATTGTCCATCTAGGCTATTAGCTAATCCTTGGCCCCCTTGACCCTCTGTCACCTGGCCCTTGTCTTTACCATCCAAGGTTAGTTTATTGTCCTTATCTTTTGGATCTTGGCCCTGCTTGGTCAAGGTCCCATTGTCCTTGTTAGTAGCCTGGTCATCATCCATATCCTCTTCTAGGTCCTCTTCCCTTTTTGCCTTGGCGACTGAAACTATATGGGTATCCTCATCAAACCTCATCAGCCTTACCCCTTGGGTATTTCTACCCGACGAGGATATATCTTCTGTTCTTATTCGTATAATTATACCATCTGAATTAATTATTACAAGGTCTTCTTCATCTTTTACAACTTTCATTGCTGCTAAAAGACCTGTTTTTTCAGTAGTATTCATTGTAATTATGCCCTTGCCGCCCCGACTTTGCTGCCTATACTCGGCTAGGTCTGTTCGCTTGCCATAACCTTTTTCACTAATAGTTAGGACATCTGCCCCCTCTTTTACCCTTTGGACATCTACCAGATAGTCATCTTCATCGAGCCTTATACCACGAACACCCATTGCGGTCCGGCCCATAACCCTAACATCCTCTTCGCTGTACCTGATGGCCTTGCCCTTTTTAGAAGCCATAATAACTTCTCTATCGCCATCAGTTAGGATAACAGATATTAGCTCATCATCTTCTCTTAGGCTAATGGCTATAATCCCGCCCTTGCGGATATTGCTAAAGGCCTCAAGGGGTGTCTTTTTAACTGTCCCCTTTCGAGTAGCCATAAATAGGTACCTGCCTAGCTCAAAGTCTTCATCTTTTATTGGTATGTAGGCCTCTATCTTTTCACCAGGGTCAAGCTGGAGTAGGTTAATAATTGCAGTACCCCTAGCATTTCTGCCAGCCTCTGGTATCTGGTATGCCTTTAGGTCATAAACCTTGCCAAAGGATGAGAAGAATAAAATACTTTGGTGGGTAGAGGTTGTGAAGATCTCCTCAACAAAGTCGTCCTCCCTTGTCTGTAATCCGGTAATACCCTTGCCCCCTCTTCTTTGGCTCCTATAGGCAGAAAGGGGAGTACGTTTGACATAGCCGTAATGGGTTAGGGTAATGACCACATCATGTTCATCTATCAGGTCCTCTATATCAATTTCACCATCCATGGGCATAAAGTCAGTTCTTCTGTCATCATTATATTTATTTTTAATGACTAATAGCTCTTCTTTGATAATGCTCATGAGTAAGCCTTCGTCAGCTAGTATGCTTTTTAGGTAGGCTATAGTCTTTTGGATTTCGTTGTATTCATTTTCTATCTTTTCTCTCTCTAGGCCTGTCAAGCGCTGCAGTCTCATATCCAAAATAGCCTGGGCTTGGATTTCAGTAAGGTTAAAGTTATTGACTAGTCCCTCTTTGGCTATAGCAGCTGTCCTAGAACCACGGATCAGGCTTATAACAGCATCAATACTGTCTAGGGCAGTTAACAGACCCTCTAAAATATGGGCCCTTGCCTCTGCCTTTTCTAAATCATACTTGGTCCGTCTGGTTACTACGTCCTTTTGATGTTCTAGATAGTAATAGAGCATCTCCTTTATATTTAGGACCTTTGGCTCATTGTCAACTAGGGCAAGCATGATAACCCCAAAGGTCTCCTGCAATTGGGTATGCTTGAATAATAAGTTTAATACTATATTGGGGTTTACATCTCTTTTTATTTCAATAACTATCCGCATACCATTGCGGTCGGACTCATCCCTAATATCAGAAATACCATCTATCTTTTTTTCCTTAACCAGATCTGCGATTTTTTCAATTAGGCGAGCCTTGTTAACCTGGTAGGGTATTTCAGTAACTATTATCCTAGACCGGTTGTTGGCCATTTCTTCTATCTCAGTCTTGGCCCTGACTACAACCCTTCCCCGGCCGGTCCTATATGCCTGCCGTATGCCCTCCATACCAAGAATTATTGCTCCTGTAGGAAAATCAGGACCCTTTATATAGTCCATTATCTCCTCTACACTAATATCAGGATCATCAATAAGACCAATAACACCGTCTATTACCTCCCCTAGGTTGTGGGGAGGAATATTGGTTGCCATACCAACAGCTATACCAGAGGACCCATTTACTAATAGGTTAGGGAAACGAGCTGGCATAACCACTGGTTCCTTTAAGGACTCATCAAAGTTAGGCATAAAGTCAACGGTTTCCTTGTTTATATCAGAAAGGATCTCAGTGGCCAGCCTAGTCATTCTAGCCTCAGTGTAACGCATGGCTGCAGCTGAATCACCATCGACTGACCCAAAGTTACCATGACCGTCAACTAGCTGGTAGCGGGTGGAAAAGTCCTGAGCCATCCTAACCATGGCATCGTATACTGCACTATCTCCATGGGGGTGGTATTTACCTAGAACATCACCGACTAGCCTGGCAGATTTACGGTAGGGCTTGTCAGGTGTCATACCTAGCTCATGCATGGAATAGAGTATTCGCCTATGAACTGGCTTTAGCCCGTCCCTAACATCTGGTAGGGCTCGTCCTACTATAACGCTCATAGCATACTCTATATAGGACTTTTTCATCTCTTTTTCTATGTCAACATTTATTATCCTTTGATTATTAGACTCCATATTTATACCTTCCCCTCTATATGTCCAAATTCATGGCTTGCTTGGCATTGTTTTGTATAAACTCCCGCCTAGGCTCAACCTTGTCTCCCATTAGCAGGGTAAATATCTCATCGGCTGAAATAGCATCCTCAAGGTCTACCCTAAGTATTGTACGGGTCTCCGGGTTCATTGTAGTATCCCAGAGCTGTTCTGGATTCATCTCTCCTAGACCCTTGTAGCGCTGTATCTCTATACCCTCTCTACCAATTTCATCTAGGAGCTTTTCTAGCTCCTCATCACTGTAGACATAGGTTTCTTTTCTGTTTTTAACAACCTTGTACAAGGGTGGCTGGGCTATATATACATAGCCGCCCTCTACAAGTGGTCTCATATACCTATAAAAGAAGGTTAATAGTAGAGTCCTTATGTGGCTACCGTCAACATCAGCATCAGTCATGCAGATGATTTTATGGTATCTTAGCTTTTCAAGGTCAAACTCGTCTCCTATTCCAGCACCAAAGGCAGTAGTCATAGCCTTTATCTCTGCATTGGACAAGACCTTGTCAATTCTAGATTTTTCAACGTTTAATATCTTGCCCCTTAGGGGAAGTATAGCTTGGAAGGTCCTTTCCCTGCCCTGCTTGGCTGACCCACCTGCTGAGTCACCCTCAACTATAAAAATCTCGCACAGGCTAGGATCCTTTTCTGAACAGTCTGCTAGTTTGCCTGGTAGGGAGCCAGATTCTAATACACTCTTTCTCCGAGTAAGCTCTCTAGCCTTTTTAGCTGCCTCTCTGGCCCTAGATGCAGACATGACCTTTTCCATTATTATCTTGGCCTCTGCTGGGTGTTCTTCGAAATAGGTGGACAGGTGCTCAACAACTGAGTATTCGACAAAGCCCCTTATCTCACTGTTGCCAAGCTTGGTCTTGGTCTGTCCTTCAAATTGTGGTTCCTCTAACTTTACGCTTACTATGGCTGTAAGCCCTTCTCGGGTGTCCTCACCAAGAAAGTTGTCATCCCCGGCCTTTAAGAAGTTATGCTTTCTAGCATAATCATTTATGACCCTAGTCAGGCCAGACCTAAAACCAAATAAGTGGGTACCACCCTCATTTGTAGATATGTCATTGGCATAGGTAAATACATTTTCATTGTAGGAATCATTATACTGCATAGCTATTTCAAGGGTAGACCCATCCTTCTCCCCTTGAAGGTATATTGGCTCTGGGTGCAGGGCAACCCTGTTTTTATTTAAAAACTGAACAAAGGACACTATACCGCCCTCATAGAAAAACTCCTTTGATTGACCATCCCGCTCGTCCGAAATTTTAATATTGAGCCCCTTGTTTAAAAAGGCAAGCTCCCTTAGTCTCTTTTTCAAGACATCAAATACAAAGTTAAGGTCTTCGAATACTTCATAATCTGGCTTGAATGTAATAGTAGTACCCCTATCCTCTGTCTCCCCTATTATCTCAAGGCCTGTTAGCGGTGTACCCCTCTCATATTTTTGTGTATAAATCTTGCCATCTGTCTTTACAAATACCTCTAACCATTCGGATAGGGCGTTAACAACAGCTGCACCTACACCATGTAGGCCACCTGAAACCTTGTAGCCACCACCGCCAAATTTACCTCCAGCATGGAGTTTGGTTAAAACCAGCTCTAGAGCTGATATACCATATTGAGGATTGATACCAACAGGTATACCTCTACCATTGTCAGAGACAGTAATAGAACAATCCTTGTGAATAATGACCTCGATTTTATCACAAAAGCCGGCCATTGATTCGTCTATACTATTGTCAACTATCTCAGTAACCATATGATGAAGACCCTGTGGACCTGTACTGCCTATGTACATGCCAGGCCTTTTTCGAACTGCCTCAAGTCCCTCAAGCACTTGTATATTAGATTCATCATAGTTATTACTTACTTGATTTTGCACTAAAAAGTCCCCCTTGTTCATCTATAAAGCTAGTATTAACGCCCTCTTTATAATTGCTCCTCTTTATAAGAGTGCTTGTAGAAATAGGCGATATATAAATAAGAGTTTTTTCTCCTGTGTCTGTTATAACTAAAGACTTGGGAGGATCCTCAGAGATTCTAACAACAAAGTCCTCTTCTCCTGCTATCTTAAGAAACTCTTTATTTGCTTCAGATTTTTGATATGAATTAATATTTATAATTGCTATAATCTCATCTAAAGGTACAACTGTATCCTTGCCTATATGTAGCATCATTATTGCCTTTATTACATCCCTTCTTTGTTGGCTGATATCTCCTTATATTATAACCTTTTTTTTACTAAATTAAAAGGGTTGACTAGGGAATAGGAGGGGCTAGGGCCCCTTTTTTGATGTAGAACTTCTCGCTTTGAGAAATAAGAGATTTGGGCAATTGCTCTAGGTCAGTAGTAGATATAAAGGTTTGTACCCTTCCTATATATTCAAGCAGCATTTGCTGTCTAACCGGGTCTAGCTCAGACATAACATCATCTAATAAAAGCAGAGGGTATTCCCCTGTTTCATTGTACATAAATTCAAGCTCGGATAGCTTAAGTGACAGGACAGTCGTCCTAACCTGTCCTTGGGATCCAAAACTTCTAACATCTGCACCATTTATAGTAATACCCATATCATCCCTATGACAGCCCCTGCTGGTTGTACCCCTTTTTATATCGGTCTCTTCCCTATTTTCCAGCTCTCTAAGAAAAGACTCCCTTATGTCCTTTATATCAGCTGTCTTAAAGGGTATAGATGTCTTGTATACGATTGATAGGTCCTCGGAATTGCAGGAAATTTTTTTATGTATTTCCCGGGAAATATTTTGTAGCGAATTGACGAATTTTATTCTTTTGTTAATTATATAGGAACCTGCCTCAGCCAATTGCTCATTCCATATTGGCAGGGTCTTGCTTAAAGACCCATTTCTTTGGATCTCCTTTAAAAGATTATTTCTATGGCTCAAGACCCTATTGTATCTTTGCAGGCAATAAAAATACCTAGGGTTAATCTGGGAAATCTCCATATCCATAAACCTGCGTCTTTCAATAGGTCCATCCTTTACAAGCTTTAAATCCTCAGGCGAAAATATTACAGAGTTTAAGTGGCCCATTAGCTCACCTAGACGCTTGGTTTGTGTTCCATTTATATTAACTGTTTTCTTTTCATTTTTATTTAGGTAAATAGAAATTTCTGAACTA
>DGFG01000025.1:9871-12990 GCA_002391555.1 Firmicutes bacterium UBA3906
AGGTCCTTTTCCTTGCTTGTCCTATGGGACCTGCCTGTACAGGAAAAGTAAATAGCCTCAATAATATTGGTCTTGCCCTGGCCGTTAGGACCCACAAAAAATATAAGCTTTGAATTAAACTTTAGGTCTAGGACCTTATAATTCCTAAAGTTACCCAGTTTCAACCTTCTAAGATACAAGAAAAGCACTTCCTTTTCTACTCAACAAGAAAGCTCCCCACCTGCGCTATATCTACCTGGTCCCCAGGGTAAATTTTCTTGCCTTTTCTAAGCTCTTTTTCTCCATTTACCCTTACAAGGCCATCGGTAATCATGTGGTTTGCCATAGCACCACTGTCTGCTATATTAGCCCACTTTAAAAGTTGGTTAAGCTTTATATAGTCAGTATTAATTTTTATTTTTTCCATATAGACCTCCTCTAGCTAAAGGTTCTTACTGGAAGCAGCAAGTAGGTAAACTGGTCGCCACTTATAGGACGAGCAATACATGGGGTTACATTGGTATTAAAGTCTAAACATAGCTCTTGGTCGTCCACAACCTTTAAAACATCCGATAGGTAACGAGCATTAAAGGCAATTTCTAGCTCTGACCCTTCAAGTAGTATGGGTATTTCCTCATAGATCTGGCCTGCCTCGGAGTTGGATGTAATAATCATTTTTCCTTCTTTGATATTTAGTTTTATAAGGTTGTTTTTACCCTCTCTAGCGATCAGAGATGCCCTTTCGATACTGGCTGCTAATATATCCCTATCTACCTTTACCCTTAGCTTGTATTCACTTGGTATTATTTGTTGGTAGTTTAAGTATTCTCCCTCTAGGACACGGGATATAACCCTAGTGTCTCCAAGATCAAAAAGGACATGATTTTCTGCAACCATTATAGTGATATCAATATTATCATCATTTATTATCTTTGCAATCTCAGCTAAGGACTTGCCAGGTATAACTACAGACCTATCCTTTTGAGCCTTTTCTATCCTACCCCTTCTTAGTGCTAGCCTATAACCATCAAGACATACCATATTTACTGTATTGCCACTTACCTCTAAAAGAGCACCTGTTAGAATAGGCCTAGACTCATCTATTGCAACTGCAAAAATAGTTTGCCTAATCATTTCTGATAGCATCTTTTGGTTAAGCTCTAGCTTTTGTCCATCACTTACCTGGGGCAAGGCAGGGTACTCTTCTGGATCAAGTCCCTGGATGGTTACTACAGAATTAAGGCAGGAAAGCTTTACTATGTAATTGTCCTTAACCTCTAATTCGATTTCAGCATCGGGTAGCTTTCTTACGATTTCCGATAGGAGCCTAGATGGGAGTACTACCCTACCTGTATCTAGTATTTCTGCATTCATATGACTTTCAATGCCAAGCTCTAGGTTGGTTGCAGTCAAGACCAGATGGTCATTCTTAGCTTCAATTAGAATACCCTGTAGAATTGGAAGAGTTGTATTAACAGAGGATGCCTTTTGTACAGTTAAAATCGAATTTAAAAAATTATTTTGGTTGCATTTGATTTTCATGGTATACCTCCTGAATCATTTGAATATAATAATAAGATAGTAGTAATAGTAGTAGGGCCTGTGGAATTGTGAATTCAGCCTTATAGCTAGACTACTGTGCCTTTCCTCTTGTGGATAAGTTGGGGATAAGGCTGTTAGTTTAGTAAAAAGATGTCCACAGTCTCCTATTAACTTTCATTTATTCGCTTTATAAGACTGTTTACAGTCTTTCTCACTTGGGGGTCAGACTCCATATCATTGGCAATCTTGTCACAGGCATGGATTACAGTCGTATGGTCACGCCCTCCAAATAAATCCCCGATTTTAGGTAGGGATAGGTCAGTCATCTCCCTGCACAGGTACATTGCAATTTGCCTGGGATAGGAGATTGGACGGTTTCTCTTTTTAGATTTTAGATCATCAACCTTTAGCTGATGGGCATCTGCCACTATCTTTTGTATATGCTCAGGCGTTATTTTTCTTTGCTTTTGGTTTGATATTATATCCTTTAGGGCCTCTTCGGCTACGGAGACATCAAGGGAGTTGTTAGTAAGGGCTGAATAGGCCATTATGCGGGTCAGGGCTCCCTCAAGCTCTCTTATGTTTGATTCTATCCTTTTGGCTATAAAGGCTAATACCTCATCATCTACTTCAATATTGTCTATTACAGCCTTCTTTTTAAGAATGGCTATCCTTGTCTCTAGGTCAGGGGGCTGAATATCTGCAATAAGGCCCCATTCAAACCTAGACCTTAGCCGGTCTTCTAGGGTGGGTATTTCCTTTGGTGGTCTATCACTTGAAATTATAATCTGCTTGTTAGCCTCATAGAGGGCATTAAAGGTATGGAAAAACTCCTCCTGGGTAGACTCCTTGCCTGCTATAAATTGAATGTCGTCTACTAGTAGGATATCTACATTTCGGTAGCGGTTTCTAAAGTCAATGTTCTTGTTGGTCTGGATGGAGTTTATAAGCTCGTTGGTGAACTTTTCAGAAGAGCAATATAGGACCTTTACCTTTGGGTTTTGGGCCAAGATAAAATGGCTAATGGCGTGCATAAGGTGGGTCTTGCCAAGACCAACTCCCCCATAGATAAAGAGGGGGTTATAGGCAGCGGCTGGTGCCTCAGCTACCGCTAGTGAAGCAGCATGGGCAAACCTATTGCTATTGCCTATGACAAAGGTATCAAAGGTATATTTGGGATTTAGCATACCATAAAAGTTACTTTCCTTGGTCTCTACTTTTTTAGGCTTTTCCATGAACTTATCTGCTTCATTGGACAAAATAAAATTTATATAATAGCTTTTAGATGTAACCTGCTTTACTGCGCTTGATATAAGGCCGGTGTATCTACCCTCTAAGATGCTCTTGGTAAATTCATTTGGTACACAAAGGTAGAGCTGATCGCCCTTTACGGACACAGGTTCTATAGCCTTTATCCATGTGTCGTAGCTTACATCAGTAATTTCATTTTTCACCATCTGCAAGGTCTTTTGCCAAAGCTCTTTCAAGTTATTGTTCATGTGTACCTCCTAAAAATAAGAAAAATATAGTATAAAGACAATAAAATGCTGAAGTCATCCCCTTGCGATTATTCAGCATAAAAAGCGTATCATAAAAAG
>DGFG01000125.1:0-6456 GCA_002391555.1 Firmicutes bacterium UBA3906
ACTTCACTGCCTGCACAGTTACATATATCCAATTGATAAGCTTTAGGCATCGCAATACTTGTTATACAATCAATGTCATAGTATGCTTATGTTTATAAGGCCTTTATTGAAAAAAGCTTTTTAACAGGAGGATAAGATGGCCAATGTAAAAATCTTTGCAAAGACAATTGAACCGGAGGCTGTAGCCCAGGTTGAAGAATTAGTTGCCCAGGAGGCATTTAAGGACTGCAAGATCCGTATTATGCCTGATGCCCACGTAGGCAAGGGCTGTGTAATTGGTTTTACTGCAGACCTAGGTGACATGGTCATTCCTAATATCGTTGGAGTAGATATTGGCTGTGGTATGCTAACCCATGAGCTGGGCAAGCAGGAAATCGACTTTGATAGACTAGATTGGGTCATTAGAAAGTTCATCCCATCAGGTAGAGAAGTACACAAGGAAAGGACTATCAGGTATCCGAGGCTACTTGACCTAAAATGCTTTAGAGAGCTTAGAAATACCAAACGCTTTGAGCAAAGTATAGGCACCCTAGGTGGTGGCAATCATTTTATTGAGATTGACAGGGATGACTCTGGATACATGTATTTTATCATCCATACCGGTAGTAGAAACTTAGGCAAGCAGGTGGCTGACTATTATCAAAGGCTAGCCTATGACCTTATGAGGGACAAGGGCATGAATATACCTAGAGATTTATGCTACCTAACAGGCAAATACAGGGACATGTACCTTCATGATATGAAAATCTGCCAGGACTTTGCTGAGCTAAATAGAAAGACCATTGCAGATATAATAATTGACAAAATGGCATGGACCAGCCACAGTTCCTTTCATACCATACACAATTATATTGACCTAGAGTCAAATATAGTGAGAAAAGGGGCTATCCGTGCCCTAAAGGGAGAAAGGCTCTTGATACCAATTAATATGAGAGATGGCTGTATACTAGGTGTAGGCAAGGGCAATGAAGATTGGAACTATTCTGCTCCCCATGGTGCAGGCCGTATACTAAGTAGGACTGAGGCTAAAAGGCTACTAAAGCTAGACGAATATAAAAAAACCATGTCAAAGGTCTACACAAGCTCTGTTAGCATGGCTACTCTTGATGAGGCACCTATGGCCTACAAGGGACTTGATGAAATTGTGGATACTATCACTGATACTGTGGATATCGAAGCAATCCTAAAGCCGGTCTATAATTTTAAGGCATAAGGGTTCCTGTGCAAAACACTTAACCTACAACCACCTAGGTAAATTAGAGTTTTAATATTTTATCAAGTATTTTGCATCTTTTAAGTTTAAGGCATTCATACTTGAAATGTCATCTAGTAGACCTTTACATTATGATTAATAAATTAAGGATATTTAAAAGAAGGGGGCTTTTGCCCCCTCTTATTATACCTTTTGCTTAGTCTTATTCATCTGAGAGAAGTCGTTTTTCACCAGTGATTTCCTGGATGGGTGCGATATCCTGTGATACTTCTATTACACCTAGGTATTCACCCTTTTCATTTCTGACTGCAAAATACCGGATATAGACGAACTTATCCCCCATCCTGATCCAAAAGTCCTCATGGTCCTTTCTTCCCGACTCTAGATCCTCAACTATCTTTTCCACAATATGCACACTTGCTGGTGGATGGCAGTGTTCTACCCGCCTGCCGAGAACAGTCTTGGGGCGGGCAAAAATCCTCTCTTTGCCCTGGGTGAAATACTTAACTGTTCCGTCCTTGCCCACAAAGGTTATATCAATTGGCAAGGTATTTAGCATGGCATTTATTTCTTCTGGAGCTAGGCAGCCTGCATCAAATTCAACATATCCCTTTTTGTCTGTAGGCTGGCTTAGATCTTCCTGTTCTTTTTCTATAATATCCTCTCGGACAGGTTCCCATCTTTCTATTTGCTCAATTAGGCAGTATCCAATCTCCTCACTGGCTCTGGCGATTTCTAACCACTCATCCTCTGTTAGGGTATCAATGGCCATGGGAAATAGGATATTTTCCTCTTTAAAGATCATTTCTATGACCTTGTCTACTGCTTCCTCTGCCTTTTCTATGAGAATGTCTTTAGCTTGACCACTAGTTGCTAGTAGCTTGTTTACCTCCTTTATGTCTGCCCGGATTTCATCATCTACTCCCCACATAACCTGAGGTGGAGCTGTTATACCGTATTTCTCAAGATAGGGAAAGAGGAGGTTTTCCTTTCGCGAATAGTGCTTGTCTATCTCCCAAAGCCTTTCAAAGCCTTTGACTAGCTTTTCGAGGCTTTCTCCTGAGGCAGTTTCCTTGTAAAGGTCTAGCTGTGGCTTGATTTCATTGTTGATAAGAGCTCTTAGCTTATCATTTTCAAGCTTGAATGTGTTGATGGGGTGCCCTAGGGTCTCACCAGGATCCTGGGGCCTGTGTATCTCCTCGATGGATCCCTTGAAAACAGAAGCATGTACATCACAGAGTCTTTGTATTTCTTCTACAGGCATTCCTTCCATTATCAAGGCCTGTTCCATCTCTGTTATCTCTGTGACTGAAATCCCTTGAATCAGCTTTTCAAACCTAGGCTTTATTTCATCGACTGTTGCACCCCTGTGCAGTTCCTTGATTAGTTCCTTTAGTACCTTTTGCCTATACTCTCGGTTATTTATCATTTCACTCATAGGGCTGCCTCCTTTTTTCTTGTTAGCATAATAATAACCTATTTTGCCAAACTTTTCACCATTTTTTTCATTAAACAAGAGCTAGTTTTGAGTCATTATCTATTCTGCTAACTTTAGCCTATCTTATTCTAGTCCAGGATATTTTGAAAAAGAAAAACTCTGTCCTCAATGACTTTCCCTTTTGGCTAGTAAAGTAGGCCCGCTCATAAAGCTACTAGGTCAAGCCAGGCCCTTGCTATATAGGATGGTATATTTAAGCTCTCCCTTTGCAAACTCTGATTTCATAAGGTCCACCTTGTTAATCTGGATAGAAATTTTCTCTGCTAAAGAGTTTAGTTCATCGGCATTAAAGTCATTCTTTAGTATCACCTTTCTGCCCAAGCTAATATGGGGCCTATAGGGTCTGTCTTCTAGCTTAAAGCCCCTATCCTTTAAAGCCTGATGTAGTGTTGCTTGTATCTTAAATAATTGTTCATTGTCCCTGATCCCTAGCCAATAGATATTAGCTTCGGGCCTTTTAAAGTATCCGATTTTGCTAAGTTCTAATGTCAATGGCCCATAGCTTAGCTCATCCATTGCCTCCTTGATAGCACCAAGCCTGCTTGCTTCTATCTCTCCTAAAAACTCTATTGTCAGGTGCAGGTTCTCTGGCCTTACAAACCTGCCCTTGATTGATCCGGCCTTTACCCTTTGGGCAAGGTCACTAATCTTGGCTCTTACCTGGTCATCAAAGTTTAGCCCTATAAATAATCTGATAAAAATCTCCTCCCCTTATCTAGACTCTGACCTATATAGTGCCCCTTTTTAAAAAAGCCAATAGCTATTACAAGCGCTTGGCCATAAAAATATCTGGTTTTCCTACTCCATTTGCATCTGGCATTACTCCAATAATCCTATAGCCCAGCTTTAGGTAAAAGCCTGTCTGGTGGCTACCGGGAGAAAAGCTTTTAAGTTTTTCCGGTAAGTCCTCATATAAGTTAACATTGGCTAATGAGGTCTCCCCCTGGTCCCTTTCATCATCGGCCCCTAGGTATATGGTTATGCCTCCCTGCCTTCTTGCCTCATCCTCTAAGGCTGTGACGATAGCCCTAGCAATGCCCTGCCTGCGCCTATCACTGCGAACAGCCAAGGCATGTAATTCAAAGACATTTCCATTATAGATAGGGGCAAGTATCGCCCCTATCCCTAGGACAGTATCCTTTTCTACGGCCGCAAGCAAAGTATTTCCCGGAGCCAGCAAGGCCTTAATCTCTTTTATTGCATCATTAAATGTAGGCCATCCAGTTGGGATAGAATCAGTTAATATATAAGCTGCCTGATTTAAATGGGATTTATCTAGTTTGGTCTTGTCTACAATTTTCATTCAATAGCCTCCTAAAGACCCACAAAGACCAGTTGTCTCTAAAAGTATGGAGTGGTTTTTACCCCTGTTCCATTTCCCGGGTAACATTGATTTAGGCTTTTAGTAGGGATAGGTCTGCTAAGGGCTCTTAGGTCCACCTAAATTAAGCTAGTTTTTAAGGTTTTCTTTTATCCCTGATTTCCCTAACAGGTCCATAATCAAGCCTGTTGGAAATAGGCCTTGCTTAAATAATATGATAGCAGACAGGAAAGCCTCAACTAATCCAATTACAAAGTATATGATATGCAGTGCAACTATATCCTGTAGCATTATACATTGAACAACTATCCAGATGACCAGGGCCCAGCTAAATACACTGCTCATATATCCTTGGTACTTAAAGTTTTTCCACAGGGTTATAGCAGCGATGATATTTCCTAGCCCTATCACAGTAAATAGTATGATACCTGGTATTAGAAAACTATTAAAGGGCGAAAGTTTTAAGGCATCCACTGTTACGCCCATGGGTTCATATGGGTCAGTTATTGCAGCCAGGCCTCCTGCCAAAGCACCTATCCCAACAAAACTATGAAAAAACAAAAGTAACCTGCGTACAAGCTTCATAAAATCCCTCCATTAATTTACTTACAGAAAAGGCCTAACAATAACTACCGTCAGCACCTTATATTATACTTAATACTTAAGCCTAATGGAAGGAAGACAAGGGTCTAGATACAAATATAGTATAAAATAATCGCTTTTATAGCTAAATCCTGCCGCTTTAAATTGGCCTAGCTATTTCCACTGATGATTATAAGCTAGGGCCAGTCACAACAAAAATCCCCACCTGTACAGGGAGTTTCTTATGTAGTATGGTATAGACAAAGCTAAATAACATAATTCTTGCTTTTAATAGAAAAGAGTGACCTTATGAAAAATAGATCAGTTAAAAAAACTAAGACAGGTAAAAGAAGAACTGTTCTCCTTATAATAATATCAGTATTGCTACTAGTATGGCTCAACAATACCAATGTATTTTATTCCAAGCAAAGAGACTATAAGCTTTTGGCACATAGGGGTTTAGCACAAAGCTATGATGTTTCAAAAGTGGACTGGGATACTAATACCGCTGAAATAATAGACGAACCAGAACACCCCTACTTGGAAAATACTATCCCCTCCATGCAAGCCGCCTTTGATCTAGGTGCAGATGTAGTAGAACTTGATGTAAGGCTTACAAAGGATAAAAAGCTCGCAGTCTTTCATGACTTTGCTTTAGAATACCGAACCAATGCTAGTGGCCTAGTGGGCGATTATACCATGGCTGAGCTAAAGGATTTAGATATTGGTTATGGTTACACTGCTGACAAGGGGCAGACCTTCCCCTTTAGGGGCAAGGGTCTTGGCTTAATGCCTGAACTAGCTGAAGTTTTCTCAGCCTTTCCAGGCAAGGAGTTACTGATTAATGTAAAAGACGGTGATGTGGAAACCTACCAGGTCCTATGGACTGATTACTTAAGCAGGATGACAAAAGATCAATTATCCCTAATAACTGTCTATGGAGACGATAATGGGATCGATTACCTAAGAGAGCAAAGTCCTGATCTTCGCCTTTTATCAATGCGGATGATGAAAAAAGCCCTACTTAAGTATGAACTATTAGGCTTTACCGGCTATATACCAAAGGAACTTCATAATATGGAGCTACATCTTCCCCTCAAGTATGCAAAATTCCTTTGGGGCTGGCCTAATAAATTTGTTAAACGGATGGAGTCTGTCAATACCCGGGTCGTTATAGTATTAGGAGACGGAAAATGGTCCGAAGGCTTTGACACAGAAGAAAGCCTTGAAGCCATACCAAAGGGCTACAAGGGCTATATCTGGACAAACAGGATCGACAAGGTAAACAATAGATAGCTAAAAGGCCCTTCTCCATCTCCTAATCCCTTGGCTTTAAAGGGCCATTTTTCTAGTCGCCAATCCAGAAATATAGGAGGCCTGTTCTTCCATCCTGTAGCCTAACACCATACCAAAAGTCGCCGACAAGGATTACTTTAACCCTTTCACCTCTTTTAAACTTAACTATTTCATTCTCGTCCCAGGAAAAATTAAGGTCCTTTTTGCTAATCTTTGTCTCTAGGTTTTTCTCAACAAAAAATGCATCAAAGTCACTTGTAAAGGTGTACTCATCCTCTAAATATTTTTTATAGTCAATGGATTTTAGCTTAAACCTATCTCCCTCTATCGAGTAATAGCCTTTGACGATATTAGGAGAGAGGAATTTTGCAATATGGTCAGGGCCAATAATCTTGCCCTTACCATCAGTTAAGACATTACCATAATAGGGGTATATAGTACATTTAGCCTTGATATCAGTATTGATAGTGGCTAACTTATATAGCCTTTTGCCACTATACCTATAAAATGTAGTTTTAGGGTCTGCGCTTGGCCCATCATCATATA
>DGFG01000125.1:6744-8807 GCA_002391555.1 Firmicutes bacterium UBA3906
GATTTTGTGGCCGTTAACCTCTATTAGCGACTCTTTACCCCCAGCAAAGTTTGCCAATATTTTGTCTAGCTCACCATCTTGATTAAGGTCATACTTACCCTCTACACTTAGTAAAAAGTCCTTTTCATCCCTATATAAATCAAAATCGTCCTTAATAATATGCTTCTTTAAATTATAAAATGAATCCATATCAAGGCTGTTTTTCCCTTGAA
This sequence comes from Firmicutes bacterium UBA3906, assembly GCA_002391555.1. Taxonomy (GTDB): domain Bacteria; phylum Bacillota; class Clostridia; order Caldicoprobacterales; family DTU083; genus UBA3906. The sequence continues at coordinate 6,957 of DGFG01000125.1, forward strand.
CCTGTTCAGAACTACTAGCCTCATCTACAGATAAACCCGGTTTGACAGGAGCTTGGATAAATCCAGCTATAAAAAGTCCTACTACAAATAGCAAACAAATAAATAATACTTGTCTTTTTAAATCCTTTTGCTTTTTCACTTAAAATGCCACCTCTGACCTCATTTTTTATTATGCTTGAAATAGAATGAGATCAAAAGCTATCTGGTATCTTGCTTTTATCACAAAACCCCAGACCTTGGCATAGGATTTGACTGCCTCTCTAATTCTTGCTGGTTATAGCCTCTTAACCAAGGAATAATCTCATCTATTTCTGACTTAGTATGCCCTTTTCTCTCTGCTTTAGTTACATAAAGGGGATAAAGCTTAGCAGTTCTCATTAGGTAGATCTTATGCTTTTCCATATTATGCCTCCCTTTATCTAAAAAATATTAGGATAAAAAAAGTATCTCTCCTATTGATTATTAGAAAAGTAATAACTGTAGTAAGGGAGATACTCTGTATTTGTGATGATATTGAGCTACATCATATAATTATAAAAATTCAAAAAATGGATCGGCACTATCAAGGTCGTTATATGCTTCACAGTCACTTATCCAGTCATCCATATCTTCATCAAATGTATCTATAACCTCCTCATAATACATCTCATCAATATATCCCCGTTGTAACATGGATTTATAAAACTTTTTAATACTTGCAGCTGTACTCTTAATAGTTGAAGGAGTAGACCAGGTACACTTGCGAATAAAAAAGTATCCAAAAAACATGTTAAGAGTCAGAGAGTATGTCCCCTTTATCATTTCCATGGGCTCTTCCCTCAATAAGTATGTATTGATGTAAAAATTGACATTAGTATAATGCCTCTTGATAGTCTTTTCCTTTAACCCTGCCTTTATCAAATCCTCTTTAAATTCATCTAAGTAAACTTGATTTTTCTTTCTGATTCCATTGCATTTTTCCTCATATTCCTTATAAGTCATAAGCTATCGGTCACTCCTTTTTTTTAATCAATATGCTATTATCATTAAGCTAGGTCCATTTGCTGATTTACAGCATCTTCTGTATCGGCCATGGCCTGCAGGGTCATGGACAGTAGCCTGTCTAGCTCCCAGTCTAACATATCTGCGCCCTGCTCAATAATCTCTCTTGAACAACCAGCAGCAAAGCTTTTACTTTTGTATTTCTTCTTTAGGGACTTAAGGCCCATATCCTTTGTGCTTTTCGAAGGTCGCATCAGGGCCGCTGCCCAGATTAGCCCTGTCAATTCATCTGTAGCAAACAGTACTTTTTCCATCTCATGTTCAGGTGCAATATCAAGGGTCTCTCCGGTCTCAGTGGTGATTCCATAGCCATGGGAGACGACACTGCGGATTATGTCCTCACCTACGCCATGCTCACGCAAAAGGTATGGGGCCTTTATACAGTGGTCTTGTGGATACTGCTCAAAATCAATATCATGAAGTAGACCTACAATCCCCCAATAAGCTGTCTCATCCCCATAACCTAGCTCATTGGCAAACCATTTTAGCACAGCCTCAACCGTCAAAGCGTGCCTAATATGAAAAGGATCCTTATTGTACCTTTTAAGTATAGTAAGTGCTTCATCTCTTGTTAACTGTCCCATTGTAATGCCTTCCTTTCTGTTTCCTATTCTCTAATGGGTAAAATGGATGATACCAAAGAGTATATTGTTATATTATTATACTTAAATAGTCCCATATCCTCTTTAATTACCATGAATTATAGATTTTACACAAGCAAACATTATAGTTCCGGCCAAAAAATAAAAACCACAGTTTCAAGGCCTTATTTATACCCTGTCACTATGGTTTCATTATAATACTTTATAT
>DGFG01000125.1:9019-15716 GCA_002391555.1 Firmicutes bacterium UBA3906
CTTGTCATCCAGCTACATCTCCCTGCGTCCTTCAAAGGCCTTGCTCAGGGTCACCTCATCTGCGTACTCGAGGTCACCACCTACAGGGATACCATGGGCAATACGTGTAACCTTTATGCCCAAGGGCTTTAGGAGTCTTGAGACATACATGGCTGTAGCCTCCCCCTCCACATCAGGATTTGTAGCCATAACTACTTCCTTTACTCCATCATTTTGGACTCTGTGAAGTAGCTCCTTGATCCTTATATCATCTGGACCAACACCCTCCATAGGTGATATGGTACCGTGAAGAACATGGTATAGGCCCCTGTAGTCCCTAGTCCTTTCCATGGCGACTACATCCCTAGGATCTTTTACAACACATATAACAGACCCATCCCGCTTTGGACTACTGCAAATTCTACATGGATCTGCGTCTGTTAGATTGCAACAAACAGAACAGTGCCTTATACCTTCCTTGGCATCTAGGATTGCCTTTGTAAGCCGCTGGGCCCCTTCCTTTGGCATATCCAAAATATGAAATGCTAGGCGCTGGGCTGTTTTACCTCCGACACCTGGGAGCCTTGACAGTTCATTTATCAATCGGGCTATTGGTTCAATAAAAAAATCCACAAGTATGACCCCACAACTTTCAATAAGATATATTTAAAAGAGTCCTGGAGGCATTCCCATACCGCCAGTTAATTTAGCCATCTCACTTTGTACCATCTCATCGGCCTTTCTAAGGGCCTCATTTACAGCAGCTAAAATCAGATCCTGTAGCATCTCAACGTCATCAGGGTCTACTGCCTCTTCTTGTATTTCAATACTTAGTACTTCTTTTTTACCATTTGCGACTACAGTAACCATACCGCCACCTACTGTAGCATCTACAGTCTTTTCCTCTAGTTCTTCTTGCATTCTTTCCATTTGCTCCTGCATCTTTTTTGCTTGCTTCATTAGGTTATTCATATTCCCCATACCGGGAAAACCGCCTCTGGCCATTATAAATCCTCCTTAAAAAACATTTGTACTTAAGAATTATACCATATCATCCTTTATTTTTCCTCTAAAACCTCAACTGAATCTGCACCAAAGATCTCAATAGCCTTTTTGACTATATAGTCTTCATCCTCTACTGTTTCAGCTTCTATCATATCTTCGTCCTCTATCAGGCACTTTAATCTAAGGTCTGTTCCTGTTAACTGTTTTATCAAGCCTTCTAGATAGGCCTTGTTGTCTTCCTTGTCTATAGCTGCAGCATAAAAGCCCTGCATGGGAGGGAAATAAAGGATTAGCCTATTTTCCTTTAGCCTAGGCTTAGCGTCGGCCAATAGTCCATATATTGCTATCCTGTCCTTTCTGACTAGCTCTAGTATTTGGGACCAGTTAGCCATAGGGTCTTTGACCTTGGCCTTTGCCCCTTCATCCTTAGGCATGGGTATAGAGTCAGGCTCAAGACTAGATTCAGGCCCAGGGTCAGACTCGTAGTCCTCTTTAGCTGGGACCCTTTCTACTATATCAATACTTGCATTTGGGCTTGGCTCTTTTTCATAGACTGCTACTGCCTCTGTCATTTGACGGGGCAGCCGCTGGCTATTGTCTTTGACCTGCTTTTCTAAAAGCTCTATCCTGTCAATTAGGGCATCATAGGAGTCCTCCTGGGAGGGCCTGCAAATCTTTATAAGTGCTAGCTCTAGGAGTATCCTGGGCTGACTGCTTTTCTTTATATACGCTAGTAGCTCTGAAAGTATTTCAACTGCCCTTACTAGTCTGGTCTCGCTTGCCCCCTGGGCCTGGTTAATTAGCCTGTCAAGCTCAGAGCTTTCCCTGTCTATTAAGTCTGAAGGCTTGTCACAAAGCTTTGCTACTAGCATATCTCTTAAATGGCCGTTGAGGCCCTTTACAAAAACAGATAGGTCCTTGCCATTGTCAACTAGTTTATTTATAGCTTCAAGTAGTCCCTGGACCCTGCCAGCTATCAGGTCATCGACAGTTGTGAATAAAAAGTCCTGGCTAGCAGTCCCTAGGATAGATAGGATACCTTCATTGCTAATCTTTTTGCCATACAGGCCCATGCTCTGGTCTAAAAGGCTCAGGGCATCACGAGCCCCGCCCTCTGCCTGCCTGGCTATGCTGTATAGGGCGCTCTCCTCTATATCAAGCCCTTCCTTCTGGGCTATAGACCTAATCCATTCTACAATTGTCCCCTGGCCTATCCTCTTAAAATCAAAACGTTGGCAGCGGGACAAAATCGTAGCAGGTAGTTTATGGGGCTCAGTAGTAGCCAGTATAAATACAACATGCTTTGGTGGTTCCTCTAAGGTTTTTAGCAGTGCATTAAAGGCTCCCTGGGACAGCATGTGTACCTCATCTATGATATAGACCTTGTAACTACCCTTTGTAGGGGGGAATTTAACCTTTTCCCTAAGGTCTCTAACATCATCAACACTGTTGTTGGAGGCAGCATCTATCTCTATTATATCCATATTGCTACCCGATGCCATACTCTCACAAACATCGCAGACACCACAGGGACCGTCCTCTTTGATATTCTCACAATTTATGGCCTTTGAGAAAACCTTGGCAGTACTGGTCTTGCCCGTCCCCCTAGGACCACAAAAAAGATAGGCATGGGCAATCTGTCCATTCTTAATCTGGTTTTTCAAGGTGCGTATAACCATATCTTGGCCAACTATACCGTCAAAACTATCTGGCCTGTGCTTCCTATATAGTGCTTTATACTCTTCACTCAAAATAGATACACTCACTTTCACCTTGACTTTTGGCAAATTAATATCAAGGTCATTATACCATAAAGGCTATGTATTTGTTAGCAAAGACCTTAAATGCTTTTGGGCAAATTAAAAGGACTTAAAGCACAATTGACACTAGCCAAATTGCATTTAAGTCCTAATTAAAATATGCTGTGCACCTATCCTCGATAAACACCCACAAGCGGTAACCTAACAGTTAACTCCGGTTAGGCTTCCCCACGGCACACGAAAGTGTCCACTTACTGCTGCTTCCTTCCGGACCTGACAGGGTTCATGGAGTTCCGTTGCGTAGGACCCAACCATCCTCATCACTTATTAGGGCCAGCCCCCACAGGTGCAGACCTCAAATAGGGATTCGACCTCGCTATAGCGGATTGCGAGCTACAGGGCGCCGCTAACTCCCCGTCTAGCACAGCAAACTTTATATCTGTGGAAAATAAAGGACCCTGTTTATATAGGTCCCATATGGTACACCAATATTATAAGTCAATGACCCATTTAATATACAGCTAGTAAAATCATGGGCCCGACTTAACTTATTGTACTATTTAGCCAGCCAATATTCAAGTGTTTTTTCTTGCCAGACTAAAAGCCTGGCCCCTTGCTCTTTGGCCCGGTCCTTTTAGCAGTTCTTAGATTAAAAAAACTTTTTGCAATTGACCTGAATTGACCTAGAAAGAATTAAGGACACAGGGGCCCTTTAATGGTAAGATAAGAGGGTAGATATGGATTTAGGAGATGATATTAATGCATAAAATAGAAAAAAACAAGCTGGCCAAAATGATTGACCACACAAATCTAAGGGCTGATGCACAGATGATAGATATGGAAAGGGCCTGCCAGGAGGCTATAGAAAATGGCTTTGCTGCTGTATGTGTTAACCCCTCTTTTGTAAGACTAGTAGCAGACAGGCTAAAAAATAGTCAGGTCAAGGTCTGTACTGTAGTAGGCTTTCCCCTAGGGGCAAGCGATAGTAGGGTCAAGGCCTTTGAGTGCGAAAGAGCCCTTGAGCATGGGGCCCAAGAGATTGACATGGTTATAAATGTTGGCATGCTAAAGGATAGAAGGCTTGATCTAGTTAAAAAGGATATTGGCCTAGTAGTTGAGGCCTCCTCCTCAGCCCTAGTAAAGGTGATAATAGAGACCTGCTACTTAACAGATGAGGAAAAGCTCATAGCCTGCCAGCTGGCCAAAGAGGCCGGTGCTGATTTTGTAAAAAGCTCTACAGGCTTAGGACCCGGGGGAGCAAATGTAGGAGATATTGCCCTTATGAGCAGGGCTGTCGGTAGCTTTATGGGGGTTAAGGCCTCAGGTGGTATCAGGAGCCTAAAAGATGCCCTAGCCATGATTGAAGCTGGGGCCACAAGGATAGGGACAAGCTCAGGGATAAAAATAATAAAGGAGCTAGAGGGCTAAAATGAGTCAGGATAAAAAACAGGTATTGGTAGTAGGAGGCGGGCCTGCTGGCATGCTGGCAGCTGCAGTAGCTGGCAGCCGTGGCCTTGATGTAAGCTTGATTGAAAAAAATGAAAAGCTGGGCAAAAAGCTTTATATTACAGGCAAGGGCCGGTGTAATGTTACCAATGCCGCAGAAGATATAGAGGACCTTATCGCAAATGTACCAACTAACGGCAAGTTTTTATACAGTGCCTTTTACAGCTTTTCTAACCAGGACCTAATAAAGCTTTTAAACTCTCTTGGCCTCAAGACCAAGGTTGAAAGGGGAAACAGGGTCTTTCCAGTATCGGACAAGTCCTCCGATGTTATAAAAACCCTAGAGTCCTATCTTAGAAAAAACAAGGTAAGGATAGAGCGGGCTGAGGCAAAGGACATATTAGTAAAGGACGGTAGGGTCAAGGGTCTAGAGCTAAAAGACGGCAGGCTCTTAAACTGTTCTAGCCTGATACTAGCAACAGGTGGCCTATCATATCCTTCGACTGGGTCCACTGGAGACGGCTTTAAGATGGCAGAAAGGCTTGGCCATACCATAAGTCCCTTGAGACCCTCACTGGTCCCCATAGAAACAATGGAGGACTGGCCAAGGGATGCCCAGGGCCTATCCCTTAAAAATGTAGCAGTTAGGGTCAGTGATAAGAGGGGCAGAAAGGTCTATGAGGACTTTGGGGAGATGATCTTTACCCATTTTGGTGTGTCAGGTCCCCTTATCCTGTCAGCTAGCTCCTATATGGGAAAGGCAGACCCTAAGGGCTATCGGCTATCAATAGACCTAAAGCCAGCCCTGTCCGAGGAAAAGCTTGACCTTAGACTACTGAGGGATTTTGAAAAGCATTCACGAAAAAACTTTTCTAATTCCCTAGATGACCTTTTGCCAAAAAAACTTATCCCCATTATCATAAGCCTATCTAATATAGAAGCTGACAAGCCAGTTAATCAGCTAACCAGGGAGGACCGTCATAGGCTTGTAAAGCTTATAAAGGGCCTAGACCTAACTATAAAAGGCTACAGGCCCATCAGCGAGGCCATAGTTACATCAGGGGGAGTTTCAGTAAAGGAAATTGACCCTGCCACTATGGAATCCAAGCTAGTAGCCGGCCTTTATTTTGCAGGGGAGATTATAGATGTTGATGCCTATACTGGAGGCTTTAATATGCAAATAGCCTTTTCAACTGGCTATTTGGCAGGCAGTAATTGCTGATAGCTAGACCAGTCCTTAGGCCTATGGCCTAGAGCCTATAGTGGCCAAAGCAAATGATAAAGGACCTAGCGATTTTAGAAAATCAACTTGCATAGAATAAATTTACGTGCTATACTATGACAGAACATATGTTCTGTCATTCTTTTTTAAAAAGGAGGTAGGCTATTTGGCCGTATAGTATGAAGGTTGTAATGAAACCCATTAAAATGATCGCCTGGTTTTCAGAGGACGGTGTGCCTACGCCAATTCGCTTTAATATACGTCAAAGGGATGAGTCAAGCCTAACAATCAAGATAGACAAAATCACCCTAAGGCAAAAAGAAAAATTGGCAGGCAACCATATGCTGGTTTTTACCTGCCAAAGTATAATTAATAATTCTGAAATCATCTATGAGATAAAATATGAACTTAGTACCTGTAGGTGGTTTTTATACAAGATATAGGGCTGGTCCTTGCCTTAGTCCCTTTTTATTATCTTTTTAACCTTGGGTGCCCTAAACCTTGCAGGTACAGGCATATCAGACCCTAGTAGTGGTCCACAATAGGCCCTAAAGGCGTCAGTTACATGGTTGCCTTCCTCGTTTATATACTCATCGGGCATGAGCTTTGTTAGGGCTGCTATTTCCTTTATATCAGTTAGGCGATAATCAACAGCATAGTCCCCTACCCTGTGGATAGTAACGGATCCGTCAACATCGTGCATTAGGGCAAACTGTACAGCCCTTTCAGCAACCTCTCTTGCCTCGATCTGGTCTACATCTGATACACAGCCCATAAAGGACCTTTGTAGGTAACCAAAGGTATCAGAACGAACCCTAGAGATATTTAGCTTGTCCTTTACCAGGTTGGTTAAAAGATCTCCTAAAGCACCAGTGCCTGATAGCTGGATATTACCGTGGGCATCCCTTTCTACGTCTTCAGACAGGGTTGCAATTATGGGATTACCGTCCTTGTCCTGGATACCCTCTGATACTGCTACTATACAACGACCATATTTATCATAGGTCTTTTTTACATCAGCCAAGAATTTATCTGTGTCAAATACACGCTCTGGTAAGTATATTAGGTGTGGGCCATCATCTGGGAAACGCTGGGCCATAGCTGAAGCAGCGGTTAAAAAGCCTGCATGCCTTCCCATTACAACGCCAATATATACACCTGCTAATGCCCTGTTGTCAAGGTTAACACCCATAAAGGCCTGGGCAACAAATCTAGCTGCAGAACCATAGCCTGGTGTATGGTCATTTACCATAAGGTCATTGTCTATAGTCTTTGGTATATGAAT
>DGFG01000125.1:16020-16437 GCA_002391555.1 Firmicutes bacterium UBA3906
TTTCCGCCTATATAAAAGAAATACCTAATATTATGGGCACGCATTACCTCAAACATATTCTTGCAATACTCTGCATCGGGTTTGTCCCTTGTTGATAGTAGACCGGATGATGGTGTCAAGGCCACCTGCTCCAAGTTATATTCTGTTTCTTGGGACAAATCAATAAAATCTTCATTTAATATACCAGCAACACCATTTAGGGCACCGTATATATGGGTTACCTGTGGGTACTTTCTGGCTTCTAAAACTGCTCCTACCACGGACTGGTTGATAACTGCGGTAGGTCCGCCCCCTTGGGCTATCAAAACTTTTCCTTCAAGCTTCATAAGTTCCTCTCCTCCATATGTATATATTAACGGCTCATGGTCAGCCATAATTAAACTGCCCATCATATACCGTGGTTAAACATTATTTATA
>DGFG01000125.1:16766-19986 GCA_002391555.1 Firmicutes bacterium UBA3906
CCTATTAGACCCTTTAAGTCCCTTGGGTCCATGATGGTGTTGTCAAGCCAGGCCTGTTCATCCTCTAGCTTTAGGATTACAGGCATCCTGTTATGGATTTTGCTAACTAGGGGGTTTGGCCTGGTCGTTAGGATTGAAAAAGCGGTAAAGGGCTTGCCCTCCTTGTCTTTAAAGCTGTCGTATATGGCTGCCATGGAGAAAATAGGCCTCTCCCTTAAATAGATCTTGTGCTTTACTTTTTTCCCGTCCTCCTCCTTCCACTCAAAAAAGGCATTGGCAGGAACGATGCACCTTTTCTCCATAAAGGATTTTTTAAAGGTAGGCTTTTGGTCAACTGTTTCCTCCCTTGCATTTATTATAGGTCTTTTTGCATAAGAGGGCGTAAAGCCCCACTTTAGAGGAACAAGCCTTCTTTGATCGGCCCCTACAACTATAGGTACTGTTTGGCTGGGAAAAATCTCCCCCTGCCAGCCACCCTCCATCCTGCTAATCAAGATACCATACCTTTCAACTAGGTCCTTTATATCAGCATACAATAAATATCTGCCACACATTTAACCAGCTCCCTAAAGAGTTATTAACTTTCCTTCCCTTTCCTTTATTCGGGTTTTTTTATAGTATATCACCCATTTAGGCTTAAAACTATTGGTCGACTTAATATTATTAGTATAGTCTTTCTCAGCATTTATAGGCCCTTTGCTATGAGACCCTTGCTGAATAAAAGAAACTAGGCCAAAGCATACTAAGCTTTGACAAGCTATATAAAGGGAGGAAATAAAATGAGTAAAATAATGCAGCCAGCTGAGCTAAGAGACCATTCCCTTATGAAAAAGGAGGCTGATAGGGTTCTAGAGCCTAGCATAAACTAAGGGCTATTATATAAAAAAACAGGCAGGCCATAATGGCCTGCCCTTTTGCTTGATTTATGTAGTTTTGCCCTCCGCCTTGGGCAATTTCCTTTTACTATACGATAGCTGTAAGTATGCTATATACAAATAATGATGCAGCAATAGCATAAAAGCTCATGTCCCTATCTGCATCAGTGACTTCATTAACTCCAAGATAGAATAGTATCATAAATAGAAGATTCCCTGCTGACATAATCCTGTTTGCAAATGAAGGGCCTACTATCCCAATTATAAAGGCTGCTAATCCTAATAGTGTTAAGGGAATAGTAGCAACTGAAAGTGCAGATAAAATCTTTAGGAAAGAAAGCTCCTTTTTAACTATTAGCTTGATTCCTAAATAAACAAGGCCCGCTAATGCGCCGTACAATAGAGCCTTTGCTAGTATTGTGGTAAAGAAGGTTGTAATCCAAAGGACAAATCCTCCAGCCCTTCTAACACCTAAAAGCCTAGATATGCTTCCAAGTCCCATGGAGTAAATCCTAGCTGTTATGGTAGCACTTGCAATCGCTAATACCAAAATATTTGCTACTAGGAGCATCAGGCCTGACTGCCATGCCTCTTTTTTAGTGCCTTTAATGGTTGTAGCTACTGGTTCTTTAAAGAAAGCCTTAAATACATTGATTGCCTCGTTAAAGAACTTGCTAAAGCCACTGGGCTCCTTAGGTGTGGCTGGAGCTGCTGCTACCTTTACCTCTTGTGCTACTGCTTCTTCTTGAGCAGGTGCTACTGTTTCCTCTTGTACTACTACTTCCTCTTGAGTAGACTCTTCATCTACCTGAACTACTGGTTCCTCGGCTGCAGATGCAAGCTCTTGACAGCTACAGGCCTGGCCTTCTTGTAATTCAGAACCGCATTGGGAACAAAATTTAGCCATTTTTTAACCCCCTATTCTTTTTCTTAGTTATAAGTCCATATACTAACTATAATATATTTATTATATGGTAATTTTATCACTTGACAAACAAGTCTTCAAGCTATAATCTTGTCTGAATTCATATAAATCCGACATTTATTGTAATAATCTGCGTTTCTAAGGACTATTTTTATTCAGGTTGCCTATCTAATAGGATTTTTAAGCTTTCTTCAAAATTTATACTGTCCTCTACCTTTCTTTTGCCAGGCCCCCTGTGCCGGCCTCCTGCTCGTCTTATCTTGGCATTTATATGGCGTTCAAAAAGGAGCCTGTCCATATTATCTTTTGAATATATAAGGCCAGAAGGGTGAACAGCCCTTGCCCCCTTGGACAGGGCCATGGCAGCCAGGCCATAATCCTGAGTTACGACTATATCGCCCTTTTGAGTCTGATTTATCAAGGCAAAGTCTACACTATCACTACCCTGACCTACGACCACAATCTTGGCATAAGCATCCTCTAGGATGTGGCTTGTATCAATAAAAAATACAAGCTCTATCCCCCTATCCCTTGCCAACCGTACAAGCTCAGCCTTGACAGGACAGGCATCTGCATCTACCAGGATCTTAAAGTCTAGCCCCTCCATCCTCAAGCCTCCTGTAGGCTTAGGCTTTCCTTATGCTTTGCATCTAATTGCCTCATTTCTCTTAAGAGTAAGACACTAGCTACAAGAAAGGCTAAAAAATCTGCTGTAGGACCTGCTATCCAGACACCAGTCAGGCCCAAATCAAAGAGTCTAGGTAGTATTAGGACTGCTGGGATTAGGAAAAGGACCTGCCTTGAAAGGCTTAGAATCATAGATAAAAGGGGCTTGCCTGTAGCCTGAAAGTAGTTTGAACTTATTATCTGCGCTCCTACTATGGGCAGCATAAACATATATATTCTAAGACCCCTTGAACCCATAGTAAGTAGTTCTAAGTCCTCTCGGTTAAACATTTGAATTAGCTGCTTGGAAAAGAGCTGGGTAATAATAAAGCCAAGGGTGGTTATGGCCGAGGCTATCAAGATAGCCAGTTTTAGGGCCTTTTTAACCCTGTCATACCTTTCAGCACCATAGTTATAGCCTATGATGGGCTGGACCCCCTGGTTTATACCAAATATCGGCATAAGGATTAGCATACTAACACTCATAATAACGCCTATGGCCGACATGGCTATCTCTCCACCATAATTGTAGAGACTGTTGTTTAGTATTATATTAAGTAGGCTGGCAGCTAGTTGCATAGCAAAGGGCGCTGACCCTATAGCCATCATCCTTCTAGTGACAGTCCAGTTAATCTTAAAGTTTTTCCTGCGTAGGCGTAAAACACTATTGCCAGTAAAGAAGTATGAGACAACCCATATCATACTAGCAGCCTGAGATATTATGGTTGCAATAGCTGCACCCTTTATCCCCATA
>DGFG01000125.1:20190-26237 GCA_002391555.1 Firmicutes bacterium UBA3906
GCACCCTTTATCCCCATATTAAATATGAAAATAAAGATGGGGTCTAGTATGGTGTTCATAACAGCACCTATGATCATACTTAGCATGGCTATCTTTGGATTGCCCTCCGCCCTGATATAATGGTTTAGGCCAAAACCAACATACTGAAAGGTCGCCCCATAGAGGATTATACGCAGGTAATCCTTGGCATAGGGAACTACTTCACCCCTAGCTCCAAATAGGTGAAGAAGAGGGTCTATATATATAAGGCCAAAGACAGTTATTAAGATACCTGTGCCTACCAAAATCAAAAGACCATTGCCTAGTACTGTCTCTGCATCCTTGTGGTTCTGCTGGCCTAACCTAATAGAGATTAGAGAGGCACCTCCAAGGCCGAACAACATGCCAAAGGCCATAATTATATTAAACATAGGCATACTTGCTGTTATCCCCGCTATGGCAAGGGACCCTACCCCATGGCCTACAAATATCCTGTCCACTACATTGTAGAGGGAGTTTACCACCATGCCTACAATGGCAGGTATAGAAAATTTTATTAAAAGCTTTAATATATCAGCTTGAGCAAGCTCTCTGTTTCTATCCAACTATAAATATCCTCCTAAGAATTTATCTTATAGATTTTAATAAACTCATATTAGCTTTACTAGTGATACCTTTATCCCATCTATAACCTTTATAGTGTGGTGGCCCTTATCATACTCAAATAGGCAATCTCCCACTGTTACAGGTCCAGAGTCCTCGCTACCTAGGGCAAAAAATATGTCATCTGCCATAGTTTTAGTTAGCTCTGTTTTTTCCTCTTGACCAATTTCAAGCCAGGCCTCTGAGTCCATATCAAAAAATTCATTGGCTCCTGTAATCTGGCTTATGAGCTTGGCCAGCTCATCGATAATTATCTCATAATCCCTTGCGAATTTTACACCCATCTATATAACCTCCCTTAGCTGGCTGTAAAAGTAGACCTTAAGCTTCTAACCTGGTCCCTACCCTAAAGACAGCTAATAATAAAATTATCTCCTAAGCCATTACAGGTGGGGGTATCTCAACAAAGTCCACACCTGCTACCTGCTTTAGCTTTTCACTTATCCTGTTTACAGCCCACTTGTCACTAAAGAGGACAACCTGACGGCCATAGATATCCTCTACCAGCATAGCCCTGTCGGTAAAGGATAGGTTTTCACCCTTTATCCCTCCATTTAAGACCCAGTTAGCCACAGTATAGGGTAGCATATCAACCTTTATATCTACCCCATATTCATTCTCTAACCTATAGGATAGGACATCAAACTGTAATACTCCAACTACTCCAATAACCAGGGTCTCAACACCGATATCAGGCTCTTTAAAAATCTGAATAGCACCCTCTTCGGCTATTTGGTAGACCCCCTTCATAAATTGCTTTCGCTTCATAGCATCTATAAACCGGACCCTTGCAAAATGTTCAGCCGGGAAAATGGGAATACCCTCAAACTGTACATTTAGGTCCTTGTCACACAGGGTATCACCTATAAGAAAGATACCCGGGTCAAATAGGCCGATAATATCTCCAGGATAGGCCTGCTCAACCATAACCCTGTCCTGGGCAACAAACTGCTGGGACTGGGCTAGACGGACATTTTTTTGGCTGCGTACATGCTTTACCTCCATGCCCTTTTCAAACTTGCCAGAGCATATCCTGATAAAGGCTATCCTGTCCCTGTGGGCTGGGTTCATATTGGCCTGGATCTTGAACACAAAACCTGTAAAGTGGGGACTATCTGCCTTTACTGGTCCCTCAGTGGACATCCTGTCAGCAGGAGGCGGAGCCATTTGCAGAAAGCTCTCTAGAAAGGTCTTCACCCCAAAGTTATTCATAGCAGAACCAAAAAACAAGGGGGACAGCTCGCCCCTGGCTACCCTGTCCATATCAAAGTCATCCCCTGCTATGTCTAAAAGTTCAATCTCATCGATTAACCTTTTGTGCAGGTGTTCATCTAATAGGTCCTTAAAGGCAGGGTCGTCTAGGCTGCCTGTTTTAGAGCTAACTATGGTCTTGCCATGGTCCTTGCTTGTATAAAGCTCAATATTTTTGGACCTTCTATTGTATACACCCTTAAAGTTGCCCTCAATCCCGATGGGCCAATTCATAGGATAAGAGGCTATGCCTAGGACTTGCTCTATTTCCTCCATAAGCTCAAAGGGGTCTCTTGATTGACGGTCCATCTTATTTATAAAAGTAAAAATAGGTATGCCTCTTAGCTTACATACCTGAAATAGCTTTATGGTCTGGGCCTCAACACCCTTGCCACCATCTATTAGCATGACTGCACAGTCAGCGGCTGTTAAGGTACGGTAGGTGTCCTCACTAAAGTCCTGGTGGCCAGGTGTATCTAGTATATTTATCCTATATCCATCATAGTCAAATTGCATTACACTTGAGGTAACTGATATACCCCTTTGTTTTTCTATCTCCATCCAGTCGGATACGGCATGTTTTTTGGCCTTGCGGGCCTTTACGCTCCCTGCTGTCCTGATAGCACCACCATATAGGAGTAGCTTCTCGGTTAATGTGGTTTTCCCTGCATCAGGATGAGAGATTATAGCAAAGGTCTTTCTCCTTGCTGTTTCTTCTTTGATTGTTTTTTCAATGGCCAATATATAACTTCCCCTTAAAATAAAGTAAAAGATTAAACAGATATCATTTTATCCTATTAGTAGGATAGCCGTCAACAAATTAAGGGCAAGAAAAAGGCACAACCGTTATTAAGGTCGGTTATGCCACTCAGGAGTGAAATACACCTGCTAAAGCTGCCAGATACCGGCATTATATATAAATAAGGAGGAAACTAACTAGTCAATCCTGGTTATTGTACAGATTCCCATGGCCTTTGGCCCTAGGTGGGATCCAATAACTGGACCTATCTCATCGAGTCCTATACTTATATCAGGAAGCCTTTTTTCAAGCCTTTCCTTGACCTGTAAGGCCTCTTTATCATTTAGTATATGACAGATATTTATATCTGTTACATCCTCGGCTATATCTTCTACCATTTTTTCTAGGGCCTTGCCCTTGCCCCGGACCTTGGCAACTGGGACAAGCCGCCCATCTACTAGGGCTATAATGGGCTTTACATTTAGGATAAACCCTAATAGGGCCTGGGCTCCTGTTAGCCTACCCCCTCTTTTAAGGTATTCTAGGCTGTCAACTGTTAGGCTAACTGATACCTTTTTCTTTTGCCTTTCTAGGTAACTTACAATCTCCTGCCTCGTCTTGCCCTTTGACACCATATCTACTGCCAGCTTGGTTAATAGTTTTAGGTTGGCAACTGAGCTCCTAGAGTCAATAACAGAAATCTTTTTAGGATTGGTTAGCCTAGCTGCAGCGCTAGCACTGTTGTAGGTCCCGCTAAGGTCAGATGAGATAACAAGGCATATGACCTCCATCCCCTGGTCAAGGGCGGATTCAAATACCCTTTCAAAGGCCTCTATTGATGGCTGGGATGTAGATGGAAAGCTGTCAGAGCTCTCAAGCTTTTTGTAAAAAGCCTCAAATTCACCGGGAAAACCTTCACTGTCAACCTGACCATCAAAATGAACGGATAGGGGGACAACCTTTATATCTAAAGCATTTGCTTCTTCTTTTGTAAAGTATGCTGTACTGTCTGTTACAATCTGAATTTTTGCCACTTTCATCCCTCCAGTAATGGGGTTTTATTGTGTCATTATAATACCAGGTACTAATAGTAGTTGTCAATACCAAATATAAAAAAGAGGATGTTATTAGCTTGCCTTTTTATAAGCAAAATAAACATCCTCAAAAAGTTTTTATTTCTTTTACCTTGCTCTCCTTTTATTGGAGAGCAATAATTGATCAGATAATCCTAGCCTAGTCTTGTTACCCCAATACCTGTTAAGTGGTCATTTATATCAAATTCCTCTAAGGAGTCATCCTCTAGGTATTCTAGCTCTAGGGCTAGGGTCTCATTCATTATATAGTCGCGGAAGGCCTCTACTGCCTGCCTCATAGCCTCATCTGCCTTTAGGCTAATCCTTATATTGTCCATCATCTCAAAGTCATTGGCCTTGCGTAGCTGCTGTACCTTGGAGATTAGCTCTCTAGCTAAGCCTTCCTCTATTAGTTCCTGGCTAAGACTAGTGTCTAGTATAACAAATAGGTTGTTTTCTGTTTCCACATCATAGCCCTCTTTGGCGGAAATAGTTATTAGTATATTGTCCCTATTTATCTCAAAGTCTTCTCCATCGAGGTCTATCTTGATGGTCTCGCCCTGTTCTAGCCTTGGAGCATACTCTGCTGGGTCAAGGTCATTTAAGGCCTTGGAAAATACCCTAAGCTTTGGCCCTAATACTGGTCCTAGGACCTTGAAGTTTGGCTTTAGGCTAAAGTTCATATACTGGCTCAGGTTCTTTTCAAAGACTACTTCCTTTACATTTAGCTCATCCTTCATAAGGGGTACTAGATGGGTCAGGCTCTCTTCATACTTGCCATCTATATATATCCTCTGCAGGGGTTGGCGTACCTTTATCCTAGCAGACTCCCGCGCCGACCTGCCTAGGGTCACTAGGTCTCTTACCCTGTCCATGACCTCCTCTAGCTCTTTGTCTATTAGCTCAGGATTGGCAGTAGGATAGTCACTTAGGTGGACTGATAGCTCACCTGTAAGGTTTTTATAAAGTTCTTCTGACAAGAAGGGAGCAAAAGGAGCAACCATCTTGCAGATATCTACTAGGACCTCAAAGGTTGTGCTATAGACTGCCTTTTTATCATCGGTTAGGTCGGTCTCCCAGAAACGTCTCCTAGACCTGCGGATATACCAGTTAGATAGGTCCTCATTGATAAAGTCCTGGATCCTTCGGATAGCCCTTGTCAGGTCATACTGGTCCATATCAAGCTCAACCTTTTCCTTTAAGCTATTTAGCTTGGATAGTATCCATAGGTCAAGCTCTGCCCTCTGTTCAAAGGGCATAAAGTAACTCCTAGGGTCTACCTGGTCAGTATTGGCATATAGGGTGAAAAAGTTATATACATTTTTCAAGGTGCCAAAGAACTTGCTCTGAACCTCCTTTAAGCCCTCTATATCAAAGCGGGTGGGTGTCCATGGTGGTGAAACATAAAGCAGGTACCAGCGGAGGGCATCGGCCCCGTATTTATCAAATAGGTCAAAGGGGTCTACAGTATTGCCCCTGGACTTGGACATTTTCTGTCCCTCTTTGTCAAGGATCAAATCGTTTACAAGAACATTTTTATAGGGTGACCTACCAGTTACAAAGGTTGAAATAGCCATCAGTGAATAGAACCATCCTCTGGTCTGGTCTATTCCCTCGCAGATAAAGTCCGCAGGGAAGAGGTCCTCAAAGTTTTCCTTGTTTTCAAAGGGATAGTGGTGCTGGGCAAAGGGCATTGAGCCTGAGTCAAACCAGCAGTCTATAACATCTGGTACCCTAGTCATTAGGCCACCACACTTTTCACATTTAAAGTGAACATCATCCACATAGGGCCTGTGTAGCTCAATAGTCTCATCAATATCCTCTATAGCCCTATCAACCAGCTCTTTTCTCGAACCAACACTTTCTAAGTGTCCGCATTCGCATCTCCAGATATTTAGGGGGGTGCCCCAGTATCTAGACCTAGATATGGCCCAATCATTTAGGTTTTCAAGCCAGTTTCCAAAACGCTTTTCACCTACAAAATCCGGGTACCAGTTAACAGAGTTATTGTTTTCGATAAGTTTGTCCTTTAACCTGGTCATCTCTATATACCAGCTAGGCTTTGCGTAGTATAAAAGGGGTGTAGAGCATCTCCAGCAATGGGGATAGTTATGCTCCATCCTCTGCCTTCTAAATAGTTTGCCTTGCTCGTAGAGCCATTCTATGATTTCAGGGTCGGCATCCATAACAAACTTGCCCTTCCAGGGAGTATCTATAAATTTACCTGTCTCATCTACAGGCTGGATTACCGGTAAATCATAGGCTAGGCCAGTATTGTAGTCATCTTCACCAAAGGCTGGTGCTGTGTGAACTATACCTGTACCTGTCTCTTATACACATCT
>DGFG01000030.1 GCA_002391555.1 Firmicutes bacterium UBA3906
GGTCCACCTAGTGGGGAAAGCGAATTTGACCTTTCTAATTTAACAAAGCAGATAGGTAACAAGATCATAAAGACAGGCTATATGGAGATAGAAACCCTCGAATTTGACAATGCAACAAGTACAGTTATTAGAAAACTAAAAGAAGTTAATGGCTACATAGAATCCTCAAAGGTAGAAGGTGTAGCAAGGTATAAAAAGGACAGGGGTAGAACTGCCAACTACAAGCTACGAGTACCAAGCAATAGCTTAGAACAATTTATGGTAGATGCTGGTAATGTCGGAAATGTTTTAGTTAGCAAAAATGACGGCAAGGATATTTCATCACAGTATTATGATACAGAGGCAAGACTGCGCTCCTTAAGAGTTAGAGAGGATAGGTTACTAGCTATTCTACAACAGGCTAATAGACTAACAGATATAATTGAACTTGAAAAAGAACTGACAGATCTGCGATATGAGATTGAAAAGCTTACAGGAACCTTATTAGAATGGGACACCATGGTAGATTACTCTAGCCTAGAGATATTCATACAAGAGGTAAAGGAAATTACTGAGGAAGAAGAGGAGGAAGAAGAAGCGGAAAGCTTGTGGGGCAAGATTTATAAAGGCTTTGCTACTTCATTGAAGATAATACTAGAAATCCTGGAAAACCTTCTTCTCTTTATAATAGTAGCCTTACCCTTCCTTGTGCTGTTTGGTCTATTAGGCTTGATTATTTACCTAATAGTAAAAGCCATAAATAGAAAGGTAAAAAAGACTAATAGACAATCAATTAGGGCAAATGCAAATGCTCAAGTACTACAAAATAGCGGACAAAAACAAGTAATTAATCAACAGCAAGGACAAAAACAAGTAATTAATAAACAGCAAGGACAAGTAGCAGTCAAGCCAAAAGAAGATAGACAGCAACCATCAAAGGGGCCAGAGCAGGCAAATCAGCAAAATCAAGACAAGGAATAAGTAGTATAATGAATAACCAGTACTAGATAGTCAAAGAAATCTGCTAAGAAAACTTAGCAGATTTTTTTTGAGAAAGTAATCTTTTCCGTAATATAATAGCAGTAGGTTTTTAATAGGAAATTTAATAATAATAAATATAAAGGACAAAGGGAGTAAAAATGAATTTTATAAAAAGCCCATTTATACCCACAAAAACAGTAAGGCTTGCCCTGATTGATTATAGGATGGACCTAAGTTTTAAAAATTATCTTTTAAATGAGGGTATCGAGCTTATAGAGACTGAACCCTGCAAGGGTTTGTATCAAGCTATATCTGGACATCCAGACATCTTGTGCCATCCCTTGGGCTATAATCGGATCTTAATTGCAGCAAATACTAGTGAGTCTCTTAAAAACCAATTAATACAACATGACTTTGAATTAGTCGTGGGGAATACTAGCCTTGAGAGAAACTATCCAAAAAACATTGCATATAATGTAGCAAGAATTGGCGGGCTAGCCTTTCATAACACCAGGTATACAGATCCTGTTTTAAAGGAGGAGCTAGCCAGACAAGGGGTAAAGTTGCTTCATGTAAAGCAAGGCTATACAAAATGCTCTGTAGCTGTAGTTGGGGAGGATGCCTTAATAACATCCGATAGGGGAATAGCCAAGGTTGCCTTGGACTGCAAGCTAGATGTCCTGCTTATAAGGCCGGCTAATATATTATTAAGGGGTATGAACTATGGTTTTATTGGGGGAAGCTGTGGTCTAACCGCAGCTGATGAGATTACCTTTATTGGAGATATTAGCAGGCATCCGGATTATGAGCTTATTAGGGACTTTCTTGATAAAAAGGGTGTAAGGATTAAGGGCCAGGCAGGTAAACATTTAACTGACTATGGCAGCATAATCCCCCTGCTAGAAGAGGGCTAGTAAAAGATAAAGCTTTAATACAGTAATTGTCCGTGGAGGGGAGTGATACAATGCAGTTATTATCCATCGGTATAGATGAACGGGACCAAAATGCAAGGGCTGCCCTATACAGGAAGGCTCGGCTTAGAAAACCAGATGGATTAGATATAATAGAAAAGACCGCAGGAAACATCTTGTTTCTTAATTATATAAGTAAGGAGCCATATGACAAGGAGACCCTAACTCATATAAATGAAAAGCTACATGTAAATATAGCAGATAGTATCTCAGAGCTAATATTAGAGGATCTACAATCCCAGCTGGTTGAGAATATCATAAGGGATGAGTATTTCTATTTTGACAAGGCTGATAAAAACAAGATCCTAAGGGATGCCATAGCAATTATGTGGGGTGGCAGCCCAACTGTACGGTCAGAGGCAATAAGGAGTAAATGGCGTAGCCGTGTATGGAGGAGGGTTAAGGACCACCTAGAGACTAGTGATGAACTAGTCTTAGATGGCTTTATCCGTTTTAGGATGAAGGATTTTATTCTAGAGCTAGAGGAAGCAGTTGACAGGGCAGTAGACGACCTATTAGTAGAGAAAGAATATACTGAATTTATAAAGCTATTGCGTTATTTTGTAGACATCCAGGAGCCAAAGTACGATGAGGTCCATGTCCTTATGAAGGAGGATAAAAGGTATACCCTACTAGACTCAAAGCTTCGGATTATAAACAATGATATATTAGAGGATTTGGCAAAGGAGATCTCTGACAAGGAAATAAGTCATGATGATCTTTTAATTTCCTCCCTAATAACTCTAGCACCTAAGAGGATTACGATTCATCAATTTGATAAATTTCAAAACTCTGAGCTCCTAAACACTATAAATAATGTTTTTACCGGCAGAGTCATCATGAGCAAGGAAAGCGTTATACCAAAAAGGCAATAAGGGGAGTATAAATTCACCGGGCTTGTTAAAACAGTCCCGGTGTTTTGCTTTTGAGTAGGTCTTGTATTAAAATAGAATAATATTAACAAAAGCAAAAGTGGAGGAGTTTACAAGTGCTAAGAATAGCCATAATGGCCTTTGTAGGAGCCTTGATTGGATGGGTAACTAATTATTTGGCAATAAAGCTTATCTTTAGGCCCCATGACCCATGGCGGATACCCTTAATAGGTATAAGCATACAGGGCCTGATACCAAAAAGACGGGCGGAGATTGCAAGTTCAATTGGCAAGACCATAGAAGAGCAGCTCCTATCAACAGAGGATATTGTAAACCGTCTTGTCCAAGGGCAGAACAAAAGGGATATAATATGGGCCATAAAACACAGAGTTTTAAAGGTGACAAGGGATAAAATACCTTCATTGATACCCTCAGCCATAAGAGAGGCCATAGTAAAAAAGCTAGCTTCTATCTTAGATACTGAGCTTGAGACTATGTTTAATACAATGGTAGAGGACACACTAGAAAAGGCTATTGCAAGGGTAGACATAGAAAAGATGGTGGAGGACAAGATAAATAGCTTAGATATTGCTGAGCTTGAAGGGATGATACTAGATATTGCAAGCAGGGAGCTAAAGCATATTGAGCTCTTAGGTGGCGTCTTAGGCTTTTTGATTGGTATAATCCAAGGCCTGCTTTTACTTATAATTGCTTAATTTTTACTTGACTTTATAAATTGACAGGCATATAATCTATAGCAAGCAAAATATTGTCTATGCGTTGAAGAGAACGAGTAGATTGAACACCGTCACAAAGAGAGAGGGCACCGTGGCTGAAAGTGCCTTTTGACAAGGGTCTTTCGAATACCAGCTTGGAGCATAGGGTTAGCTCACTTTACGAGCAAATGAGTGGACATTTTATGTCAACAAGGGTGGAACCGCGAGTTAGCTCTCGTCCCTTTTAGGGATGGGAGCTTTTTATATTGAAATTGTATAGAAAAGAAAGGGTGTTAAGTATGATAAACATTACATTAAAGGATGGAACTATAAAGGAGTTTGAAAAGGGTTCTAGTGTTTTAGATATAGCAAAGGCTATAAGCAGTGGTCTTGCAAGGGTAGCCATGGCAGCTGAGGTGGATGGGCAGCTAGCTGACCTTAGAAAGCCCATTTTACAGGATTCTAGCCTTCATATAAATACCTTTGATGATAAAAATGGCAAGGAAGCATTTTGGCATACATCATCACATATACTTGCCCAGGCAGTAAAAAGACTTTTCCCAGAAGCGAAGCTTGCCATAGGACCTGCTATTGACAATGGCTTTTACTATGATTTTGATGTAAAGGACCCTTTTACACCAGAGGACCTAGAAAGAATCGAAGAAGAAATGGCCAAGATAGTAAAGGAAGACTACAAGATTGAAAGATTTGAAATGCCAAGGCAAGAGGCCATAGAGCAGATGGAGCGCGCAGGCGAAATCTACAAGGTTGAACTTATAAAGGACCTGCCCGAGGATGCTGTTATTTCCTTTTACAAGCAGGACGATTTTGCAGACCTATGCGCAGGGCCTCACATTTTGTCAACAGGCAAGGTCAAGGCCATAAAGCTACTTAGTGTGGCAGGTGCCTACTGGAGGGGCAGTGAGAAAAACAAGATGCTCCAGCGTATATATGGGGTTTCCTATCCAAAAAAGAGCCAGCTAGATGAGTACCTAGAGAGGCTTGAAGAGGCTAAAAAGCGAGATCACAGAAAGCTTGGCAAGGATTTAGACCTCTTTAGCATCCTAGAGGAGGGCCCGGGTTTTCCCTTCTTCCATCCAAAGGGTATGGTGCTTAGAAATGAGCTGGAGAATTATTGGAGACAGGAGCATGTAAAGGCTGGTTATCAGGAAATAAAGTCACCTATTATGCTAAATAAGGACCTATGGGTCAGGTCAGGCCACTGGGACCATTACAAGGAAAACATGTACCTAAGCAAGATTGATGAATCAGATTTTGCTATAAAGCCGATGAACTGTCCAGGTAGCATGCTGCTTTATAAAAGAAGAATTTATAGCTACAGGGACCTACCCCTAAGGATGGGTGAGCTAGGCCTAGTACACAGACATGAGCTATCCGGAGCCCTACATGGCCTTATGAGGGTAAGGTCATTTACCCAGGACGATGCCCATATATTTATGCTGCCAGACCAGATCAAGGATGAGATTGTTGGTGTTATAGAGCTAGTAGACTCATTTTATGATGTCTTTGGCTTTAAATATCATGTAGAGCTATCCACCAAGCCAGAAGAGGCCATGGGCAGTGACGAGGACTGGGATAGGGCCATAGGGGCACTAAAAGAAGCTCTAGAACACAAGGGTATTGACTATACTATAAATGAAGGTGATGGTGCCTTTTATGGACCAAAGATAGACTTTCATCTTGAGGATTCTATAGGCAGGACCTGGCAATGCGGTACTATACAGCTAGACTTTCAAATGCCAGAACGCTTTGACTTGACCTATATAGGGCCCGACGGTGAAAAGCATAGGCCTGTTATGGTACACAGGGTTGTCTTTGGCAGTATTGAACGCTTTATTGCCATACTGACAGAGCATTATGCAGGAGCCTTCCCTGCCTGGCTAGCGCCTGTACAGGTAAAGCTACTAGCTATAACAGATAGGTCTAACGACTATATTAGGCAAATAGCTGATCTCTTTAAGGATAGCAATATTAGGGCTGAAATAGACTTAAGGAATGAGAAGATTGGCTTTAAGATCCGTGAAGCCCAGATGGAAAAGGTCCCCTATATGCTGATAATCGGTGATAAAGAGGTAGAAACCGGTACAGTATCAGTAAGGTCTAGGAGCAAGGGTAGCCTTGGAACTATGAAGCTAGATGAATTTAAAGAGCTTCTACTAAAAGAAATTGAAAATAAGGACCTATAGAATAAAAATTATTGCCTAAGGTAACTTAGCAAGGGTTTTTAGAGAAAATAGTATCCAAAAGGAAAGTAAAACAAGGGCTTTAACAAAGAGTAGTATCCTAAAGGAAGTAAAACAAGGATTTTTATAAAGAATGGTTGCCTAAAGAAAACAAATATGATATACTAACTGAGCAATAAAGAAGAAGTTATCCACTTCTCACCTTCTGGCTGTAGATGCTAGCAGGTTCTTATATGTTTGTCTTGACTTAAATATATCGACATGCATACAAGGAGTGGGTAATATTCCCACTCCTTTTTATATTTGTGGGAGTTTTCAAAGAGTAATACCTAAAAATCACGGAGGTGAACCAAGATCAGTAATAAAGAGCTCTCCATTAACGAAGAAATTAGGGCCAAAGAAGTTAGAGTCATAGACAGTAACGGTGATCAATTGGGCGTTATGCCCATAAGAAAGGCATTAGAGCTGGCCGATGAGAGAAGGCTAGACCTTGCACTTATAGCGCCAAAGGCTACTCCACCAGTGTGCAAGATTATGGACTATGGTAAGTACAAGTTTGAGATAGCCAAGCGCGAAAAGGAAGCCCGTAAGAATCAGCATGTTATCAATATAAAGGAAGTACGCTTGTCAGCTGCTATTGAGGAACATGACTTGGGTGTCAAGGCTAGGAATGCTAGTAAGTTTTTAAAACATGGTGACAAGGTAAAGGTTAGCATCCGATACCGTGGCCGCGAGATGGCACACCGAGAAATCGGCTTCGAAGTTATGGAGAAATTTAATTCCATGCTAACTGTGGACTATATTGTAGAACGTAAAGCTAGGATAGATGGCAGAAGCATGGTAATGGTTATAGGACCAAAAGAATAGGACGAGAGGAGGAAGACTTATGCCAAAGTTAAAGACCCATCGTGGTGCAGCAAAAAGGTTTAGACTTACCAAATCAGGAAAGGTTAAGAGGGCAAAGGCATACAAGAGCCATATCCTTACCAAAAAGTCTACCAAGAGAAAGAGAAATCTGCGCAAGGCTGGATATGTGTCAGCAGTTGAAGAAAAAAATATCAGGAAGTTGATTCCTTATAAATAAATTGTAAAAGGAGGTAGAACCAAATGGCCAGAGTAAAAGGTGGATTAAACAGAAACAAAAAACAGAAAAAAGTGCTAAAGCTAGCCAAGGGATACTATGGCGCTAGTAGTAAAAGGTACAGGGCAGCCAACCAGGCAGTAATGAGAGCACTTTCTAATTCATATACAGGTAGAAAGCTTAAAAAGAGAGACTACAGAAAGCTATGGATCACTAGGATCAATGCTGCAGCCAGGATTAATGGCCTAAGCTATAGCAGGTTTATAAACGGTCTAAAGCTAGCAGACATTCAAATAGACCGCAAGATTCTAGCTGACATGGCTGTAAATGATGCAGATGGTTTTGCACAATTAGTAAGTGTAGCTAAAGAAAAACTTAACGCATAATAAAAGAAGCCTCGAGACAGAGGTTTCTTTTATTATTGAAGGTAATAAATATTACATGTTATACTAGCATATGGGTTTTGCCAACAACTAACTCAAAAACACTAAATGGAGCTGGCTATATTGTCTTTTACAAAAAAGCGTATTAGAAATGAGCTTTCCCCAACACAGTATTTGTCATTAGTATTACTAATAATTATAATTATGGGAACATTCCTACTAAATACTCCAATAGCAACTGTTAGCAATGAGAGTATAGGGGGAATAAATGCCCTTTTTACTG
>DGFG01000117.1:0-186 GCA_002391555.1 Firmicutes bacterium UBA3906
TTTGTGGCTTTTATATTACATTTGAATCTACTTTGTCTAGCCATATATTTAATAGTGAACAAGCAAGCCATATACCCATAGGTAAGCTAAAAAGGATGCACAAGGAAAACCCAGCTGACCAAGATTCTTTTATAGAGGACTATTATAATGGGCCATCTGGACAAGACTTTGATGGGATGGACCTAG
>DGFG01000117.1:465-7809 GCA_002391555.1 Firmicutes bacterium UBA3906
GGAGGATGGCATCTCTACTATTATCTATGTCTTTGATGGTATAGAGGGTATCCCATTTTTCTTGGCCTCTGTAGCTGCTAACGACATGGGTCAGGGATATTGGACAACTATTATGGAGAACAATGTATTCGATGCCAAGGTCATGATCAATGATGAAGGTGGAGAGATAGAGGGTACCATTTACCTAGGCCTAGACATAGAGGGGATCTTTTATTTAAATCCTGTCTACCAAACTACTGACCACAAGGTTTATATGTTGGAAGGACAGGGAGTACATTTTTCAAGTGGGTTAGGTGGGTCTATGTCTTATGATATGTCTGAAACATATGAAATACTAGAGGATGGCAAGGAGAAAATAGTCACCAAAAAAGCAAAGATTACCTTGGACCGGATGGATCCTACTACTACTATAGTCTTTAAGGAGATGGACCAATCAGATAAGCTAGTGGCAAGCACTGAAATAAAGAGGGGGGCCATACCAGAGACCATATATCTATATGAGACTACTGAATATATAATAGTTGAGGAATATTCAGTCCGTGTAGATGGTCAGCCTATTACCAAAAGGTCTATATTAGAAATGGACGATTCCTCTGGCTCTATGACCTATGAGTGCAGATTTATAAATGAAAAGGGCTATGCGGAGGGAGCAGTTATACAATTTGAAAGGTAAGCTATGACAGGGTATTAAATACTATTTTATAGTACAAGTGTTTCATTTGTGTTACATATATTAAGCTTTTCTTAAATAGTAATAAGTATATGGCATTCGCCTATTTTGCGTCTTATAATGTAAGTATACAAAGACACAAGAAGGATTATTTTATACATTTCTATGTATAGCAGGGGGAATAATAGGTGGCGAAAAGAAAAGCTTTTTTAAGGCATCTGAGTTTGATTACAAAAATTCTATGCCTTTTTTTAATTATTAGCCTTTTATTCATTGTAGATATCCCCCTTGCCATAGAAACCCTACATCCCATAGCTGACAAACCAGCCTCTGGGGATGTAGGAAGTGTGGACCATATTGATGGAGACGACTCAAACAAGCCCAATATTGACCAGGAGCCGAGCCCAACACCGACACCGGAGGAAAAGGAGTCTGGATCAGATAGGCCTAGCCAGGGGCCTGAGGATAGGACCCCAAGGCCTGATGATAAAGGCAGCAATGAACCCAGCAGAACTGACCATCCCTCCCAGGAAACTGACCCCTCTGATGGCCCAGAGGATAGCCAAGAGCCAGATGACAAGGAGGGCCAAGGACCTAGTGGTCTACCAGAGGACCCTGAGGATAATAAGGAGGGGCAAGGACCAAGTAGTCCGCCCCAAGAAGCAGGACAAGAGCAAGATCCAGGGGCTACAGAGGAACCGGATAAGGAGATAAATAAATACCAGCTGGCAGCCAGTCAGCCTATACTTCAAGAGGACCTTAATAAATTATATGGCAGAAATGAAGACAAGGTTGCCTATCTAACCTTTGACGATGGGCCAACAAGGGCACATTCCAATGCCATATTAGATATCCTTGCCAAGGAGGATGTAAAGGCAACCTTTTTCCTAATTGGTAGCCAGGTCGAGCTCTATCCTGATATAGTAAGGCGCCAGTATAGGGAGGGCCATGGTATAGGTAACCATACCTACTCCCATGTTTTCAAGGACATATATAGAAATCCTAATAGCTATACAAAGGAACTAAGAAAAATGGAAAAGCTCTTGCAGGCCACCCTGGACACCGACAAGCGCTTTAGGCTAACTAGATTCCCTGGCGGATCCTTTGGCGACCATTTAGCCCCCTTTAGAAAAAAAGTAAACAGCGAGGGCTTTGTATATATAGACTGGAACTGTGTTAATGGCGATGCAGAAAGCCTTGAGAAAAGGAGTCCTGAGGACCTACTAAAAAGGTTTAAAGATACAGTTAATGGCCAGACCAGCCTTATTGTACTTATGCATGATTCAGTTGGCAAGGAGGCTACAGTAGAGGTCCTGCCAGAGATTATTAGCTATCTTAGACTAAAGGGTTATAGGTTTGAGCTTTTGCCTGGATCTAGGGGTTTTTAGTCCGCTATACTAGTTATCGTATTTTAGATATTAAGCAAGAGAAATTAAGTTTATATATAGTTTTCAGAGGGTAGGATGTGTAGCTAGTTCAAATACTACCATTTTTATTATCCTATCTTAAAGGATAAGGGCTACTGCTATTGAAGTATTTATTATATGAGGGCCTGGGACTTAGGCCTAATAGCAGTAATCTTATAAGGGACTATTGTATAGAAATACTTATAGCTTGCCAGCTAAAGTAAAAAGATTTTAGTAGCTATAATTTATCTAGGAGGGGCTAGTTAGTGAAGAGGTTAGAGGATCTAAGGCAAAGGATTAAGACAAACTTAAGGGACAATATACTAAGCTTTTGGACAGACCATATGGTTGACCAAGCAAAGGGTGGCTTTTACGGTAGGATATCAAATGATATGAAGCTTGATAGACAGGCTGATAAGGGTCTAGTTTTAAATACCCGTATACTATGGACCTATTCTGCTGCCTATAATTGTTTAGGGGACCAGGCCTATTTAAGATTAGCCCATAGGGCCTATGACTACCTACAAAACTACTTTTGGGATAAGGATAACAAGGGTGGCTATTGGATGCTAGACTATAGGGGAAGGCCAAAGGAGTCAGAAAAGCTAGTCTATGGCCAGGCCTTTATGATATATGCCCTTGCCGAGTACTACAAGGCAAGCCAAGATAGGGAGAGCCTAGATATGGCCATAGACCTATACAGGACTCTAGAGGCAAAGGCTACTGACCCTATCTACAGGGGCTATCTTGAAGGTTTTTCTGCCAACTGGGATTACAAAAAAGGCCTTTTGATAAGCGATGGGGAGCACAAGGACTCGGAAAAGACTATGAACACCCACCTTCACCTGCTAGAAGCCTATACAAACCTACTTAGGGTATGGGAGGATGAGGGCCTAAAAGATAGGCTAAGGCAGCTAGTCGACATTATGACAGACCTAGTCTTAAACAAGGAAAGCTGGCATTTTGATGTCTACTTTGATAGACAATGGGGCAGCCTAACTGATCTTGTTTCCTATGGCCATGATATAGAGGGGAGCTGGCTCCTAACAGAGGCAGCAGAGGTCTTGGCAGACAGGGACTATATCAAAAAGGTAGAGCAAATAAGCCTTAATATAGCCCAGACAGTCCTTGACCAAGGCCTGGATATTGACGGTGGCCTATTTAATGAGGGGACTAGGCAAGGACCCCATGACAGGGACAAGTATTGGTGGCCCCAGGCTGAAGCCCTTGTAGGCTTTTTTAATGCCTACCAAATATCACAGGACCAGGCCTTCTTAGATGCATGCATAAAGTGTTGGGATTTTATCGACAGCAAGCTGGTAGATCATAAAAATGGTGAGTGGTTTGAGTACATAGACATAGGGGGCCAGCTAGCAGGGCCAGATGAAGCCAAGGCTGATGAGTGGAAATGCCCCTATCACAATAGTAGGGCCTGTATGGAGTTACTAACTAGGCTCAATAAAAAAATAAATAAAAAATAGGCCCAATTTTATAGGCCTATTGTCATTAGCAGTTCAAGGATTTGCTTTAGTCAATTGTAGGGATCAAAGGCAATTGGCTTTTAGACTAGGACCTTATTAGTCAATCAACCATGCTAGTCTAGACTTGATAACTCAACCCGTATCTTGTCTTGGAGGTTGTCCTGACTTACAATATCGAAACCATCTTCATCATCTATTTGCTTTATTGGTATATTAAAGCTAACCTTGGTCCCTAAATTTTCTTCGCTTTCGATCTTGATATCTCCATCATGGAGCTTAACAAAGGACCGGGCTAGGGCCAGGCCAATACCAGAACCCTCATAGTAACTATATTCAGGATTTTTCTCCTGCCAAAAGCGGTTAAAGACCTTGCCAAGGTTTTCAGCCTTGATACCTGTACCCGTATCCTCAATGGACAGGTTCAAGAAACCTTCTTCTACTAAAAGGTTTACCTCAATCCTACCATCTCTTGGTGTAAACTTGACAGCATTGGAGAGTAGGTTTAAAACAATTCTTTCTATTTTTTCTGGGTCACAGGCTACTGCTTGCTCTTCAACATTTGTATCAAAGATAAGCTGTATACCCTTTTGCTTTGCATAATCGCTAACTGACATTACTATTTCCTCTACCAGAGGAACAATATCTACATTTTTAAGCTGTAGCTTTTGAAAGCCTGTATCTATCTTTGTTATATCTATATAGTTGTTTACTAGCCTAAGTAGCCGCATGCAGTTTTGCTTCATAATGGCAAGGGTCTTTTCATGTGCCTTAAAGCAGCCAAGATCCCTGTTTCTCTCAAGCTCTAGGAGCTGGATAGAGCATAGGACTGCATTTATAGGTGTCCTTAGCTCATGGGCAATGTTAGCATAAAAAAAGGATTTCTCATGTTCTTCGGCTAGGGCTCTGGCTATCTTTTGCCCCTCTCTCCTAGTAAGGATGATTTCCTTTCTAAGTCGCCTGTATATTACACCACCTGTAACCGTTAGGCCTATTATAAAGACAGCAGTGATTACCAGGGAGTCAGATAAGAGTATTAGGGTTTGCCTCATAAGGCTCCCATAGCTTTGCTCTATAATAATACTCCACTGGACCTGGTCTATAAAGGAATAGGAGGACAAATACTTTTTCTTGTCCACTGGATTACGGTAGACCAGGGCCCCTGCTTCTTTATCCTCTAATACCTTTGCAACAGGCTCCCAGTCTGTTGCAGGTTCTGACATCTCTATCATTTCTTTTTTAGGGTGGAGGGCGATTTTACCTGTCCCATCTACTATATAAAGAGAGGTCTCTTGACCAAAGTCATATTCCTCTAGCCTATTATATAGCTTGTCTAGGCTTATAAGTAGGTTGGCTACACCCTTGGTTTTTCCCTGCTCATCCTTTACTCCTGCTGCTATGACTAAAATGGGGTTTTCCGAGGTCCTACTAATAAGGGTATTTGAAATTGCAAGATCACTGCCTGCCATTAGGTCCTTGAAAAAGCCCCTATCAGATATATCAAGCAAGGGATTGTCATCTGACCTAACTAGCTGGACACCATCTGCGTCGGTGATACTCATAGACTCAATATCCGGGTGGGCAGCAGCTAGCATATGTAGATATGCTTTTAGGTCTTGTGGGTTTTCGGCCTTTTCAGCCTCATGGCTAAGGCCAAGTAGTAGTGAGGTCCTATCTTCAAATAGGTCAGATATGGTTTCTGAAATATTACTAACAACTATTTGCATGTCGTCAGTCTTCTTTTTGATGACCTGGTTAATTGTGATGGAGTAATAAACAATGGACAACAAGACAATAGGAATAATAGAGAAAAAGACAATTGACCTTAAAAGGGATAAGCGGGTTGTCCTTTTGACTCTATTGCATTTATCCAAATGTGAATCAACCTTTGATATGCTAATATCAGACATACTATCCACCTAACTATTTTGAGGTAGGACTCTTGGAAGTAAGATATGCTGAGTACTCGCCCCAATACCTCTTGTTTTTCCATCTTTTTCTGATATTATATCATATTTCGACAAGAAATTCTTACGCAAATAGCATTATTGGGTGATTTTTTTTAATATTTATGCAAATTACACCTATTTAGCTCTATTATTCTAGACTCTAGGGCTGCCAGGTCAAAGCAGATGATACCATCTACTATGCTAATATTAGCCTTGCTTTCTAGATCAATAGCCTGCTTTGGCTGAAACCTGGCTAGGTCTAGCCTAGTAAAGGTAGGCTCAGAGCCCATGTTTACAGCTACAGCCAAGAACTTTTCCTTGTCATATCTAGCAAAGGCCAGACAGGACTTGTAGGAGTATAGGATTTCAAACTCACCCGTAACTAGGACCCTATTATCCTTTCTAAGCTTTATCATCCTTTTATATAATGAAAGGATAGTCTCATCTAAAGCTTGCCAAGGAAAGGTCCTCCTATTAAAGGGGTCCTCATAGCCTTCCATACCCACCTCATCTCCATAATAAATACAGGGGACACCAGGCAGGGTCATGAGTAAAAGCAGGGCATTACCGAGCCGTTTTTTAGCTAGGTCTAGCTGGGCCCTATTGAGCCTAAATACTGCCTTTTCATCCTTGGTTAGGTCTTCAGGGAGTTGGCAGTTAGCTAAGAGTGTGATTATCCGGGCTACGTCATGACTAGATAAAAAGTTCAGTAGGGAATAAAAGGCCTCCCTAGGGTAGTTTTCATATAGGGACATTAGCCTCATGGCAAAGCCTGCAGCATCTATCCTCTTGCAGGCAAAATCAATTATAGCCCCTCTTAGGGGATAATTCATAACAGAGTCAAGTTTTTCTCCTAAAAGGTATTCTCTGAGTTTGCCATAGCTTAGCTTGTTTGTGGCATCTTCCCAGACCTCGCCTATGATTACTGCCTCCGGCATTTTTTCCTTGACCGCCTTTCGCAGGGCCCTTAAAAACTCAGGAGGTAGCTCATCTGCAACATCTAAACGCCAGCCAGAGCCACCATAGTCTAGCCATCTTTTTACTATTGCCTTATCCGAAGTCAGGATATAGTCCATAAAGGAGGGCTCTAGCTCCCTAGTATGGGGTAGGGTTTTAATCCCCCACCAGGCCTCATAGTCATCAGGATGATTTTTAAAGCTATACCAGCTATAGTAGGGCGAATCCTTTGACTGGTAGGCTCCAAGGCTAGGATAGGTCCCCTCCTTGTTAAAGTACCTGCTGTTTGAGCCAGTGTGGCTAAAGACTCCATCTAGTATAATACGGATACCACGGCCCTTGGCCTCCTGGCAGAGCCTTTTAAAGTCATCATTAGTGCCTAAAATTGGGTCGACCCTTTCATAGTCTCCTACATCGTACCTGTGGTTTGAAAAGGCCTCAAAGATGGGGTTTAGGTAGATAGCAGTTATTCCAAGCTCCTTTAGGTAGTCTAGCTTGTTTATAATGCCTACCAGGCTCCCACCGAAAAAGTCATTAGCCAGGTATTGTCCTCCAAATTGCTCTGCCTTGTAATAAGGAGTCTCCTCCCACTGTCTAGGGATTATACCCTGCCTATCTGTATTTTTTAGGCCATCCATGCCCTCCTTGGAAAAGCGGTCGGGAAAGATTTGATAGACTATTGCATCCTTGAACCAATCGGGAGTCTTAAAGTCCTTTTTGTAAACACTTATCTGGTAGGGAAGGGGATCCTTTTCATAGACCCTGCCTAGGCCACCTAGTCTTTTTTCATTGTTGCCGTAATAATAGGTCCTGCTATTGCTTTCAAGGACAAAGTAGTACCAGACAAGGCCCACCCTATCGGGCATGGTGATTTGAGCCTGGTA
>DGFG01000036.1:0-1064 GCA_002391555.1 Firmicutes bacterium UBA3906
AAAAAGGTCAGTCAGCTGACTTGAAAACCGGACCTGACCGCCATGGCCTATTATCTCTTGTCTTATGTTTTTAACAATAATCCTAAGCTTGTCCGTACCTAAGTGGGGTTTGTTATAGTATAATATCTCCTTTGGCCCACCAGCCTTTATAAACTCCTCTAGGATAAAGCGACACCTTTTATCATTTATTAGGGTTGTGAGCTTGCCATCGGAAAAGGTACCTGCCCCGCCCTCGCCAAACTGGACGTTACTATCAGGGTCAAGGGGGCCAGCTGACCAGAATTTTTCTATTTTTTCTGCTCTTTTATCCACATCTTCCCCACGTTCGATAACAATTGGCTTATAGCCCCTCCTAGAAAGGACAAGGGCTGCAAAAAGTCCAGCAGGGCCAAAACCCACTATTACAGGCCTTTGCTCGAGTTTTTCCTTGCCAAAAGTCAGGTCCTGATGGACCAATTGCGGGACCTTTTTTGCCCCTTTTGAGGCATGTTTTTTAAGTAACTTATCCACATCTTTAGCCGAGATATCCACAGTATATACGAAAACGATTTTATCTTTTTTTCTAGCGTCAATGGACTTTTTATGGATCCTCAAGTCCTTTACTTCATCCCTGCTTATCCTTAGCTTTGAGGCGACAACCCTAGCTAAGATTTCCTCTTCCTGGTCCAGTGAGCAGATATCCTTTACTGGCACTCTTATGTTTGAAAGTCTAATCATAACATCCTCCAATTGGTCTTTTAGCTTATCTACTTGGCAGCATTTAAGCCTGCCAGATAGCCTGACGACCAGGCCCATTGAAGGTTAAAGCCTCCACATAGGCCATCTATATCTATAATTTCACCTGCAAAGTAAAGGCCCTCTACTAGCCTTGACTCCATGGTCGATTGGTTTATCTGCCTTGTATCTACTCCACCTGCTGTCACCTGGGCACTTGGCCAGCTCTTTGTTCCTATAACATTAAAGCTCCAGTCGGTTAGGATGTCAGCAATCCTGGATAGGTCCTGCTTTGATAAAGCAGAAACAGGGGTATTTAGCTTTTCAATGCCAGCAGCCCTTAGTACAGG
>DGFG01000036.1:1376-3977 GCA_002391555.1 Firmicutes bacterium UBA3906
GTATCTATTAGGGTTAGCTTAATGCTTGGCCTTTTACCCTCAATTAGGAGTTGGCCTGCCCTCCTACTTAGCTGCAAAATCGGGGGACCTGACACACCATAGTTGCCAAAGAGAATGTCGCCCCGGTCAGTGGCTAGGGACTTGTCCCCATCAAATAACTCTGCAGTGCCTAGAAACTTTACCCCATTTACCTGGTTAAAGATTGACCCCTCTAGCTTTAGCTGTACTAGGGCAGGAAAAATGCTGATTATATTGTGGCCTAGGGCCCTAGCTAGGTCAAATCCATTCCCATCAGAGCCAGAGGAAGGCATGGCCTTGCCACCTGCTGCAAGTATCACCCTATCAAAATTTAGGCTAGACTTATCTTTTAGCTTTATAACAAAGCCCTTGTCCTTTGGTAAAAGCTTGTCCACAAAGGCCTCAGTAATTATATTTACTCCTGATAGCTCTAGCTCATATCGGAGGACATCTAGGATACTGGCTGCCTGGTCTGACATGGGAAATACCTTGCCCTGGTCTTCGACCTTGTGGCTGATGCCAAGGACTTCAAAAAACTCAATTGTAGCCTGGGCTGGGAAACTAGCTAAAGCGCTATGGGCAAAGCTTGGATTTTCACCGAAATATGAGTCCACTGAGCAGTTTATATTGGTAAAGTTGCACCGGCCATTACCAGTTGCTAGTAGCTTTTTGCCAACCCTGGGGTTTCTCTCAAGTATGGTTACTTGGGCTCCCTGACGAGCTGCAGTGATTGCAGCCATCATGCCGGCTGCCCCACCTCCTACTATACATACCTTTCTTGTCCTTTGTGTCATTATGATTTCCCCTTTAAATCGGCCAAAGCCCATATTCAAGTCTAATTATATATTATATACCCACTTGATTACAGGATTATTTTACCCTCGGCTAATCAGTAGCTAGCTAAAGTCTATAGCATACTTTTTCCTACTGGGCGTTAGCTTAAGGGGGCCTATTGCATATTATATTGTATAGCAAGCTAGTAATTTAAAAAAAGGCTAGGGGGCCTTGATATGGCGTTTAGGTGTAATAACTGTAGAAAAAGAGCCGGAAACCTAGAAATGGCCGGCTTGGTCATAGGTCAGCTAGGTAGGGACCTGTTGGTCGCCTGGGGCATAATTCCTGATAGGCAAAGGGCTAGCGCAGAGTCCATAGCTGGAAAACTAACAGCTGGCCTTATAAATGGTTTTGGCATATCCTGTCCTAGATGTGGCAGGGTGGATTGGGACCATATAGAAAATAGGGGCTAGCGCTAGGCCTAGTTAGCTGGTCCCTACCTTTTAAAAAGCCTGAATAAAAATATTATGGAAAGCAAAAGTACAGCTAATAGGAGCTGGGACTGGATCCTCAGGTGCCAGGGCCTCTGACTTAGTTCTGTAGTCGTTAGATAGGAGTAAGTATCAACAATTGTCCCCTTTTGCTTTTCATAGGCTTGGACCTTTGCCTCCTCTGCTTCGCTTGGCCTATCCTCCCCCTGCTGTTCAGGATAGTACCTTTGGGCGAATACAATTAGCCTATCGTTTTCCTTGCTTTCATGATAACAGGTAAGAAGGGTCACCATATCTCTATCCTCCACCAGGGACAGGTATTCAACCTGGTCAGGCCAGATAATCTTGTTGCCAGTAACCTGGTAGTGGAGGGTCTCCCAACGATTTCTTATCCTAATATGGTCTCCTGCTTCTAGCCTTTTAATATCAGAAAAAAGTTTTTTAACCCTACCTGCGTGAGCTGCAATAACAGCATTGGTATTAGGCCCCCCAATAGGTAGGCTGGTACCCTTTATCAGGGCTGCCCCCTTGTCAAGATGGTCCTTGCTGGCCCCTAAATAGATGGGCAGGGTCAGGCCTAGCCTATCTATTGTTATATAGGCAAAAATCTTGGCCTTGTCCTCATCCTCGGTTAGGTAGACCTGGTCCCACAGGGCATCTGTTTCTTCAAAGGGATCTGTTAGGCTACAGACCC
Source organism: Firmicutes bacterium UBA3906 (assembly GCA_002391555.1). Classification (GTDB taxonomy): domain Bacteria; phylum Bacillota; class Clostridia; order Caldicoprobacterales; family DTU083; genus UBA3906. The sequence goes on from DGFG01000036.1 coordinate 3,354, forward strand.
CCTCCCAGAGCCTCCTATTGTACTGCCTTAGGTATGCTAAATCCTTGTCCAAGTCTTCCCCTGCGTTAGAGTCATTTTCTATTATATTTATATCCTCATTAGATAGAGGATCCGGCATTTGGGCTGGACTACTTTCTAATTTGCCCCTTTCCTTTTCTTTTATGGACTCGTATAGGTCATCTTCAGCCGTAGACAGGCTCAAAGAGTAAATAATATTAGAAATAAAGGGAAAAAAGAATAAGGATAAGCCAAGTATAAATAAGACTATGCCAGTAATTAGACAGGTAAAGTTCCCATTTTTCATAGCCATTTTAGCTCCTTAGTCTCTTGTAGGTTTTCCTTAAGGCATTTAGCTCCTGATAACTTTTATAATCCTATAGCCTTCTATTATAATTAAGATAAGAAGCACAATCCCAATAATGAGAATAATGCTTTTATGCTTGTCAGCGTTTGAAGTAGGCTGGCCTTGTTTAGTCCCAGTCACAGGCTCCGTTTCTATAGCCTTGTCCCCCCTTATTTGAGCCTCATTTTCATAGTCTATACGGCGGCCCCTGACTAGCAGCCTATGGGAGTTTATCATATAGGGAGTACAGGTCAAGAGGGTACAATAATCCTTTTCAGGGA
>DGFG01000036.1:4220-11347 GCA_002391555.1 Firmicutes bacterium UBA3906
AGCCTGCCTGCTAGGTTGTTTATATGAAATACATCTCCTATCTCTAGCCTGTGTAGGTCAGTAAAAAGCTTGGCCTTTGGCAGTCCCCTATGGGCTGTCAAAACCGCATGGGTATAGGCTCCCCCTACGGGTAGAGAGGTCCCCTCCATATGGCCTACCCCTTTTTGCAAAACTTCCTCAGAGCTACCTGCGTACAAGGGGGCACTAAGGCCTATCTTTGGTATTTGGATAGAGCCTATCTGTTCATTTAGCTCAAGCATCCTAGCATATTCCCGAACACCTGCCTCCTTTTTTTCCTTTAGGTATGGGTCCTCTAGCTTGTCTACATCAAACCTACCTGATAGGAGGTCATTATAGGCATGGGCCAGGTTCAAAAGCTCAGCGACCCTGTCCTGCTCCATAGTTTCTAGCTCTTTTTCAAAGCCCTCCATACTCTTATTAGCAGCCCTATTATAGATAAGGTTTGACACTATTGGGTAGGCTAAAAGGCCTAAGCCTAATAGAAAAATCATTATTATAGTTAGGGTTTTTACCCTTTTATTTAACTTCATAGCAAACCTCCTGCTACTTATCCTCTTGTTTATTAGTTCTAAAGGCTTAAGGGCAGGCTGGGCCCGCCCCTAAGTCTAAAGCTTAAGATTTTGTTTTTTAAGACCTTCCCTTTTTCCTCAATACTAGGACTGCGGCCCCCATTAGACCAAGGCCTGTTACTGAAAATACTAGGCTGCCAATACCACCTGTCTGAGGGATCCTGGGCTTTTTAACGTTTACAACCTTTATTAGTTTTGTCTCACAGTCATAGCTGTCTTGCTTTACCTCAAATTTTAGATCCTTCATCTTTATATAGCCTTCAGGAGTCTTTATCTCCTCAAGCCAGTATTCAAAGGCTTGGCCCTTGTCCCCATAGGCTAGACCCCTTACCTCGAACTTGCCCTGGTCATCAAGCCTTAAAATAGTAGCCTCATTAATGTCTTGGATCCAGCTTATCCTGCCCTTTTCATCTTGCTTCATATAGAGGAAGCCGCCTTCTACCTGCTTTTTGACTACAAACTCTGCATCCTTTAGCAAGGGATTATACTTGTTATCTGCAGCGTCAACCTTTATGAACTTTCTGCCTCCGGTATGAACCTTGGGCCTTTTTGGCTTTGGAACATCTGTCTCTTTTTCCTTGGTAAATTTATGCTTGTAGTTAATCTTTGCATTATTTTCTATTTCTGTGCCCATTTCGGCAGTATTATTTATCCTGGCATTAAATCTAATCTCAAGATACTTTCTAGCTCCATCTGCAGGCCTTCCCTTGGCGAGCTTTGCTAGACCTGCCTCTGTAAAGGCTAAGGTAAAGCCTCCACCTGCAGCTCCGATCTCTGACTCACTGACCGTGTAGTCATCATCTAAGGCAAGGGCGACTCCATTGTAGCTAACAGATATATCTCCCATATAGTCTAGCCTCTTGTCTAGCTCTTCTTTTATCTCAAATTTGCTATAGTTCTCAAAGCCGACTGGGACTGTTGGGTAGATAAAGTAGCTAAACTCCTCTCCTATATCAAAGCCAGCATAGTCATTGTCCTTTTCCCTTACATCCTTATCAATCTCAGGCTTGTCAACAAGGATGTTTTTAGGATAGATATGTATACAGGTCAGCCTGTTCCCATCATCATCTAGGGCAGGTATATCTAAAATAGTAGGAACACCTAGCTGTTCTACAAAGGTATCTGGTTGCTTGGTCTCCCTGATATAGTAGCGGCCATCGGTCAAGTTAATTGTCCCACCTGCGTGAATATCTCCTACTTTGCTAAACTCCTTGTTTAGTTGCCCGTCACTTTTGTCCTTTAAACTCTCTAAAGTAGTGTCCGCCTTTACCTTCCATATGGTAAAGATAACCTCTGGTCCTGCATACTCATAGGCATTGTTGCCTAGGTCCTTGATTGTGTTTGCATCTAGCTGACTACCATCATGGTCACGTAGGGTAAAACCACCAGTACCGACAATCTTGTGGATAGTGACAGGTGTCTCAGGCTCTGGCGGCCAAGGAGGCCAACACATAATGCCAGCATCCTCTGCGTAAATGTTAACTGCTCCTATAAATAGAAGCACTAAAGTTAGTAAGAAACCTACAGTTTTTTTGAGCCTTTTCATTTTTAACTCCCCCTTTTTCTATTTATCTAGTCCTTATCCCATCCCTTAAGCACTGCTAAAGGAGGTGGACAAAGTCTATATGAATATCGATATTCAGGGGGGACAAGATTTATGACATTAAGGGAACAAAAAAACACCAATCATTTTCACGATTGGTGCTGGTCTTTCTTTGTATATGACCTCTGTAGCCAAGCTATTATAGTATTTTCTTTATATAGTCAGCTAGGATACTCGCTGCCCTTTCATGGTCTAGCCTGCCAGGATGCATTATTGCTCCTATTGTTTCCTCTGTAGTAGTTGGTAGCTTAAAATAGGCCACCCTGTCATCACCGCTTTTGATCTTGTAGCTATTTACAGCCTGGTCTATGGCCTCTGTTAGGCTTGCTCCACCCATGCCATAGGTCCAGATAATATAGGCCCCTTTGTTGTATTTTCTTAGCTTGTATAAAAAGTCCTCTACTGCCTGCATAAAGGCCTCTAGACTTTCCCTTTCAAAGGTCCCATCTGGGTTTAGCTTTTGCTTGTAAACCTTGCCGGTCTCTGGGTCCGTCCAGCCTGGGTTTGTAAAGGCTGTTTGGTCATTGGTCCCTAGATTTACAACCACAATATCAGCTTGCCAGCTATCAAAATCATAGTCTTCAAAGGCTCCAAGCCTCTTGTTTTTTTCGCCTACTAGGACTCCACATACCTTTTCATAATGGGCAGGTAGCTTTGAATTAGGATTGTTGTCCCAGCCGGTTAGGACTCCAAAACCACTTTGGGATACTACTCTATAGTCAGCATTTAAAGCATCTGCAGTCAGCTTGGTATAGTTATGTATTGAGCTAAACCACATGGAGATCCAGTCTCTTTCCTCCTGTGCTCCAATGGCACCCTCGCCAGAGCTGATACTGTCACCTACAAATTCAATTTTTAAAGGCTTGTCCTCGACGGGGTAAAAGTCACCATCAGTCTTTACTCTATGTATTATTAAGCTATGGTCAGGGTCACCGCCCATGGCCTGGGTATCCTTGTAGATCCTTATGTTTTTGACTGTCTCCTTGGACATACCCCTAAAGAGGCAGAGCCAATAACGTCCCTTTACCAGCATGAGCCTACTAATGGGGACTGAGTTTATGCTAATAACAAGCCAGGGTTCATGGGCACTGTAGTCTGACTCAACCTCTAGCCACAGCTCTGACCCACTTATATTTAGCTCTATACCACTGCCAGTCCAAAAAAGGGCCAGGGGCGACAAGCGGCTACTTGTCCTACCGTGTACCTTTAGGTTTTCTATATCCTTGATGTCTATTACTTTTAAGTCCTGATTTTTCTCCACTTTTCTTACTCCTGTTCTAAACTATTACTTTTTACACTTTTCCTATATAAATATAGCCAGCTAAAATAGGCCGCTAAATAAAATTTTCTATAACCTATAGTTTACCCTTTCTAGAGCCCTTGATATGGGTATATAGAGGGCAACAGCTACCACTATGGAAAAGGTCCCGTTTATAAGTGTGGCAGGTAGACTAACTGCTGAGGCTAGTACTGCTGGATAAAAGTTAGAACCAACCAGCATTAGTGTTAGTACTCCAAAGGCAAACTCCCCTAATAAATTAAAGGCTATACCTGCAACTGCACCTAATATGGCATACTGAATCTTTACTGGGTATTTTTTAGAAAGACCGGCTGCTACTAATAAGCCTGCCCCTAAGACTAGGGAAAATATATAGAGGGCAGGGTTTATAACTAGGGACTTTTCTACGCCCTTAATTAAAATTTCATTGCCCCTTGCAAATGATGTAATCATAAGGCCTATACCTATTACAATGAAAAAAGCTGCAGCTATTATGATCCAGCCTATAGGTGACCTAGCCTTATCTTTTTTATGTTTTTTAAATATCCAGCCTGTTACAAGGCCTATACCCAGCTTTAAGATCAGGGTTTTTGGTACGCTTGCCCCATAGCCATTTAAGGCATCAAAAAGGCCCATACCAATAGAACCTGATATACCACCGATAAAGCCATTAAATAAAAGAGCTGCTAGTATAACAAACATATTGCCCATATGTAAAAAAGGATTGCCTACAGGTGATGGAATGGGGATCCTTACATATAAGGCTATATAACAAATAGCAGAAAATAGGCCGATCAATACAAGCGTACGGGTAGAGTAGGTCCTAAGACTAGCTTTACCTTCATTCATATTAATAACCTCCATACAATTAATAGCTAAATTGCAGGTTTATTATATCACAGCTTTCTACTTATTACTGTATGAATTTGCCTTATACATGCCTTTGTAGGAACCTTAAATAACTCCTTCTTCCTTGAGTATAGCAATAAGGGCCTCTACCACTAAGGGATCAAAGTGTCTACCACTACAGGAGATTAGCTCATCGATTGCCTCTTGTGGAGATTTGGCCTTCTTGTAGGCCCTCTCTGAGATCATTGCATCATAGGCATCTGAGACAGCAATTATCCTAGCCTCTAAGAGAATCTGATCTCCTTTAAGGCCCTTAGGATAGCCAGAGCCATCTAGCCTCTCGTGGTGCTGTATTATAATATCAGAAACGTTTTCACAATATGTGTTCTGTACCAGCTGAACCCCGTAAATAGAGTGTTGTTTTATAAGCTCATATTCTTCTTTGCTTATGGGGGTTACTTTTTTTAAGATACATTCATGTATATTTAGCTTTCCTATATCATGGAAAAGAGCTGCAAATGCAATGTTTTCGGCCATATCCTTTGAAAGTTCTAGCTTATTAGCTATTTTCAGGGCATAGGCAGAAACCCTTTGGTTATGTAGGTAGGTCTCACTGTCCTTTTTCTTGGCTTTTTTGAGCAAACTGAATAATCCGCTAACAGGGTAGTCTGTTACATCCCTTTCATCAAGCAATCTATGTAGCATTATCTTTGCCCCGTAGTCATTTCCTAAAAGATCGAGTTCCTCTGAGTACTGTCTATACCACACAGTTTACCTCCATAGGTGTTTGTAGTAGCCATGCTGTCATTGGTAAAATGCATGGTCATTATAATAACTCAAAAAAACATAATGAATTGCATTCCTAGTACTTATTATACTTCTTTTTTTAGCCTTTTACCATCCTTTTTGCATCTTTTATAATTTGCTCGGGAAAACCTATATGCTCAAGCAAGCTAATAGCATTTCGAGAACTTGATACACCCTTTCGTATCTTATAATCAAAGATAATATCCTTGTCCTGCATTTTTTCTGTAAAATAATAATTGTCGTATAAACTACTTAGTATTTGTGTTAACTCTATGTCATGGGAGGCGACTATCGCAATACAGTTTTTGCTTGACAAAAAGGTCAATACTGATGAGGACGCAGCCAGCCTTTCTACTGTATTAGTTCCCCTTAATATCTCATCAATTAAGCATATGACAAGTCTATCCTCGCTTATGTTTTCAATGATTCTCTTAAGATACTTTATTTCTCTAATATAATAGCTCTCTCCTACCATTAGATCGTCCCGAATAGCCATGGATGTTATAATCTTCGCATAGGGGATTTTCATCTCCTGGGCCATGCATGTATTAATATTTTGGGCCAGTATAGCGTTAATGGCTACTGCCTTTATAAAGGTGGACTTTCCTGATGCATTTGATCCTGTAATAATAGTACTCTTATCCATGGTCACAGTATTACAAACAGGGTCATCAATTAAGGGGTGATATATCCCCTTTAGGTCAAGTACATGGTCCCTAGTAAAGCTAGGGGTACAATACTTAGGCAGGCTCTCTCGGAATGAAGCAACAGATATGGCCATATCGACCTCTCCAAGCCCCATGTATAGATCCGTAAACTCACCACGCCTTGCCTCTAGACCTTTTATTATCCTATGATAGAGGGTAAAATCCAAAAGGAAGCCCCCCAGTAAATAATCACTTAGGATGGCCAGCATGTCCCCTGAAAGAGCAGCATCTTTTTTCATTTGAAATAAGCCCATAATAAAGGATATTCCCTTAAATGGCTTGACTAGCCGGCCTATATCCTCAAACTCTTTTTCATATGTAAACTTTTTTGTATTGGCAAGGGTCCTGCCTGTAGCTATAATGCCAAGGATATTCCTAAGCAGGTTAAGGTTAGCCTCAAACTTAACTTTCCCTATAGTATAGGTAGCAACATTTATGACCGATACTACAAGTGTTAAGTACATATAACTTGAATTATTTAATACTAGGGCAGGTAGGAAAGATAAAATAAGACCTAATTGTAGGGCCCGATAAAGCCATATGCTTGGTATTTTATGCTTGTCCAATTGTTCTATTGATTTGGGCAGATGATAGGACTGACTGTCCTTGCCTAGATGAGAAAATAGGACCTGCAGCTCCTCCCTTTCCTTGGCATTAGCTGCAAAAAAAGAAAGCTTTTTTTCAAACCCTTGCCCATACAGACTATCCATAGGCAGACAATGGAGCTTTGAGTATAATACTTGGTCTCCTATAAATGAACGACAATTATTTATCCGCTGATATACCTTATCCATCTCAAGGTCATTCCAGCTTATATCATCGATCTTTTCATCCTCTGGTACATCTTTTTTATGCACCTGCCAGTGGTAGCCTATTTCCTTAAAGTCATAATCTCTTTTTTTGGGTTTTTGCCCATAGAGCCTCCTGATTTTCTGGCGATGCCTCACCTTACTTTTCCTGTGGTTTACTATATTAGAAATAATTATAAATATGATTACTCCTGCAATATAAGGCAATCACTCATCTTCCTCTCTCGATAGGCTATGCTTTACCCTAAGTCTATGGATTTTTTCAGATAGGACCATAGGGCAATTACTCCTTTAATTTGTCTATACATAAAAAACCGGTGTCTTTCTTCTTGTAGCCATGCCCTGAAATATATCAACTATAGCTTGCACACTCAACCTTTAAGGTAAAAATGAGTGGATTATTTCGTCTTTAAAGGCAGGTTTATCCTACTTATGATAGGGTTCATTGTTTATAATCTTAAAGGCCCTATATATCTGTTCGAG
>DGFG01000169.1:0-6197 GCA_002391555.1 Firmicutes bacterium UBA3906
ATTTCAGGGGCATAGGCTAGGTGGGTTATACGGGCCTCTAGTATCTCAATTCCGGCTATCTCTACCTTATCCTGAATCTGCTTGCGAATACGTTCTGCAACCAGGCTACTAGACCCCCTAAGGCTACCCTCATCAGGCTCACCATCGCCAGTAGTGTCAATGCCTGGGTTCATATCATAAGGGTATATCCTTACTATGTCCCTTAGGGCTGAGTCACATTGGAGGGAGAGGTATTCCTTGTAGTTATCAACGTTAAAGACTGCCTTGGCAGTATCTACGACCCGCCACATAACAGCAATACCTATTTCTATTGGATTGCCTAGGGCGTCATTTACCTTTTGCTTTTGGTTATTTAGGGTCATTGTCTTAAGTGAGATTTTCTTAGATAAGCTACTTATCTGAACATTGCTTCCCTCTACCTTTACACTGCTAGTAGGGATTGTGCTTATATCACCGCTTTGGCTAAGCTGGGTCTTGTAGGCTGGGTTGACCGATGAAGAAAAGGGGTTTACAAAATAAAAGCCAGCCTCCCTAAGGGTTCCTGTGTATTTACCAAAGAGGGTTAGAACCAAGGCCTCCTGGGGCTTTAAAATCTTGAGGCCAATAAAGGGTATATAGCCAATCAAGGCCCAAATTACCCCAACTACCAAGGGAAGTGCCCCTATATTATTGCCCTTGTCTAAATGGATGCCTCCATAGATAATTAGTCCTACCGCCAAGATATAAAGTAAGATAAAAAGGATCAAAAACGGCATACCTGGTCTTGCTTTTAAAACTTTTTCTTTCATATTTGCCCTCCTATAATTGATATTGTTTTGATATCACTAATATATCATATTGACCATAAATATGCAATGGAAATGAAAAAAATCCCACAGAAATTTTTGCTAAACTCTTGTGGGATTTAAGTTTCTTTTTTATAACTCTGTCCTATTGATCTTTCCTAAAATAAATTAGCCTTTAGCCATCTAATATTTTAACTAATACCCTCCGGGTCCTTGGGCCATCAAACTCACACAGGTAGACACTTTGCCAGGTGCCAAGCCTGGGGCTAGCATTTTCAATAATAAGGTTAACAGATGACCCCATAAAGGAAGCCTTTATATGGGCATGGGAATTGCCTTCAAAGTGCAGGTAGTTACCCCTTACAGGAAAGGCCTTGTTAAGACCCTCTATTATATCTGTCACAACATCCGGGTCCCCATTTTCATTGATGGTCACCCCTGCTGTTGTATGGGGGACAAAGACCACAGCTAGGCCCTCCTTTACCCCACTCTCCCTAACAGCATTTTTGATATAGCTAGTAATGTCAATCAGGTCCTGACCCCTTTTAGTAGAAATGGTAAATTCCATACCTATCACCTCAATTAAGCAAAGCTTGTTTTTAAGGCTATTATATAGGTCTAGTTATACTTGTTCAAGGCTTGTCCAATTTTTAATAAAATCAGGGGCTAAGAAGTAAGCCCCTATAAGTCCCTATGGATAAATTAGGTCTATTGCCGCCCAGGTCATGGGTCCTACTATACCGTCAGGCACTAGGCCATTGTCAAGCTGAAAATCTATAACAGCCTGCATGGTCATGGGACCGTATATCCCATCTAGTGGACCTACATTGTAGCCAGCACTGGCGAGCGCTGACTGAAGATAAAGGACATAGTAGCCCCTGGACCAGAGTCTTAAGACCGGTCTTGGTTCCTGGCATATATAACCACCATTATTATAAAACATCTCCTAGCAGCCTCCTTGTTTAGCTCCTATTGACATGGGATAGGTAAAAAAAATAGCAGGATATATATCCTGCTATATCTTATGAGATTTATGGTTTAGGTGTTACCCTTTAGTACCCTCATGGAATTAAATACTGCTAAAAGGGCTGCACCAACATCGGCAAAGACTGCCTCCCACATACCAGCTAGGCCAAGTAGGCCTAGGGCTAGTACTGCTAGCTTTATGGATAGGGCCATAATAACATTTTGCATAACTACCCTATGGGTCCGTCTGCCCAGACTTATAGCCTGGCCGACCTTTGTAGGCTCATCTGTCATCAGAACTACATCTGCAGCCTCTACGGCAGTATCTGATCCGATGTTTCCCATGACTATGCCCACATCTGCCATAGCCAGGACCGGGGCATCATTTAGGCCATCTCCTACAAAGGCAAGTTTGCCAGACCTTTTATCCTTTATCATTTGCTCTAGCCTTTCAACCTTTTCATGGGGTAAAAGGCCATAGTAGTATTCACTTATACCAGCCTTACTAGCCGCATGCTTAACCGAGGGCTCCCTGTCCCCTGACAAAATCCCTATCCTCTTAACTCCAAGAGACCTTAGCCTATCAACTGCAGCCCTTGTATCTGCCTTTAGACCATCGGCTAGGTCAAGATAGCCATAGTATCTGCCAGCATAGGCTACATGGACCCTGCTATCATCGGTCAAGGGAGAGCCTGCCTGCTCATGGATAAGGATATGATTTTCCTTCATTAGCCTTTTATTGCCTACTAAAAGGGGCTCTCCAGCTAGAAAAGAGCAAGTCCCCTTGCCTGGGATTTCTTTATAGTCTTGTATTTTATCCTTGTCAATCTCCTGGCCATAGGCTGAAATTATGGACCTAGCTAGGGGGTGGTTTGAGTGATACTCGCCCATCGCTGCCAGCCTTAATAGGTCCTTTTCATCTATACCACTAGCAGGACTTATTCCTACTACTTCAAAGGTTCCCTTGGTCAGGGTTCCAGTTTTGTCAAACACAACTGTATCTACATCCTTTAGGGCCTGTAGGCTATTGCCTCCCTTTACTAGGATACCCCGTCTAGAAGCCCCACCTATGCCAGCAAAAAAGCTAAGGGGTATTGATATGACAAGGGCGCAGGGGCAGGATACTACTAAAAAGACCAGACCCCTATAGAGCCAGTCTGAAAATATGGCTCCAGGCACTAAAAGAGGGGGTACGGTAGCCAAGGCTAGGGCTAATAGGACCACTATGGGTGTATAGACTTTGGCAAAACGACTTATAAACTGCTCGGTGGGTGCCTTTTTACTAGAGGCATTTTCAACTAGGTCAAGTATCCTAGAAACGGTGGAATCGGTAAAGAGCTTTTCTACCCTTAGGGTGAGCAGGCCACTAGTGTTTATTGAGCCACTTAGGACCTGGTCGCCTGGCTCTACTGGCTCAGGCATGGACTCTCCAGTGAGGGCTGATACATCAAGCTCAGACCTACCCTCTATGACCCTACTATCTACCGGGGCCCTCTCACCAGGCCTTAGGATAATGGTGTCAGCTAGCTTTAACTTTTCAGGACTAACTGTTAATATATCACCATTTACCAATAGGTTTGCGCTGTCAGGCTTTATGTTTATAAGGGACTTTATTGACCTTCTAGACCGGTTGACTGCTGCCTCCTGAAACTCCTCGCCAATGCGGTAAAAAAGCATAACAGAGACTGCCTCAGGATACTCACCGATGCCAATGGCACCTAGGGTAGCTATGGTCATTAGAAAGTTTTCATCAAAGACCCTACCTCGGGTAATATTTTTCCCTGCTAACAAAAGGACCCTACCACCGATAACTAGGTAGGCCAGGATAAATAGTATGGTTTTTCCTAGGCTAGCTGGCATTAGGATGGCTCCAATAAAGCCAAGGATTCCAAGGCCAAGGATGATTCTCTCTCGGCTAAAAAAGCTACTATCCTCACCTTTTTCATTTTGCTCTCCTTTTACTAGCCTCACACCTGGTTCTACCGAGTCTACTATTTCTCTTATCTGGGCTAGGGTGTCTTCTAGCCTATCCCTTTCCCTTAGCTCTATGCTCAAACTAGAGTCTGCGAAATTGACGCTGGCGCTAGTGATTGTATCCATACGGCTTATCCTATCCTCAATAGTTGCTGCACAGGAGGCACAGGCTAGGCCCTCTAGATAAAACTTTTTTCTTTTTTGTAATGCACTTTTCACTTTATGTCCTCCTACTGATGACTAATATGGTCTAGTCCAATATCTAGTAATTGCTCAATATGTTCATCGTCAAGAGAATAATAGGCCTGCTTTCCCTCCCTGCGGCTTTTTACTAAACGGCCGCCCTTTAAGACCCTTAGCTGGTGGGATACAGCAGATGGGCTCATGTCTAATGAGGCTGCTATATCACAAACACACATTTCACAAATCTGTAGGGCTTGGAGTATCAATAGGCGGGTTCCATCCCCAAATAGCTTAAATAGGCTTTGAAGGTCATCTATCCTTTCATTGGGTAGGAGCTCTTTTTTTACTTTTGCCACTAGGTCCTCATGTATGCACGAGACCTTGCAGGTATCTATTTTTTCCTTTGACATCCTCTTACCTCCTTATCATATGAACAACTGTTCATATGTTCATATGTATTATATTCCAAACTGTCCCCTTTTGTCAAAGTTTTTTATCTCTTTTTATTGATTTATAGGCGCAAAATTTAAATGAACTTTTTAAAGAAAAGAAATTTTTGCTAGTATCTTATAGCCTTTTTGATTAGCCTTTTTTATAACTTTTTAAAGTGATTATATAAATTGCTATCAGGCAAATAAAAAAGAGAAGCCACCTTGTTATAAAGTGACTCCTCCTTTTATCTTTAAACTAGACCTCTGCTGAACCGAAGCCGCTAAAAAGTCTACCCCCACTGAATATGATTACGAGTATGAGGAAGAAGAAAAGTAGCTCTGAACCACTTCTAAACAGCCCGCAGTTGCAGAAGAAGATCACAAGAAGCAGGAAGAAGAATAATAAGGAATCATCATCTCTGCCACCAAATAAGCCCATACATATACCTCCTTTTATTGTAAGATTTTAAGCCCCTTTTTATATAAGAAGATTTTTCAAACGTACCGGGGTGTAAAAGCATCTAATTGTCTTTCACTATAGTATATGTAGCTTATATTAATAGGTGTATCTCCTATATTATTTCCTTGACTATTTCTCTTCCTATAGGGCATAAATCATAATTCGTTATGTATCAAAGCCCTAGAAAATTTATACCTCTAGCCTATATCCTCAATGGGGTCAGGCTTGTGGCCATAGGATGGGTCTGCCCCGCCTCTTTGGCCTGCCCATCTTGTAGCATTGGCTATTACCCTTTGAATGTCTTTATTGTGATAGGTAGGCAGGGTCTCATGGCCGGGCCTGAAGTAAAATATCTTGCCCTTGCCACGGCTATAGCAGCAGCCACTCCTAAATACCTCGCCCCCTGCAAACCAGGAAACAAAGACCAGGTCATCTGGCTTTGGAATATCAAAATGCTCACCGTACATCTCCTCATGAGCTAGCTCAATATATTCGCCAATCCCCTCTGCTATAGGGTGGCTAGGATCTACTACCCAGAGCCTCTCCTTTTCGTCCATCTCCCGCCATTTTAGGTTGCAGGTCGTCCCCATGAGCCTTATAAATATCTTGGACATGTGGCCTGAGTGTAGCACCACTAGTCCCATACCCTCTAATACTCTTTTTTGTATCCTATCTACAATCTCATCCCTAACCTCATGGTGGGCTATATGGCCCCACCAGATTAGGACATCGGTTTCTGAAAGTATTTCGTCAGTTAGGCCATGGTCGGGCTCATCTAGGGTAGCTGTCCTTACTATCAGGTCCTCATTCTCCTTTAAAAAACCCGCTATAGTAGTATGGATGCCATCAGGATAGACCTTTTTTACAGGCTCATCTGTTTTTTCCTGGCGAAACTCATTCCATACAGTTACTCTAATCTTTTTTGTCATTAGAAAAATCCGCTCCTATCTAGCATTGTTATGTATTCTATTTCATTCTAACACCATGCTAGCCTTTCGTAAATATGAATCGGTTCAAGGAAAAATCCTCCCTAGTTAGCTACTTAGCTGACCCTTTAGGGAGGATTTTCTTTTACTAATCTAAAGTAGTTTTGGGGGCCTAGGCATACTGCTGCAAACCTAAAAGCTAATATGCTTAGACCTTAGCTTAGCTATTGTAATAAGTGTATCTGCCCTATCTGGGCTTTTTGTTTCTATCATCACGGCAGCTCTCAAAGCACTCATTTGCAGCATATAGGTGGTCCCATTTATCTATCATTAGTAGGCTATCGGTAATAAGCTCAACTAGCATGTTTTTATGGCGCTTGTCATCCATGGCATAAAGTACTTTGCGTAGCTTTTTAACCTTGTCTATTGACATCATAAAGGCCTTTTCAATGCCCTCACAATAGGACTTTGG
>DGFG01000169.1:6421-6862 GCA_002391555.1 Firmicutes bacterium UBA3906
ATCATATCCTTGTCGTGCTTTGATGGGGCCATTTTCATCATGGCTTCTAAAAATAGTTCTTCATAGCAGTCACCCTCGACAAGCTTGGCTACAAGGTCCAAGGCTGCAACTAGGTTCTGCGGATAGGTATAGTAGTCATTACTTACTTTCGGGCATACTGGCATTGGTGGATGTGGTTCTGGCCAGGGTGGGCAGGGTCGGTCCGGCCAAGGTGGCCAGGGCTGTGGTGGGTATGGTTGATCTCGATAGACCATGGCTGGCCCATCATAGTATGCGTATGGATAATCATCATACCCGTCATCGCATTGTCCTCTGTATAAATAGGGGTCATAGGGGTAATTATCAAAAAAATCCATATCTTTAGCCTCCTAATTGGAATTTTACCTTATACATGTTATGCCGGCTAATAGATATATGTTAACCCTATATTAAAGCTAGCTG
>DGFG01000090.1:0-8210 GCA_002391555.1 Firmicutes bacterium UBA3906
GCTGCAGTAGTCAAGCCCTTTATAGAACCCTTTGTCCTTAAAATCGTACCTGCACCTAAAAAACCTATGCCACTTATGACCTGGGCACCTAGTCTACCATAATCGGACTTTAAAACTGCTGCTAGCTCTGGCTTTTCTGCAACCTGTGCTATTTTATCATCTACCATTTTCGATTGTAGTTATGTATTTCATACAGCCATGGTCACAGGAGCTTATAAAATCCATACAGGACCTTTTATATAGGGTAACTTTATTAATTTTAGACCTAAATTTGTAGTTCCTGTTTTAAGAAGTCATTTTAAGCTGATTTAAGCATAAAAAAGGACTAGCGAAGGCAAGTCGCTAATCCTTTTAAAAATATTTAGGAGGTGAAGTGACTATCAAAACTACTAATATTATATTAGCATAAATAATTTAAATATATATGAATGAACTGTAAACAATCTAGAACTAACATAAATATGTGTTATAATAAGGTAGCAATTAATTCAAGAGGGGAAACTATGAATCTATTACATTTCAAGTATGCCGTTGAGGTAGAAAAAACAAAATCCATAACAAAGGCTGCTGAAAACCTATTCATGGGACAACCAAACCTTAGCAGGGCTATTAGGGACCTAGAGGAAAATCTAGGTATTAGGATCTTTAAGCGGACCTCCCAGGGGGTAATCCCAACAGAAAAGGGTACAGAGTTTTTATCATATGCAAAAAACATCCTGTCTCAAATAGAGCAGATGGAAAACCTCTATAGCCAGGAAAAGCAGGATATACAAACATTTAGTATAGGGGTACCCAGGGCAGCCTATATAGCAGATGCCCTAGTTGCCCTAGTGTCAAAACTAGATGATAAAAAGGCAGTTGAGTTTAAATATAATGAAACAAACAACCTATCAGCCATAGATAATGTATTAAATGATGGTTACAATATGGCAATAATCCGTTGCCAGGCCCAGCAGGAAAAGTATTTTGTAAATATGCTAAAGGAAAAAAACCTATCCTCAAGGCCCATATGGGAGTTTGAATACTTGCTACTTATGTCAAGGCTAAACCCCCTTTGCCGCCTAGATGAAGTAAGCTATGAGGACCTGAGCCAATATATTGAGCTAGCCTATGATGACTATTATGTCCCTTCCTTAAGTCCTGCTGAGATAAAGGAACAGGAGTTACCAGACCTTATCGACAAAAGGGTCTTTGTCTATGAGCGGGCTAGCATGTTAGAACTTTTATCTAAAATAGCTACTAGCTACACCTTTGCATCTCCAGTGTCTGATAGCCTGTTAGACCGCTACCGACTAGTCCAAGTTCCCTTTAGCGGAAACCGCAGGACCTATAAGGACATCCTTATTTATAGAAGTAATTATGACCTAAGTGAGCTTGACAAGGCCTTTTTAAAGGAGCTTTCCCTGTCGATAAGGGCTGTAGAAGTGGCTTTATAGAGAAAAAAAGGCCTAAATGGCCTACTTTGAAATTATTAGGCTGTCAGTTTTTATCTACTTTTTACAAATAAATATATAGATTTTTGTAAGGCATATGAGTATACATATATCCATATGCTTTTTTTATATTGCACATCTAGATTAAAGTATGTTAAAATTTTATCAAAGTTAATTAAGGATAATATTAGTCCTTTAATATATATAGCTGAAAAAAAAGGAGGAATATCTGATGAAACAGACACAAGACAGAGTATTTGTAGATAGCGTAGAAAAATTAGAACTAGCACTAGCCAGAGTAAAAGAAGCACAAAGGAAGTTCGCCGACTACAGCCAGGAAGAGGTCGATAGGATTTTCCTAGCTGCTGCTAGCGCTGCTAACAAGGCACGAATCCCCCTTGCCAAGCAGGCTGTTGCTGAGACTGGCATGGGCATTGTAGAGGACAAGGTTATTAAAAACCATTATGCGGCCGAGTATATTTACAATGCCTACAAGGATGTCAAGACCTGCGGAGTCCTAGAGGAAGACAAGGCCTTTGGTATCAAAAAAATAGCAGAGCCTGTGGGCGTTATCGCAGCTGTTATCCCGACAACCAATCCCACCTCTACTGCCATATTCAAGACCCTTATAGCCTTGAAAACCAGAAATGGTATAGTAATCTCCCCCCATCCAAGGGCAAAGAACTGCACAATAGAGGCAGCCAAGATAGTCCTTGAGGCTGCAGTCAAGGCAGGTGCACCAGAGGGCATTATCGACTGGATAGATGTACCCTCCCTGGATATGACCAACCTTGTTATGAAGGAGTCTGACCTGATCCTAGCAACTGGCGGACCTGGAATGGTTACAGCTGCATATTCATCTGGCAAACCCGCAGTTGGCGTTGGCCCTGGCAATACTCCAGCCATTTTTGATGAGTCTGCTGACATACTACTAGCAGTCAACTCTGTTATCCATTCAAAGACCTTTGATAATGGTATGATCTGTGCATCAGAGCAGTCTGTTATAGTAGATAAAAAGATTTACAAGCAGGTCAAGGATGAATTTAAGAAGAGAAATTGCTATTTCCTTAACAAAGAAGAACTAGACAAGGTCAGAAGCACTATCATTATAAACGGTGCCCTGAATGCAAAGATTGTTGGCCAAACAGCCCACAGGATTGCAGAGCTTGCAAAGGTCAAGGTTCCTGAGGATACCAAGATTTTGATAGGTGAAGTTGAAAAGGTAGATATGAGCGAGGAGTTTGCCCACGAAAAGCTATCTCCAGTCCTAGCCATGTACAAGGCAGAAAATTTTGATGACGCCCTTAACAAGGCAGAAAGGCTAATTGAAGACGGCGGTCTTGGTCATACTGCATCAGTTTATCTAGATACTACAAGTGCCAAGGAAAAGCTAGATCTTTTTAGTGCCAGGATGAAGGCCTGCCGCATACTAGTTAACACCCCCTCCTCCTTTGGTGGTATAGGTGACCTATATAACTTCAAGCTTGCCCCCTCCCTTACACTAGGTTGCGGGTCCTGGGGTGGCAACTCAGTATCTGATAATGTTGGCGTAAAGCACCTTTTAAATATAAAAACTGTCGCCGAGAGGAGAGAAAATATGCTTTGGTTTAGAGCACCTGAAAAGATCTATATAAAGAGGGGCTGCCTACCGGTGGCACTAGACGAGCTTAAAAATGTCCTAGGTAAAAAGCGTGCCTTTATTGTAACTGATGACTTTCTATATAAAAATGGCTATACAAAGCCAATCACTGACAAGCTAGATGAAATGGGTATAGTCCACACGACCTTCTTTAAAGTTGCTCCCGACCCATCCCTAGAATGCGCCAAGGAAGGGGCAGCTGCCATGAGGGCCTTTGAGCCTGACTGCATAATCGCCGTAGGTGGTGGTTCTCCCATGGACGCAGCAAAAATTATGTGGCTAATGTATGAGCACCCAGAGGCAGACTTTATGGACATGGCAATGAGGTTCGTAGACATTAGAAAACGTGTATATACCTTCCCCAAGATGGGCCAAAAGGCTTACTTTATAGCTATCCCCACCACCTCGGGTACAGGTAGTGAGGTTACCCCCTTTGCAGTTATAACCGACGAGGAAACCGGTGTTAAGTACCCCCTAGCAGACTATGAGCTCCTACCCAACATGGCTATAGTAGATGCAGACCTAGCTATGCACCAGCCCAAGGGCCTAACTAGTGCCTCAGGTATTGATGTTCTGACCCATGCCCTAGAAGCCTATGCTTCCATGCTAGCTACTGACTACACTGACTCTTTAGCCCTTAAGGCTATAAAGATGGTATTTGAAAACCTACCCTCTGCCTATGAAAATGGAGCCAATGATCCGGTAGCCAGAGAAAATATGGCCAATGCATCCACTATGGCAGGTATGGCTTTTGCCAACGCCTTCCTAGGAGTATGCCACTCCATGGCCCACAAGCTAGGTGCCTTCTATGACCTACCCCACGGCCTAGCCAATGCCCTAATGATAAATGAGGTCATCCGCTTTAACGCCTCAGAAGCTCCAACAAAGATGGGTACCTTCCCCCAGTATGACCACCCCCATACCCTAGCTAGATATGCTGAGGTTGCAGACTATATTGGCATTAGTGGCAAGACTGATGAGGAAAAGCTAGAAGGGCTAATTGCCAAGATAGAGGACCTAAAGGCCAAGGTTGGAATGAAAAAATCAATAAAAGAGTATGGAGTAGACGAAAAAGAATTCTTAGACCGCTTAGATGATATGGTTGAGCAGGCCTTTGATGACCAGTGCACAGGTGCTAACCCCAGATATCCTCTAATGAGCGAAATCAAGGATATGTACCTTAGAGCCTACTACGGAAAATAATAGGAGGGATCAATAATGAAACTTGACAAGGTTATAGCAGTTCGTACAGCAAAAACCATTTACCGAGATGGTGACCTGGTAATCAAATTGTTCGATGAGGTTTATCCAAAGTCCGATATCCTAAATGAGGCCTTAAACCAGGCCAGGATAGAGGAAACCAGCCTCAATATACCCGAGGTGGTTGAGGTAACAAAGATCAATGGGAAATGGGCAATAGTTAGCAAGTTTATCGAGGGCAAGACCCTAGAGCGGCTTATGAAGGAAAATCCCGACAGGTACGAGGAATACCTAAACCTATTTGTTGATATACAGATTTCTGTATTCAGCCAAAAGGCCCCCCTCTTAAACAAGCTAAAGGATAAAATGTACAGAAAGATCTCACAGACCAATCTTGATGCCACCACCAGGTATGATCTTCATACCCGACTAGAGGGCCTGCCAAGGCACAACAAGGTGTGCCACGGGGACTTTCATCCTAGCAACATAATAATATCAAAGGACGATGTCCCCTATATCCTAGACTGGTCCCACGTAACCCAGGGCAATGCATCTGCTGACGCAGCCCAGACCTACCTGTCCTTTTGGCTAGACGAAGAAATTCAGATGGCCAAGGACTACCTGAAACTCTTTTGCCAAAAAACCGATACAGCAAGGCAGTATGTGCAAAAATGGATTCCCCTAGTGGCTGCCTGCCAATCTGTAAAGGGCAAGCCTGAGGAAAGAGAGCTGCTTCTTCGCTGGGTAGATGTTGTTGACTTTGAGTAAAAAAAGGAGGCCAGGTCCAAGATGAAAATTACTGTTTGTATAGGGAGTTCATGCCACTTAAAGGGATCAAGACAGATTGTAGAAAAACTCCAGGAGCTTATAGCAGACAAGAACCTCCAGGATAAGGTTGACCTAGGCGGCACCTTTTGTATGGGTGACTGCACAAATGGAGTAAATGTTAAAATAGGCGAAAGTAAATTCTCTCTTTCACCTAAAGACACAGAAGCATTTTTTGAAAATGAGGTACTAAACCAGCTTTAAAACTAATAGAAAAGGTGACCTAAATTTGGCGGACTATTTACAGCTAAAAAAATCAAACTGCAAGAATTGCTACAAATGCATAAGGCACTGCCCGGTAAAGTCCATCCGCTTTTCCGGCAACCAAGCCCATATAGTTAGCGATGAATGTATCCTTTGTGGCCAATGCTTTGTCGTATGCCCCCAGGATGCAAAGCAAATCGCTGATGATACAGAAAAGGCCAAGGTCCTAATAGACAGCGGCCAAAAGGTTATCGCAAGCATAGCCCCCTCCTTTATCGCTAACTATGATGGTATTGGTATTAGAGCTATGGAAAAGGCCCTTAAAGAGCTAGGCTTTTACGGTGTTGAGGAAACAGCCATTGGAGCTGCTATGGTTAAAAGGGAGTATGAAAAACTAATCAAAGACAACAGGCAGGGTCTCTTAATCTCCTCCTGCTGCCAGACAGTTAATATATTAATAGAAAAACATTTCCCTGAGGCCCTTCCCTACCTTGCCCAGGTTGTAACCCCTATGCAGGCCCATTGTATGGATATAAAGCAAAGGTATCCCGAAGCAAAGACTGTATTTATCGGGCCCTGTCTATCTAAAAAGGATGAGGCCTCACGCTTTCCCGATATAGTGGATTGTGTCCTGACCTTTGAAGACCTGTCTAACTGGTTAAATGAAAAAAATATCGTCTTAGAACCTGTCAAGGATAAAGGTCAAAAGGGTAAGTCTAGGCTCTTTCCCACAGCCGGAGGCATCCTTGAAACCATGGACCAAGAAAAAGACCACACCTATATAGCTATTGATGGGATAAACGATTGCATTGCAGCCCTAAACGATATAATAAAGGGTGGGCTAACCGGCTGCTTTATTGAAATGTCCGCCTGTTCTGGCTCCTGTATTGGGGGCCCAGTCATGGAAAAGTATCACCACTCCCCCTTAAGAGACTACCAAATCATAAAAGAGTACGCTGGCAAGGATGAGTTTACAAGGCAAAGCCTACCTCGGGCAATGATGTCCAAGGGCCACAGCTTTCAAGGAACTGGCAAGCAAATACCAGGCAGGGCCGACCTTGAGGCAATCCTTAGAAAGATGGGCAAGAAAAAGCCCGAAGACGAGCTAAACTGTGGGTCCTGTGGCTATGATACCTGCCGGGACAAGGCTGTAGCTGTCTACCAGGGCAAGGCAGATCTGACCATGTGCCTGCCCTACCTAAAGGATAGGGCCGAATCCTTTTCAGATAATATAATTAAAAATACGCCAAATGGCATAGTAGTCCTAAACGAGGCCCTAGAGGTCCAGCAGATAAACGATTCTGCCCTAAGGCTTATGAATATTCGAAAATCCTCTGATATACTAGGTGAGCATGTAATAAGTATTCTTGACCCTGATGATTTTCTAAGGGTCCTTGAAACCGGTAAAAATATCAGCGAGCAGATGGTATACCTAGCCGAATATGGCAGGTATGTTGGTCAAACCATTATTTATGATGTAAAATACCATATTTTGATTTGCATTATGCGAGACATTACCGAAGAGGTTAATGAAAGGGAAAAGAAAAAGAAGGTTAGCCGCAAGACTATCGAAACCACAGACAGGGTTGTAGAAAAGCAGATGCGAGTGGTCCAAGATATAGCCTTTTTACTTGGGGAGACAGCTGCAGAAACCAAGATAGCCCTAACCAAGCTAAAGGAGTCACTAGAGGATGAATAACCTAAGTACTGACCTTGCCTTCGCCAGCCTTAACAAGCATGGCGAGACTATCTGCGGCGATAGCGTGAGCGTTATCAGGCAAAATGATCAGTCTACTGTCCTGGTTTTAGCAGATGGCCTTGGTAGCGGCGTCAAGGCCTCTATCCTTTCTACCCTGACCTCCAAGATTATATCGACTATGATTTCCGAGGGCCTGGGTATTGATGAATGTGTCTCCACAATGGCAGCTACCCTACCGGTATGCTCAGTTAGAAATCTTGCCTATTCAACCTTTTCCATTATCAGTATCAAGGCCAATAACGAGGCTGAAATTATCCAGTATGATAGCCCCAAGCTTATCCTTTTAAGGGATGGCAAAAGTGTAGATTTTCCTACCACCCAGACAACCATAGAGGGTAAAACAATCCACCACACCAGAGTCAGGATCAAAGAAAACGATTTCTTTATTTGCTTAAGTGATGGTGCCATCTATGCAGGTGTTGGTAACACCTATAACTTTGGCTGGCAAAGGGAGGATATCATAAGCTTTCTCTTGGCCCAGCAGACTCCTGACTCAACAGCCAAGTCTATCACTAGGCTATTGATTGATGAGTGTAATAGGCTCTATATGGAAAAGCCCGGTGATGATACAACAGTTTGCTGTATCCGGATACGCAGACGTGAGCCTGTTAACCTAATGATTGGACCTTCGGCTAACCGGGACGACATGGACAAGATGATGTCCCTCTTTTTTTCCAAGGAGGGCAAGCACATAGTCTGTGGGGGTACTACCTCCACCCTGGCTGCTGAATACCTAGGCAAACCCTTAAAGCCACAACTAGACTTTCCTGATCCTAAAATACCTCCTACAGCAAGCTTAGAGGGTGTAGACCTGGTTACCGAGGGTGTTATCACTATGAGCAGGGTCTTAAAGTATGCCCAGGAATACCTAGAGAGCCCTAACTGTTCTACAGACTGGTCCCTTGGCAGGGATGGTGCGTCAAAAGTCGCCCAGCTCCTTTTTGATGAGGCTACTGACATAAACTTTTTTGTAGGTCGCGCCATAAATCCAGCCCATCAAAACCCCGACCTACCCATAAACTTTAACATAAAGATGAGGCTAATTGAAAAGCTAGCAGAATGCCTAAAAGAGATGGGCAAAAGGATTAAGGTTTCTTATTTCTGACTTACAAGGAGGGCAAGAACTTTAAATGAGAAAATTTGATACCAA
>DGFG01000090.1:8438-11695 GCA_002391555.1 Firmicutes bacterium UBA3906
TCAATGCGGTGCTGTGTCTACAAGGAAAGGGCTATCCTCTCAGAGAGAGTAAAGCTAGCCATGGGGGGCGATAGCCTAAACCCCAATGTCATCGAAGTTATAGATATAGCCTGTGATGAGTGCCCAATGGGGGGCTATGAAGTAACTAATGCCTGCAGGGGCTGTATAGCCCATAGGTGCGAAGAGGTCTGCCGCAAGGGTGCTATCTATTTTGATCATATGCAAAAGGCCCATATAGACAAGTCAAAGTGTATAGAATGTGGTTTATGTGCCAGGGTCTGTCCCTTTTCTGCCATAACAAACAATAAAAGACCCTGTGTAAATGCCTGCAAGGCAGATGCCATATCTATGAACAAGGACAAGGCAGCAGAAATTGACAATGACAAGTGTATAGCCTGTGGGGCCTGTGTTTACCAATGCCCCTTTGGCGCTATAACTGATAAATCCTTTATTTCAAATGTTATTGATATTATTAAAAAAAGTGAAGCAAATAAAAACTACAAGGTCTATGCAGTAGTAGCCCCCTCTATAGCCAGCCAGTTTACCTATGCAAGGCTAGGTCAGGTAATATCCGGCATAAAGGGCCTTGGCTTTTACCATGTTGTAGAGGCGGCCCTCGGGGCAGATATGGTTGCCTTTGAAGAGGCCAAAGAGCTAGTCGAAAAGGGCTTTTTAACCTCCTCCTGCTGTCCTGCCTTTGTAGAATATATAAACAAGCAGTTTCCAAAGGTAAAAGACCATATTTCAACTAATCCCTCACCCATGGCCGCTATTGGCAAGTTCATAAAAAGGACCAGTCCTGGAGCAAAGGTCATCTTTATAGGACCCTGTACTGCTAAAAAGCAGGAGTTTCAAAGGGAAGAGGTCCGGCCCTATGTAGATTCTGTTATCACCTTTGAGGAACTGCAGGCCCTCTTTGATGGCTTTGGCCTAGATATAACCTCTTTGCCTGAGGATGTCCTTGATAATGCCTCCTACTTTGGCAGGATTTTTGCTAGAAGTGGTGGTCTATCCGATGCTGTAGCCCAGAGCTTAAAGGAACAAGGTCTAGATGACTTTGACCTAAAGCCCCTAGTATGCGATGGCCTGGATGAGTGCAAAAAAGCCCTTCAAAGGGCTAGTAGGGGCAGACTAACAGAAAACTTTATCGAAGGAATGGCATGTACTTCTGGCTGTATAGGCGGTGCTGGCTGCCTAACCCATGGAGCTAAAAGTAAAAGCGATGTGGACAAATACGGTATGGAGGCTTATGAAAAAACTATTCTAGATGCAATTAGCGTCTTAAAGTAATAAAGATAGCTACACAATCAAGGCTTTGGGCAGAATCTTATACTTACTTTAAGTATAAATATCAATGCAGAAATATCCTTGACTTAAGCATATAGACAGGTTCTTTTACTTGCTCAATCAAAAACACTCGGCATAAACAAATAGGGAGGCTCTTAACTAGCCTCCCTACTTTTTGTCTGCTTTTTAATCTACTTACTGATCTACTTTCTAATCTTCCACGGATTTAAGCCTACTCAAAAAAGGATTACAAGCTTTACTTTTGTTCCAGCTTATTTGTCATTTTCCTTTTCATCACTATCTTGACTGCCTGCCAGATCCCTATAATCCATAGAGTCTGTGCCAGTATCAATACTTGCCTCAGCATCATCCTTATCCTTTTCAAAAAAAGAGGCTGCAAAGGAAACTATGGCTAAACCTATTGCTGTAAACACAAGACCCCTCTGGCTATTGGTCAGGCACACGCCTACGGGTAGGTCCCTGCTAGCAATCCAATTACTGATTATCACATACAGGCCTAGGCCTAAAGCAGCAATAAGTGTAATAGTGCTTATTGCTGATATGGTCTTTTTATTCATAAGTTTCTAAGGCAAATATCCTCCCCTTAGGGAGCTCTTGCCCTATTCCTCCTCTCATAGGCTACCTTTGATAGCCTATGGCACTAGACAATAAAGCAAAATCGTGCCGGCCACCAAGTAACTTTAGCATAATTTCTAAATATATATAATCCCATTTACCTATCCTTAAACATATATTTGCATACTTTCCTTGTAGCTTCAAGTCCAGTCCTGTTATAATATTTTCTATAGTCAAATCAAGAGTAAATAGAGTTGCTTTTAAGTTTAGTTTCCTTAAAAAGCCTTATACTCTACAAGCATTTACAAATTACAGACAAAGAATAGGAGCTAAATATGGACAGACAATTAAACTTAAATAGAATTTGTGACCTTTTAAAGTACCATTACCCCATGCCCATTGATAGTATTGAGCCAGCTCCCAGGAGGCCAGGCAGGCAGTTATTGGAGCTAGGAGTCAAAGATCTACCTTTTATCTGACCCATAGTGATTATCCAAACAATATTATGGTAGATAAAAATGGCAAACAGTATATCATAGACTTTGATGAGTCCTTGTACGGTCCTCTAGAGCGGGATGGCTGGATGACCATTGTAAAAGAAAATGAAGAAAGCCGCATTTGGGATCAAGTCATGCGGCATCACTTTGAAGACTATTCTATTAACCATTACTATATTAGGTTTTTTGTCTATGACCGTTTTATGATAGATTTAAGGGACTTTTTAAAGGACCTATCAGGCAATCCCGATGAGGCCTATAGGAAAAAGGTATTAGTCTCCTTAAAGGACTACCTTTTAGACCAGCTGTACCCTGTCCTCTTGCGCTATCGGCAGATGGACCTATAGGCTATCCTATCACCTGGTCCTCCTGGCCTAAATAGTCAACTACCAGTCCCTGGCCATTGGGATCTAGGTCTATAAAGGAGTCTGCTCCAGCCTGCCTTAGGGCCTCCTTGGTCCTCTCAGGCTCTAAAGACAGGGCTATAATAGTTCCACCACCACCTGCACCTGCTAGTTTTGCAGCTAGTGCACCATTTTCCCTAGCTAGCCTTATCATATGGTTGTTTACAGGTCCTGAGTCTGTTAGCCCATCCTGTATTTCATGGTTTTTGTTCATCAGGTAGGCTAGCTGGTCCCAGTCTCCCTTTATCAGGGCCTTTTTCCCCTCTCTAGCCAGATGAGCAATATCCCTATAAGCATTTACTACGGTCTCCTCCCCCTCCAGCCACCTGTCCCTTAAGGGCTTGTGAAAGCTACCTGAATGGTGCTTTACACCCGTATGGGCAACTACAAAGGGCAAGGTCTTTACATAAGATGAGAGAGGCTCAACTACAGCGTAAAGCTCACTATCAAGGTCCTTGTAGTATTCCTTGCCTCGAAAATCCAGATAATTAAG
>DGFG01000090.1:11949-15429 GCA_002391555.1 Firmicutes bacterium UBA3906
GCGCTAACTGCAGCCAGGATACAGGATAAAAGGGCTGTTGAGCCTGCAAGCCCAGCCTGAACAGGTATATCAGTTGAACTTTTAATCTTGCCCTTCATATCATAGAGCTTGAAATAACGTAGTACTGACCTTACCAAATCAAAATAGTCACCTTGATTGTCAAAGTCATTTTCCCACTTAAGGACTACTTTCCCCATATCATTTTCTATAATTAGGTCATCTGCCCTTTCAATTGTTACATATGCCCTGTTTTTTGTAGAGCAGGCTATCATCGAACCCCCATAGCCATCTGTCGGGTTTCCGATAATACCAGCCCTGCCTGGTGCTGATACCTTTATCATTTTTTAAACCTCCTATAGGCCTAGCTTTTGTATAATATACTGCTTTAGCTGATAGCCATACCTTTCATCCTCTAGAGCAAAATCAAGAAAGGCCTCATAGTATGACTGGAAATTGCCAATGTCATATCGTTTTTCCCTATCGCTTAGGCTAACTGCATAGCCCTTGCCACCCTCTTTTAAAAGGAGGCCTATACTATCAGTTAGCTGAATCTCTCCACCTTTGCCAGGACTTGTCCTATCTATAGCATCAAATATCCTGCTAGGCATGATATACCTTGCAGCAACAGCCTGGGTGGAGGGAGCTGTTTGCATACTTGGTTTTTCTACCAAGGCCTTGATCTGGCTAATACCCCCCTTTGATTCGGCTACAGGCTCTACAATACCATACCTGTGGACTGATTCTAAGGGTACCTCTCGGGTGGCTATTACAAAAGACTCCTGGTCCTTTTCAAATTGGTCTAGCATCCTTCTAAGGAGTATTTTGTTTTCCTTTGAATGGATAATAGAGTCACCTAAGGCAATTATAAAGGGGTCATTGCCTACAAAGTCCTTGGCGCACCTGACTGCATGTCCTAGGCCAGCTGGGTATGACTGCCTGGTATAGTAAAAGCTTATATCCATATCCTCATACTTTAGCTCTTCTAGTAGGTCCTTTTGCCCGCTCATAGATAGCATTTTGCTCAGTTCATTATCCTTGTCAAAATGGTCCTCTATGGCCCTTTTCTTGTGGCCCGTTATAAAGAGGACCTGCTCTACACCAACACTAGCCAGCTCCTCTACAATGTATTGTATACAGGGCTTGCGTCCTAGGGGCAACATTTCCTTTGGCTGGGTCTTTGTAAGGGGTAGCATCCTAGTCCCCATACCAGCCGCTGGTATAACTGCTTTTTTGACCATAAACTCCAACCTCCTAAATCTGCATTTCCTGACCCTTGTAGTCTATGAAAATCGATGAGCCCTGCCTGACCTCAGTTTTATTTGTAGCCAGCCTATAGATTCCTTCTGCTGCCTCCTCTGGATCTATCTCTGAATAGGGCCCTCCCATATCTGTCCTCATCCTGCCCGGATGAATTGCCAGGACCCTACAGGATGATGCAAGGGTTGTCTTGAGGATAAAGGCTATCTTGTTTTGGGCAGCCTTTGATACTGAGTAGGCTGCTAGGTTGGATCCCGAATTGGTTATGCTACCAGCCTCTGATGTTATTAAAAAGATCTGGCCAGAACCTGATTTATCTACTAAAGGAACCAGGTACTTTAAAGCTATCATAGTGCCGGTGGTATTAACCTCAAGGGTCCTCCTAAAATCATCTACACTAATGCCTAGTATGTCCTTGTCCCCATCCCCATCCACGATTATCCCTGCATTGTGGATTAAAAGGTCAATGGTAAAGTCCTCTTCCCTTAGCCTTTTTGCAGCCTCTTTTATGGACTCTTCATCTGTAACATCCATATGCATTAGCCTTATATCCTTATAGGTTTTTGATAGGCTATTTAGCCGCTCATTATTAATGTCCCTAACACCTGCCACAAGCCTGTGGCCTTCCTTTGCAAACCTATCAACTAGGCAAAAGCCAAGCCCTCTGCTGGCTCCTACTACTACAATATTCAAATGGACCTCTCCTTTATCTTGAATAATCTAATCCTAAAGCTAGCCAAACTCCTTTATTAGCCTAGCTCACTAAAGAGCCTGCCAGTCTACTAGACTAGAAAGGGGTATGGCCTACTCCTATTATAGGTATTAAAGGCCGATATAACAAGTTATCTTTATAGGACCTTTATGGTCCACAATAGACCTACACCTATACTATCTAAACAAGGGCTAGACCAATAATGGCAGTAAATCATACTAGATAAGAAGGCCTTCTTATGTTTTATTCTACTTAAGTAGGTTATAATCATCTATAGACACACTTAAAGCATGTTTTACCCATCAATAGTCCAAGGACTATTGAAAGATCAAAGGAGGAATGGAAATTGAAAAAGATTAGGCTAGGTACCAGCCCTTTAGAGGTGCCAACAATTGGAGTAGGCTGTATGCGGATTTATGACCTAGACAAGAAAAGAGCTGAGGACTTTTTAAAAACAGCAATCGACCACGGGGCCAACTTTTTCGACCATGCAGATATTTATGGCGGGGGTCGGTGTGAAGAAATCTTTTCAGACGCACTAGATATGAATGATGATATGAGGGAAAAGGTCATCCTTCAGTCAAAGTGCGGAATCCGCCAAGGGATGTTTGACTTTTCAAAGGACCATATATTAAAGTCCGTTGACGGGATTTTAAAGCGCTTAAGGACCGATTACCTAGATGTCTTGCTCCTACATAGGCCTGATGCCCTTGTAGAACCAGAGGAGGTAGCAGAGGCCTTTGATAGGCTAGAGGACTCTGGCAAGGTAAGGTATTTTGGGGTATCAAATCAAAAGCCCATGCAAATAGAGCTACTAAAAAAGTACCTAAAGCAACCCATAGTGGCTAACCAGCTCCAGCTTTCCATAACAAACGCCAACATGATATCAAATGGCATAAATGTGAATATGGAGGTTGACGCATCTATAGATAGGGATGGGTCTATCCTAGACTATTGTAAGCTAAAGGACATAACCATCCAGCCCTGGTCCCCCTTCCAGTATGGCTTTTTCGAGGGAGTATTTTTAGGAAATGACAAGTTTCCAGAACTAAATGCAAAGATAGACCAGATAGCAGACAAGTACGGTGTCTCAAATACTACGATAACAATTGCCTGGCTACTGCGCCACCCTGCAAAAATGCAGCCTATAACAGGAACTATGAACACTAGTAGGTTAATAGACTGTATAAAGGCCTCAGAAATAGAGCTAAGTAGACAGGAATGGTATGAAATCTATCTAGCTGCAGGAAATAAACTGCCATAAACATCACGCTTTACTCATGACAACCCAGTTTAATAATGGCCGGCAGTCCTTTAGACATAGATCATAAAAATCTATGACTGCCGGCGGTTTGTTAAACTAGTATACTATAAACATAAATAGTACTATATTTACTAGTCAGATACAGTTATCTCAATATGCTCACCTACTGACACCATCATATATATCCTACAATCCGGGTGGTGACTATAATACTATAGAATATAGTTTACTCGCTTATCTCGCTAAA
>DGFG01000096.1:0-684 GCA_002391555.1 Firmicutes bacterium UBA3906
AAAGAGGCAGACAAAATCTGTGCCTACCTAAAATGTATTGAGGAGCTCAAAGCTGGTAACCAGGAATTCTCCAAGGCTGAGAGGGCAATAGCCAAGGATATAAGCCAGATGGAGGGGCCAGAGGTCAAGTATTTTATGGATAAATTTGTCCCGAGCTTTCATCTAACCCTAGATGAGCTTAACTAAAAATTTAACAAGTAAAGTGCCAGCTATTAGTCATAGGTCATACTTATTCCATTGTAGGTAGAAGCTAATAAAAGGCCGTTATTATGGCACTTCTAATATAGGGCACTTTGGACATAATAAAGCTACAAGGACTTGTAGGAATCAAGTACTCTGTCAGCTAAAGGGTTTATTGAATAAAAGTATCTTTTCCAGTCGTCGGGTATCTTATGACAAGCATCTGATTACCTAAGGTCCTTTTTGAGAGCCATCCCTCGCCGGATGGTTCTCTTTAGGATTATATGAGTTATAGGATAGCTAGTAAAAGCATCTTAGAGTTGACAAAAGTGCAAATATGTTTTATTATATAGTGGCGCCTTACAAAAGGAGCACAATGGGGAGTTAGCTCAGCAGGCTAGAGCGCCACGTTGACATCGTGGAGGTCGTTGGTTCGATTCCAATACTTCCCACCATAAATTATCGCGGGGTGGAGCAGCTGGTAGCTCGTCGGGCTCATAACCC
>DGFG01000096.1:849-6157 GCA_002391555.1 Firmicutes bacterium UBA3906
AGCTCGTCGGGCTCATAACCCGGAGGTCGAGGGTTCAAATCCCTCCTCCGCAACCAATTATAGAAAATCACCTAACAAGCCTTTTGTTAGGTGATTTTTTTAATGAAGATTCTTTAGTCACTTCTGATCTATTATTCTTTATTTTTCCTTAGAATCAGTATCTATTAACTCCTCAATCTTATTACATACAACAACCTTGTTACGACCTTCTTCCTTTGCCTTGTACAAAGCCTTGTCTACTATAGCTAATAGGTCTTTAGGGGACATCTTGCGGCTAGGAACAATAGATACAACGCCAATGCTAACAGTTAAAACAGTATCCATAGCCTTATTTTTTATCTCTAGTGCCTCAATATCTTTACGGATTCTTTCAGCGACTTGCTCAGCTCCTTTGCAGGTAGTATTCATCAACATAACTAAAAATTCTTCACCACCATAGCGGGCGGCTAGGTCACCAGGTCTTTTTATTGAGGCACTTATGGTTTTAGCTACACTTTTCAAGACCTGATCCCCTTCTAGGTGTCCATATGTATCGTTAAAGACCTTATAGTGGTCAATATCAATTGAGATTAGGGCCAAGGGACTAGCTTCCCGCATACTAAGGCTCCATGCCCTTCTATATGCTATATCAAAAGCCCTCCTGTTTCTAATCTTGGTTAGACTGTCGATCATGGAAATCTGCTCAAGCTTTGCATTGGCAGCTTTTAATTGGCTGTTGGCATGCCTTAGCTCTTCTGTTCTTTGCTCCACATCTTGCTTGAACTTTTTACTTAGACTTCGGTACCTAATAAATAATATGGTGGAAACCAGGGCTACTAGGACTAGAAAAGTAAATGCTGAAAGTAGTAATAGATTTTTGAAATAGTCTTGGGTGATATATATGACCTGTTTGCCCTGCCATTTCCTATTTATCCTATCAATAGTCCCATCCTTTGTTGCTGCTTCAAGGCCGTCATTAATAAGGTCTAGCTTTTCCTTGTCGCCCTTTCTAACTGCTATAGCTGAATATTGGGTTACTATCGGCTTTTCAACAACCCTTATCCCCTGTATTTTGCTTTGAGCCAGCTCATACTCCCCAATCCATCTATCTATAATTAGGGCATCTAATTGACCGCTAGCTAGGTCTTCAAAGGATCTTGTCCAATCACTTATTTCTATAGCTTTGATATCATTATAATCCTTGACTAGTATACTAGGATAGCTACTTGCTTCTACTCCGATATTTTTGCCCCTTAGGTCACTGAGGGTCTCTAGACTAGTATTGTCATCTCGGGTGAAAATTGAAAATTCAGACTTCAAAAGGGGATTTGAAAAATCATAGATTATTCTTCTTTCAGGATCTGGGTTGATATGGACTAGGCCATCTGCATGTCCACTACTGACCATTTTTTGTGCCTGATCCCAGTTTAGAGAGTGGACCTTTATCTTGTAGCCTATTTTTTCACCTATAGCTTCTGCAATATCAACCGCAATACCCTTGGTCCTACCATTCTCATTGTAAACAATGGGAGCTAGGATCTCATTTCCAAGCAATACAAGTGTATCAGCACTATCATCCTTCTTTGTACTTCCACTTAGTTGCAGAAGGAGAAAGGAAAAAAGTATGACTGATACAAGTAGGGCCAGGCATAGCCAGATTTTATTTTTATTTCTCAATGTTTTCACATATTTCACCTATCTTAAACTCACTTTCCAAGAACATCCCATATAAAGCTGGGATAGGAACATTTGTGTTTATAAAATATGGACCAAAACCTTCATTATTTAAGCGACTTACTTATGAATCATTGTCGGAAGGATTATTTTAAATTTTTGTTGGCCCTTAATCAGGCTAAAGGGCAAATAGATTATAGCATACAAGCCTGTAAACCTAAAATTTGAATGAGAAAAGAGACTACAGGACCCCTTAGTGAGCCAGCTAAAGCTAAGGGCTAACATAGGCGGCTTGGCAAAAGGATGGGCCATTTATAGATAACCCTAGCTAGCCTAAATAAACAAAAAAAGTCCCTTTAGTGGACTCCTTTTGAGGTCTCGGGCTAAAGGGACTTAAGTTATGTCTGCTTGTACTTAACCGAGTATTTTCTTTAGGTCTTGCTCTGGTGTACTGATAGGAGAGATAGCAAAGTTCTCAACTAGGAAGTTTAGTACACTTTCAGAAACAAAGGCAGGTAGGGTAGGTCCTAGATATATACCCTTGATACCTAGGTAAAGTAGTGATAGGAGTATACAGACTGCCTTTTGCTCATACCAGGATAGTACAAGGGTCAAGGGTAGGTCATTGACCCCACAATCAAAGGCCTCCGCCAAGGCTAGGGCAACCTTTATTGCACTGTAGGCATCGTTACATTGACCCATATCCATTATACGGGGTAGTCCCTCGATCTCACCAAGCTTTAGGTCGTTAAACCTGTACTTGCCACATGCCAGGGTTAGGATAATGCTATTGTCTGGTGTCTGCTTAACAAATTCTGAATAATAGTCTCTGCCTGACCTGTTACCATCACAGCCGCCTACTAGGAAAAAGTGGCCTATTTTGCCTGTCTTTACAGCGTCAATCACCTTGTCAGCTACTGATAATACTGTCCCGTGGCCAAAGCCTGTAATAACCTCAGCTCCTCCATTGATACCAGGGACTAGGGTGTCCTCCTCATAGCCACCAAGTTCGAGGGCCTTTTCTATAACTGGACTAAAGTCCTTATTCTCATCTATATGGATTAGGCCTGGATATTGGACGACCTCTGTCGTAAAGATCCTATCATTATAGCTATCTCTTACTGGCATTAGGCAGTTTGTTGTAAATAAAACTGGGCCAGGAATATTATCAAACTCCTTTTGTTGATTGTGCCAGGCAGTACCAAAGTTACCCTTTAGGTGGTCATATTTTTTAAGCTTTGGATAAGCATGGGCTGGTAACATTTCACCATGGGTATAGATATTAATACCCTTGCCTTGGGTTTGAATTAGTAACTGCTCTAGGTCGCAAAGGTCATGGCCTGATATGACAATAAAGGGGCCCTTTTCAATTGTTTGTGGTACCACAGTAGGAACAGGAGTACCATAGGATTCGGTGTTAGCCCTGTCTAGCATCTCCATGCAGTCTAGGTTAACCTCTCCAGTCTCCATAACTAGGGGCAAGAGCTGGTCCATATTTAGGTCCTGGCCAATTGCATTCATGCCCTTATAGAAGAAACTATTTACCCTATCATTGCTATAGCCGAGCATAAGGGCGTGATAGGCATAGGCTGCCATACCCCGTAGGCCTAAAAGTATAAGGGTCTTAAGGGACCTGATATCCTCATTGTCCTGCCACAGGTCATTCATGTCATAGTCGGGAAAGTCCTTGCTATCGACTGAAAGACCTGCACCGGAAACTAGGGAAGCCTTTTCTTGATGTACTGCATCAATAAGTAGCTCTACTGACTCATCATCAAAATTAACGTTAGTGATGGTTGTAAAAAGACCTTCTAGCATCATTCGATGGGTACTAGGTGTTGGATCTGCCTTTTGGGCTGCTCTTGCCAATCCTACTAGGGCTCCAGTTAACTTGTCCTGCAGGACTGCGTTGGATGCTGGCTTACCACAAACTCCTGCCTTGCCTGTGCAGGCTATGCCTCTTGCTGTTTGCTCGCATTGGAAACAAAACATGTTGCTCATAAAATTTCTCTCCTTTTTAATGTTATATTCAGCTTACTAGTTACACAGATTTACTAAACTGCTTGTTAATTAGTCAATGATTTGCCCATCAGGTGAGATCACCTGGATCTGCCAGGGGATAAACTTACCACTATTTTTAAGAGCGGTCTTAACTGCATTTTCAAGGCCACCGCAGCAAGGAACGCTCATACGCACTATTGTGACACTCTTGATATTATTTTCTCTAATGATATGTGTGAGCTTTTCACTATAATCAGTCATATCAAGCTTTGGGCATCCTATGATTGTAACATGGTCCCTCATAAATTTTTGGTGGAAGTCACCATAGGCAAAGGCGGTACAGTCTGCAGCAACTAAAAGTTTTGCATTATCAAAATATGGGGCATTTACTGGTACAAGCTGGATCTGTACAGGCCACTGGCCAAGCTGGCTTTGAATAGTGTCATCCCTTTTATAGTCAGGAGCTGGGCTAGGCCTAAAGCTTTGAGCGCGACTGCCTGGACAGCCTCCTGAGAAATTGCTCTTATCTTGGCCCTTACTTTTATTTAACTTTACAGCCTCCTTATCAAAGGGGGCAGCTTCACGCTCTTCAAAGGATATGGCATTAGTGGGACATACGGGTAGACAGTTACCAAGACCGTCACAGTAATCATCCCTTAATAGCTGGGCCTTGCCATCAACTAGACCTATGGCTCCCTCTTGACATGCATTTACACATAGACCGCAACCAACACATTTATCCTGGTCAATAGTTATAATTTTTCTTTTCATTTAATCACTCCTTCTTTTTATTAGAAAAATAAGTCTTGATGAAATATCCTATTATCTTAAACTTATCTATTACTTATAAGGATTTATTGTTAGTAAGCATGGCAGAAATTACTTTGCCTTGACTCTGACAGCTATATGATACTATACTTGTATATAGATAGCTGTTGTTTTTACAACGTAGAGGTGAGAAAATGAATTATATTATAGAAATATGCAAAAGTCCCCTTTTAAATGGTATAAGCAAGGCCGATGCCATAAGACTAATGGACTGTCTTTCAGCCCAGAAAAAAGAGTTTGAGAGAAATGACTATATTTTTAGACAAGGACAGGCTGTCAGCCTAATAGGTCTTGTGATTTCTGGAAGGGTCCATGTTGTTAAGGAGGATTTTTGGGGTAATAGAAGCATTATTACTCAGATAGGTCCAGGAGAGATATTTGCCGAAGCCTTTTCCTATGCCAAGACGGACACTATACCCTTTAACGTTATAGCAGCAGAAAAAACAGTACTAATACTACTAGATGCAAAGTATATAATACAGACCTGTCCCAAGGCTTGTTTGTTTCATGGCAGAGTTATAGAAAATATGCTAGCTATTTTAGCTGATAAGAATATCAGGCTAACCCAAAAGATAGACCACATAACAAAAAAGACAACTCGGGAAAAACTTTTATCCTTTCTATCTGAGTATGCTATTAG
Organism: Firmicutes bacterium UBA3906; assembly: GCA_002391555.1. Lineage (GTDB taxonomy): Bacteria > Bacillota > Clostridia > Caldicoprobacterales > DTU083 > UBA3906. The sequence continues at coordinate 5,972 of DGFG01000096.1, forward strand.
GGCAGGGTCAAGCTCCTTTTACATACCCTTTAATAGGCAGGAGATGGCAGACTATTTGTCAGTGGACAGGAGCGCCATGTCAAATGAGCTGTCCAAGATGAGGGATGAGGGTATGCTAAAGTTTACCAAGAATTATTTTGAGTTAAGTAGCAAGCTTAAAGCAGGTCTAGATTAGCTAGATGGTTG
>DGFG01000096.1:6220-8492 GCA_002391555.1 Firmicutes bacterium UBA3906
AGATTGATATAGGTAGAGATCAGCTTATAAATAGGAGAACAATCAAAAAACTATGGAGAAAGACAGATGATATATAACAATATAGTAGAGGGTATTTTTTTAAAGAGACTAAATAGATTTGTAGCCCTAGTTAAAATAAAGGGTCATGTCCAAAGGGTACATGTAAAAAACACAGGCAGGTTAAAGGAATTATTAGTGGAAGGTGTAGAATGTTTTTTGCAGGAACACGATAGTAAAAATAGGAAAACCAAGTACTCACTTATAGGGGTTAAAAAAGGAGATAGGATTGTAAATATAGACTCCCAGGCCTCCAACAAGGTCTTTAGGGAGGCAATAGACCAAGGCCTAATCCTACCAGGCCTTGAAGGACCCATCATACACACTAGGCCAGAGACAAGCTTTGCAGACTCTAGACTGGATTTTTACTTAGAAACAGGCAAGGATAAGGCCTATGTAGAGCTAAAGGGCGTGACTTTAGAGCTAGGTGGAGTAGCTAAATTTCCGGATGCGCCTACCATACGAGGCGTAAAGCATATTAGGGATCTTATTAGGGCAAGAGACTTAGGCTATAAGGCCTTTGTTGTTTTTATAGTCCAAATGGAGGGGGTAGAGTATTTTTCCCCTAATGATGAAATGCATGCAGAGTTTGGTCAAGCACTAAGAGAGGCTAGTGAGCTTGGAGTAAGGGTCCTAGCCTATGGCTGTGAGCTTGGCCCAGACTCCTTGCTCTTGGGCAGGCAGCTAGCAGTCAAGCTTTAGGTCTTGGCTATGAATTTTTATAATCAGCTTCTTCTGTCATAAGACCTAATTCACTTAACATGTTTACATATAAAACTAGCTCTTCACGGCTATTTACATTAAGCTTTGAGTATATCCTTTTACTGTGGGTTTTTATTGTGTTTATACTTAGGTAGAGGATATCTGCTATCTCTTTAGCACTATAGCCCCTAGCATAGTGGCTAAAGACCGTATATTCTGCAGGTGTCAAGCTTTCAACTCTCTCTAAGAAGTTATCTAAAAGCTCTATGGAGGACTTTTCATCGTTAGGTGTCTCCACTAGCTCGTGTCTGTGTTCTAATAGGTAAACAATCAAATCATCTATTTCTGGTATCCTAGTTTTGGGGGCACAGCTTAACTTTTCAGACTTTATCATATCGATACCCCTAGATATAGGCCTTATAAACCTCCTGCTCAAGGCTAGTGACAAGGCCAAGCCTAGGAGGAAAAGTAGAATAATACATATATAAATTGCTGTATTGAGCCTTGTAACATAATTTACTATGTCCGCACTAGGGGACATGATAGCAACCACCCAATAGTCATCAGCAAAGACAGAATCCTCAGGGTAAAGGTGGATGGGCATATGCATACCAGAAAAAAATTGACCTTTATCAAGTGTATACTTATTAAGCTTATCATTAGGCTCTTCAACCCTTAGGATATGACTGTCTGAAAAGTAGGCGTTGGCGGGATAGGCGCTGGCAATAATTGAGGATTGCATATCAAAGGCATCATCCCTTTGCCTGGTCAGAGTGGAGAAAAGACGTTTAAACTCATTGGTATTAGGTGAATAAGCCAGTTTAAATAACATGGAAGAGATTTCAAAGCCACAGACACCATAGGCCTTACCCTTATTGTCTATAAGGGGTGCTGAAATCAGCATTACTACTTCACTTGTATTAGGAAGTATAAGGGGTGCTGACCAGTAATAGAGCTGACTGAGCTTTGCATCCTTGTTTTCATTTGCAGCCTTTATAGGTAGGCTGTAGTAGGGAGCTTGGCTAACGTTAAACTCCATAGTCCATTGGGCGTGGAGGGCCAGACCCTTTTCCCTGCTTAAGGCGGGAAAGCCCCTAAGGGTCAGTAGGGTTGGCTTGCTATAGTTAATTACATTAGGCTCCATGTTTTTTATATAAAGGCCAGCCTTTGAGTCCTCTGCACCGATTAGCTTGGGATTAACTGTTGCGTCCAGGATAAAAAAGGCTCCACTTGATTTGGAACTAAGTAGGTTAAAGTAGAGGGTATTATACTGGGAGGCGACTACTGTTTCTAGCATATCAGCCTGCCCATTTAAGTCTTCTGTAGTTAGGCCTAGCTTACTAAGCTCTTGCTGGATACCTTCAGATAGCATTTTCGAATACTCTGTCACCTGTAGTGCTATCCGACCAAAATCATTTCTTATATCAGACGAAGTATGGATTAACTCGTTACTTATTAGGGTTTCCGTTACCCTGATACCTGCAGAAAAGCTACCACTGACTATCAGGACAGC
>DGFG01000010.1:0-3731 GCA_002391555.1 Firmicutes bacterium UBA3906
CTATTAGGGTTTATTATTTCTGACCCGTGCCTGTTATTTATTTGGCTGGCTATCTGATACCAGTTGTTTGCTATCTGTTCCATAAAGGATGAGTAGGCCTGACTATTTGAAAATTTAAAGCTAATAAATTGAGGCCTGCGACCGCGTGATATCTGATCGCTAAGCTTTCCTACTATTGTGTTTATAGCATTGCTATCAAACTGATTAAAGACTAACCCTTCCTTTATAAAGTAGTTCATGCTAGTACTATTGCATACAGGTAGGTCAAAGGAAGGGGGTGGGTCTTGGCTATGAGTTTTGCTTAGCTGGTCATCGGTTATTAAAAAGTACCTGTAGCTAGTGTAGCTAGTAAAATCTATCCTGTCTGTACTATCTGATATCATGGGGTCATCCCAGGTAGAATCAAGATTATAGTAGGCGTCATTTACCTTGACCTTGTTCCATGCATGTCCTTCGCCCCTAGAAACACCCTGGACATACAAGCACTCTACCCCTAGTTTGTTTAGCAGGTACTGGGTAGCCCTAGCGTAGCCAGCACAAACAGATGACTTGTTTATAAGGACACTAACTATATTTTGATTATGGCTAGAGCCCTCATCATAGCTAGTGTTTAAAACAATAAAATCATGTACGTATTTTACCTTGTCATAATCACTTGAGCCTATGTTATCACTTTTCACCCGGTCTACTATTTCTTTTATCTGCTTGTCATAGCTTTCCCTATTATCAAGGGTCGAATTATATATAAAGCCTATTTCTGTTACTATATCTCCTGCCCCTTGATATTTAATATTTATGTTGTCAATCCAGTAGTGTTCTGGGCAATCCATCCTGTACAGGTTAAAAATATTTAGTAGGCTGTCCTTGTCAACTCCCTGATCTTTTATATTGAGCTGGTCAATACCGTCCTCAACAGCCTGGTAGATCGTATCGTAGATCCTAAGGTCTTTTTCACTTAACCTAGCCCTAAAGTACTTTAGTGAAAAAAGGTCCTCGCTTACCTGGCTACCGTCCCTTTTGATAAGAGAATTTGTAGCCTGTCCCTTATTATCCTTGGGCGCAACAATACCATCACTATCCCTGTTCCCTGTAGCCTGCCTGTCCCCTTGATTATAGCTAGTGCTTGGTAAAAGGCTACTTATATCTAAAAAATCTGGTACATATGATGGAGCCAAGATATTAAAAGCCACAAGCACTATCAAAAGCAAGGATAAAAGGCCCATAAGCCTTAAAACATATTTCATTTTTGCCCCCTTTCACCTACTAGCCCAAGACTTAATATAAAGGTTAGTAACTAACTAATAGCCTAAGGACTAGTTTTCCTTAGACAGTCTCTACCTTGATTAAGTTGGTCCCGCCTACCTCTCCCATGGTCACACCACCGGTTATTATAATGATGTCTTTTTCCTTTAAGGAAAGGGTTTGGCTGGTTAGCTGCTTGGCATTATTAAATAGGTCATCTGCATTGTCAAACTCTCCACCCATAACTGGTATAGCTCCCCAGGTCATAGCAAGTTTTCTCCAGGTTTTCTCTGAAGTTGTTATGCCCAAAAAGTCCATTGGGGGTCTGAAACGGGATATCATCCTGACTGTCATGCCAGATACTGAGCAGGCTGCTATAGCCTTGGCATTTATGTCAATAGCCATAGCACAGGAGCCATGAGATATGGCATCAACTGTATCGCTTATTGAAAACTCAGCCTTATGGAATCTCTTGGTATAGTTTATACAGCCCTCTGTTTGCTTGGCGATCCTAGCCATCACCCTAATGGCATTTACAGGATTTACTCCTATGGCTGTCTCTCCTGACAGCATAATAGCACTTGTTCCATCGTATACAGCGTTAGCTACGTCAGATATCTCAGCCCTTGTAGGCCTGAGATTATATATCATGGATTCTAGCATTTCAGTAGCGGTTATTACCCGCTTGCCTAGGAGCCGTCCCTTTGTTATTAGTAGCTTTTGTATAGCAGGTAGCTCCTCATAAGGGATCTCTACTCCTAAATCACCCCTGGCTACCATAATACCATCACATTCCTGGCAAATTTCTTCGATGTTTGTTACCCCAGACCTATTTTCTATCTTTGCAATTATATCAATGTCTTGTCCACCGTTTTCAGCAAGGAATTCTTTTATATCAAGCAGGTCCTGCCTCTTTGAGACAAAGGAAGCAGCTATAAAGTCTATATCATTTTTTATACCAAATAATATATCTTCCTTATCCTTGTCATCTAGATATACCTGATTTAATGTTTTGTTTGGAAAGCTCATAGACTTTTTATTTGACAGCTCTCCCCCTATTATGACAAGGCATATGGCCTCTTTATCGGTTTTTTCTAAGACCTCAAACTCTAAAAGGCCGTCATTTAATAGTATCCTGTCTCCTACTGATAGGTCATTAATCAAGCCCTTGTAGGTAACTGAAACTCGGTGCTGGTCACCCTCAACATCCTCTATAGTAAAGGTAAAGCGGTCCCCTGCCTTTAGGTAGACCTTGCCCTCCTTAAAGGTCTTTATTCGGTATTCGGGTCCCTTGGTGTCAAGCATTATTGCTATGGGCAGGTTAAGCTTTTCTCTTACCCTTTTTATAATGTCTATCCTCTTTTGATGTTCCTCATGGCTTTCATGAGAAAAATTAAGTCTTGCAACATTCATACCTGCCTCACACATGGCAGTTATGGTTTTTTCATCTGCACAGGCTGGGCCTATGGTGCAAATAATTTTTGTTTTCCTCATTATTTATATCTCCTCTTAATTTTACATGTACTGATAAATAGTAAGTTTAAATTATCAGCAACAAACTAGCTAGCAGGGCTAGCCTTTATTCCTTACTTTAGGATTTCAACTGCCCTTTTCTCTAGCTCTAATCCCTTGTGGTAAAGGTCCATAAAGGCTTTAAAGCCCTCTACGTCCGCTGGATCTGGCTCTAGGGTAGTCTCCTTGGCATCCTTAAATACTCGGTTATTTAGATAGTCCTTTAGTTCTTCTCCTTCAGCCTTGTTTCTCATATAGGCTGCTAGTAAGGCCATACCCCAGGGTCCTCCCTCACCTGCTGTTTCCATAACAGAAACTGGGCTACCTATGGCAGCTGCCATCATAGCCTGGCCTACGCCCTCTGTTATAAAGAGTCCACCATGGCCATAGAGCTTGTCTAGCTTGGTGCCTTCCTCTTTTTCCAATATATCATACCCTATTCTAAGGGTTGCTAACAAGGAGTAGAGGTTCATCCTCATAAAATTCGCCAGGCTAAAGTTACTATTAGGGGTCCTCACAAATAATGGCCTTCCCTCATCTAGACCTGTTATGCTCTCACCTGAAAGGTAGTTATAGGATAAAAGGCCTCCCCCATCCTTGTCAGCCTTTAAGGCCTCAAAGTAAAGGGTGTCATATATTTTAGCCTTGTCAACCTCCAAGCCAAGAGCCTTGGTAAACTCTCCAAAGACCCTTGCCCAGGCATCTATGTCACTAGTACAGTTGTTACAATGGACCATAGCCACAAGGTCTCCTGCTGGTGTAGTGACCAGGTCAATCTCCGGGTGGACAGCCTTTAGGTCCTTTTCCAAAACAGCCATTAAAAAGATACTGGTCCCGGCACTAACATTGCCTGTCCTGACCCCAACACTGTTGGTGGCAGTCATACCTGTACCTGCATCACCCTCTGCTGGGCAAAATGCTATACCTGCCTTTAGTGTCCCTGTTGGATCAAGTAGCCTGGCCCCCTCTTCACTTAG
>DGFG01000010.1:3999-5089 GCA_002391555.1 Firmicutes bacterium UBA3906
GGGAACATGCCGCTAGCCTCACCTACACCTACGGCCTTTCTGCCAGTAAGCTTAAAGTGGATAAAGCCTGCTAGGGTTGTCATATAGGAAATATCAGCTACATGGTCCTCACCATTTAATATTGCCTGGTATAGGTGGGCTATAGACCACCTATGAGGAATAGGATAATCAAAAAGGTCGATTAATATCTCACTAGCCCTTGCTGTAATGGTATTTCTCCATGTGCGAAAGGGAACCAACAATTCTCCCTTATCGTCAAAAACCATATAGCCATGCATCATGGCAGATATACCCATGCTACCTACAGTTTCTAGGTCTATTCCATAACTAGCCCTAACATCCTGCCTAAGGTCTGCATAAGCTGCTTGAAGGCCTGAAATGATATCCTCCATATCATAGGTCCAGATCCCATCTACTAGCTTGTTTTCCCAGCCATGACTGCCTGAGGCTATTGGTGAATGGTCTGGCCCTATAAGTACAGCCTTTATCCTAGTTGAGCCTAGCTCTATACCTAGGCTGGTATCTGCCTTTTCTATGTAGCCTTTAATAATTTCCTTTGAACTCATCTGCTTATACCTCCATATAATCATAGTCTATAATAATCTTACCTATAGGCCTATCCTTTGGCAAAGCCCTCTTTGTAGCTATTTTAGCTAGAGCAAAAGTGTTTGCTTTACCATTAGCTGTCCTAACCCTACACACCTAAAGAGTTAACTTAAAAACTCCTGCTATGGATTTTGTCATAGGCTAGGTCCTCTTCCCTGTAGGGCTCTTTAACTTCATCCGGGTAACCAATAGCTAATATACACAGTAACTTGTACTTGTCTGGGATACTAAGGGTTTGCTTGACAAAATCCTCTGCCCTAACTCCCCCTGCTGCCTCCCTCTCCCTTATCTGGATCCAGCAAGAACCCAGACCCAGGCTGTGGGCTGCAAGCTGCATTATAATAGCCGCAATAGAAGCATCCTCTATCCATACGTCACACTTTTCAGGGTCTGCTGCAACTACAATAGCTAAGGGGGCCTGTGCTAGGAATTTGGACCCATGAGCTCTAGCCTCAGAAAGGGTTTGTAGGGTCTTTTTATCATC
>DGFG01000010.1:5399-6333 GCA_002391555.1 Firmicutes bacterium UBA3906
CGCCTAATGCTCCTCCTATTTTTAAGTTGCTCTAGCATAATATCAACCTCCAAGCTAATTATAGCTTATTTTAGGCTATGGTTAAAGTATACAAGCCTAGATAAATGCTATATGAATTATAGCCTTTGAGCCCTGTCTTGGCTTCACTTAAAACCTTAGAGTATGTCCCTACTACTTAAGGGCCATAAAGAAGATACGGGTAAAGGGGAAAAGTAGCTTGCCACTCTTTTGAAGTGGATAAGAAGCCTGCAGGAGTTCTTCATACTCTTTACAAAAGTCCGCCCTTTCTTCCTCATCATATATAGAGTCAAGATAGGGGCGAAGGCCTGAACCACTGTACCATTTAACAAGGGCCCTATGGTCCTCCATTATATGATGGTAGTTTGTTACCCAAAGGTTTATGTCTTGAGACAAGTCACTTAGGATATCATAATAGTAGGAAGGTTCATGGGTGCTGTATCCAGCCCTTAGGCCTACAAAAAAGTCCCTCCACTAAGGTCTTGTAATTAGCTTTTGCAAGTCAGTATGGATGGGCATTTCCTCTGTATATGGGACCTGGACTGCTAATACTCCCCCTTTATTTAAAAGCTTAAACATATTCTTTATAAGGGCAGGATGATTTGGCATCCACTGGATAGCAGCATTTGAAAATACAATATCAAATGTACCTAAGCTGCTTAGGTCTCCAGTTGCATCTGCAAGTACCCATTTAATATCCTTGTACTTTTCCTTGGCTTGCTGTATCATTGCCTCTGAATCATCAAGCCCTATCAGCTCTGCCTCCGGCCACCTTAACTTAAGTATATTTGTACTGTTACCAGGCCCACAACCAATATCAATAATCCTATATGGCTTGTCTAAGTTGATCCGGGTCATAAGGTCAATAGAGGGTTGAGTACGCTCCCTTTCAAAGGATAGGTAAAGATTTGTTTTC
>DGFG01000010.1:6650-12937 GCA_002391555.1 Firmicutes bacterium UBA3906
AAAAATCCACTTTTTATATTTATTTGTATCTTTTTTGTTAAAGCACTTATAATAGATCAGGCTAATAAATCCTTAAAAAGGCTTTTCTATTTGATTATAAAGTCTACTATAAATTTTACTTAAAACTCCCCATTTTCTATACCAGGATCCAAGATTTGCTTACCCTTCTAGCCTAAAGCTATTTATTGACATCAGGCAAAAAGTATGTGAAAATCAAGATAGGCTTATTCTGTTAATATGACATTTTACAACAGAAAAAGTCAATACATAAAATCAACAATAGGAGAGTCTAGATGGAGATACTAATGGATATACTGCTTATGCTAGGCGGAGTTGCAGTATTTATGTTTGGTATGAAGCAGATGAGCAGTGGTCTAGAGCGAAGTGCAGGTTCAGGAGTACGCAAACTTTTCAAGAGGATAGACAAAAACAGGGTCGTTAACTATGGAATCGGCATTGGAACTACTGTTATAGCCCAATCTTCTTCAGCTACCTCCATAATGACCGTAGGACTTGCCCATGCTAATATCGTATCAGTAAAGCAAGGATCCGGTTTTATACTAGGCGCAAAGGTAGGTACTACCCTTACCGCCTTTTTGTTTGCCCTCTCAGGCCTTAGCAAGGGTGGTTTTAGCATGAGCTCTGTGTTTGCAGCAGTTGCCTTTGTTGGTGTCATCATTATTTTTACCACTAGCAATGAATCCCTTAATAAAATTGCACCCTTCTTAATTGGCTTTGGTATGCTATTTATCGGTCTAGAAGTAATGGAAACAGCCATAGGCGGGCCAGATTCCGCCCTCAGCATACAGCTATCAAAGGTCTTTAAGTATGATATAATGCAAAACCCCATCCTACTTGTTATATTGGGTATACTCTTTACGGCCATCATCCAGTCATCAACAGCAGCAACAGGTGTATTTATAGCCTTTTTAGCTACAGGAGTCATACAAAGCATAGACCAGTCCTTTTTCCTAGTCATGGGAGCAAATATAGGGACCTGTAGTGATGGTATTATGGCCTCCCTTAGCACCAATGCTAACGGCAAACGTATAGCCCTCTTTCATCTAATTACCAGTGTGATAGGAGCTGTCGCTTTTACCATTATCCTTGTTATATTCAGGGCACCCATTAACAGCCTCTTTGAAAGTGTATTCCCTGAAAAGCCCCAATTTAGTCTTGCAACATTTAATTTGGTCTACAATGTCTTGTATACCCTGGTCTTGCTCATACTAATTGACCCATTGGTTTCCTTTGTAACAAGTACAGTCAAGGATAAACAGGAGGAACTAGAAGAGTTATCATATATTGATGAACGCTTTATAAAAACACCTGCAGTTGCCATTGAGCAAGCACTAAAAGAGATAACCGACATGGCAAGGCTGGCAAAGGAAAACATTAGGCGGGCCTTTAACTCCCTGCTCAATGAGGATATGAGTGAGAGCAAGCTCATTGCTGACACCGAGTATAGGATTGACTTTCTAACCAAGAGTCTTACAAGCTTTTTTATAAAGGTTTCTTCAGTAACCAAGTCCAGCCACGACGAGCGCCTACTAGGCGGCCTACACCATGTAACCAACGATATAGAGCGTCTAGGAGACTATGCAGTCCTACTAGCAAAGGAAACTAACTATATGAAGGAAAATGATATTAGCCTTATGGATGAAACCAAGGATGAGCTAAACCATATATATAGTAGGATAAGCCAGCTGTATAACATGGGACTTGATGCATTTTCAAAACGTAGAACTGATAACTTTAAAAAGATGTCCAACCTGCACAAGGAAATACTAGACCTGATATCTAAGTGCCGTGACGAGCATGTACACAGACTAGGGTCACAGGTCTACTCTGTTGAACTATCAAAGAGCATATACTCGGTCCTCTTTTCCTTAGAGAGAATAGCAGACCATATTGTTAATGTAGCCTTTTCTGTTAAGTCTACAACTGGTAGCAAAACAGAAGCCCTACAGGCTATTGCCAAGGAAAAGAAAAGATAAAACACGAATACTACTATATAGATAGGGCCAGATTCAAGGCATAAAGCATAAAAGGGTTTTGTGAAATAGGTTAGACTGTTTCCAAAACCCTTTTTATATTCATACTTGGGGCTATGCTATCTTACAACTGCTGTTATTCAGCCGCCCTTTTCCTATACATAGCGATAATAAAAAGTAGCCCTGCCACAATTACTATGACACTGTTTATCAAAGGCAACATATTGTTTTGCCAAAAAAGTATGTTAACGGTTATCAGGGGATTGAACAGGTATGGCTTGACTGAGTCCACACCCATCAAACTCGCAGCCAGAGGTACTATGAACAGGATCTGGCTTATTGCAATTGCTATAAATGTATTCTCCGACAGGATGGAAATAGAGAATAGAATAAACATGATAAATATTGAACCAACAAGCCGAAGGAAGTATAGAAGGGCTAAGTACTGGCTAATAGTAATCCTAAGGGATAATGAAGAAAAATGTTCAAGACTCTGTATAGGGGCATTGATACCTGCCACACCATATATCCTCAATATACCTATTAGATCCACCAAGAAGCTTGTCAGGCAAATGACAAGGGTTAAAATAATACAGACAATGGTCCGCCTTATATAGGTCCTGCTCCTACCCTGCTTTGTTGAAGCCACTAGCCTAATGAGTCCACTATCGTATTCGGTAGTAAACACAGGACATATACAAATAGACAATAAGAGGGTCATAATAATGCCGGATACATAGTCCTTGCGACTACTAGGACCTGTTAGAGTATTATAACCTGTATCGTATACCAGCCATACATCTAAGTTTTCTTCGGCTTTTATCCTTTCTAGTTCCTCTGCCCTGTGCTTAACCCTCTGCAAGACCTTTTGCGGGTATAATTCATTACTTAGCTGTATCTTGGTCATATTTAGTTGTTCCTTGCTGATTCCCCCTTCGGCCTCTTTTTCAGCCAGACTTTCAAGGACCTGTTCAATCTCTTTAAAGCCTTCTTCTTCATTCCTTATAAAGTTATGAGTATGCTGACCTATTCTGCCCTCAATCTGAAGAATATAATTTTTATATATGTTGTCATCATAGTCATAAGCAGCAGTATAATTTTTCATATTGTATCCTTGAAATAAGAGGAGCAAGAGCAAGATCAAAATAACTTTATTAGTCAGAAGTATCCTGTGCCCTTCATGCCATATGAGTCTTGTACCATGACCTACTCTGTTTGCTAGTAGCTTGCCAAGGATTCCCCTGACTTTGGAACTAGATAAGTTTATCTGCTTTTGCTTAAGATAAATTAATGCAGAAACAAACAGAAAGACCATTATAGCAACCATACTGAAAGAGAAAAAGAAAGTAACAAGGTTGACAGGATGTCCAAAGAAGTTTACATTTATATAGTTTTCATAAAGGCTATTTGTCCGGAAAAGGATGAAGAAACTGGTATATCTTAATATCCCCAGAGGTGATTGAGCATCTATTCCCTTGAAAAATGCTAGGTTCACACCGGCAACTAAGAAAGAAGCTAGATAAACTGCCACCATGTTTCTAAACAGCAAGCACAGGGTCAGAACCATCATTCCTAATATAAAATATATCACTATTTTGGATAATGAATATAGGATGAGATAACCAGATATAGTAATATCTAAGTTACAAGCCAGAAAACCTTTAACTGACTGTATCTTCCTACCCAGGTCGCCCATACCGTACAAATTACTGACTAAGAGAAAGAGACTTCCGTAGAGCAGGAGATAAAGCATTACAGTGGAAATAAGCAAGGCCCCTGTCTTAGCTGCTAGTGTATGGTAGTTTCCCTTCTTGGCAGGGCGAATGAGTTTAAACAATCTATTTTCGTCTTCATAAACAATTAGAACAAAACAGATATAAAGTACCAGAACTATGGCTATAAAATCTGCTGTCTTGTTGTTCGTAAGGGCTAAAATCCCCTCCGAATTACCAAACTCCAGCTTGTTATTACGTAAATGGGAATAGGCAAGGGGCGTTTTTTTGATATTGCGGTATGAAAAAGAGTCCAATTCTCCAAAAATAGACGATTTTAACATATGCTCAGCCTCTTCTTCTATGCTGTCAATGTATTGTCCATAGGCAGATATGTTATTATATTGTTTAAGTGCTTCATTAAAGAGCCTTTGTTCAGTATGATAATGCTTTGTATAGCGTGGGCTTATCTCTCCCTTTTTATACTGGTCTATGTAATCAAAAGCCTTGTCTCCAAAACTTTCTGCCAGCTCAGTCTCACTAGTACCAAATAAGGAGAATAATAAAATATTGTATTTTGCTGCCTCATTGTTTAAATAGCTCTCTATATCATATACTTCCTGCAGATCCATATAGAATCTCTTGTAAGCATCAGGACTTATCTCTTGGTCTATTGATGTTTTGTATTCAAAAAATAAGTTTATAAAAAGCAGTAATACCAATATGAATATAAAGTTCCGTCGAGAGATTATCTTAAATAACTCAAAAAAGCACAATTTCATAAGCTAACGTCCCTATCATCAAAGCGGTAGAGATAGACATCCTCAAGTATGGGATCTAGCCGCCTGTAGTTATATTCAGACGGCGGGCTGTCACTTACTAGCCTAACAGCTACCTCATGTTCCTTTTTTGCTATACTGACAACCTTATACTCTTTTTTAATATTATCTATTGTATCTTCCGGCTCTATTATTTCATAAACCTTTCCCTCCATATCAGCCAGGTGTTCAGAAAGGGGTTTTTTTGAGACCAGTCTGCCCTTATTCATAAGAAGTATCTCTCTGGATATGTATTCCACGTCAGAAACGACATGGGTAGCTAAGATAACTATTTTTCTAAAACTTATTTCTGATATCAGGTTGCGGATACGGATTCTTTCCTTGGGGTCAAGCCCAGCTGTAGGTTCATCCAGTATCAGTACTTGCGGATCTGCTAGAATTGCCTGTGCTATCAGGATTCTTTGCCGCATTCCTCCTGAATATGTGCTAAGCCGTTTATCAGCTACATCCCTTAGGTTTACTAGGTCTAATAAACCCTCAATCTGCTTTGTAGCATCTGTATTTTTCATGCCCTTGAGAGTTGCCATATAATACAGAAATCTGCGTCCTGTAAAGCTATCATACAATCGCTGCTGCTGTGGCATATAGCCCAAAGTTTCGCGGTATGTTCTACCCAGTATTTCTATATCCTTGCCATTATAAAATATGTGTCCTTTATCAGCCTTCAAATTACGAGCGATAATATCCATAAGAGTAGTTTTCCCAGCACCATTAGGGCCTAAAAGACCGTAAATGCCAGGATTAAAGACGGCAGTAAAGTCTATTAGGGCCTTTGTACTGCCATAGTTTTTACTAATTCCTTTTATCTCAAGCATCTTATATCACCTTTAAATTTTTTCAGTAAGCTTTGGTAGGCAAAGATCTAGTTATTATGTTTACTGTTCTCCCATTCCATAAACTGGCTGTTGGCCTCATCGATAATCCTGTATATGCCTGCATCCTCCAGGTCTTTCCTAAGCTTTTCTATAAATATATCAAAATCCTCCGGTCTAGTCTTGTAAACCTGTGACAGAGAGTCTATTATGGAGTTAGTCATTCTTATTTCTTCTGTAATACCCTCTGTATCCAAGACAAAGCCTGCAAATCTATTATTGGATTTACTCCACAACTCCCTGTATAGTCTCTGCTTGTCTCTGGGTTCTTCAGCATTTGGGTGGGATATAAACATATTGCCAAGCGTCAATCCTGTAATGCTCCCACTTCTATCCTCTACCTTACCATTGACTAGCTGGTAGTCCCTGTTTTCTACTCCATAGATAAGTAGGTTGGTCAGGTCAGTATCGGAGTAAATCCTTGAGAGTATATCAAAGGCCTCCTGCTTGTTTTTCGAAAAGGTCGATATGCCTGTTGCAAAGCCGGTACTGCGCAATACCACTTGATCAGAAAGGGTTACAGCTATAAGCCCACCACTGTTCCCATCTGTATCCGTGTATCTGTATGCAATATAATCCTCAGGTGACTTCCCTGCCATAGCATCTGTGTGAATAAAGTATGTATCAGGATTTTGCCAATCTTCTACAGATGTATCTATATAGCCCTTACTTGCATAAAGGCACAAGGATCTAAGATAATCAACATATACTCGGTCGTCTAGTACACTTATAAAGGGCTGTTCATCCCTATTTACATTCATAAATACAGCCTTGGTCAAACTGAATTTATCATCCTGTATAAATATCGGAGAAGTAAGATCCGGTGGATAAATTACAGAAAACTCTTTTTTTTCATTGTTTGAATATACC
>DGFG01000155.1:0-5922 GCA_002391555.1 Firmicutes bacterium UBA3906
CAGATGTGTATAAGAGACAGTCATAGTACCTATCCATGTCCATGCTTTCAGGCAAGCTAAGCTCATAGAGGACAAACATAGAGTTGGAGTCTGCAAGAACAGAATCAAGACTTAGGCTGATACCATCTTTACTGATAGTTTCATTTATCCTATACCACATACCATCCACATAAGACCTTTGGTCCGATGATAGCCCTAGTAGCTGGGACAGCCTCCCATCCCATTCATAGACCTCCGCTGCACCTACAGTGAGTATAGCAAGGGCCATTATGGCTGCAATCAAGGCCAAATACATCTTCCTTTTTGACAAGGGCTTTCTCCTTTTGGTCTGGTCTTTATACACCTGGTCAATATACTTATCATCTACAGCATCAATAGCCCTGTATAGGTCCTGACCCCTCATATTGATATACCCTCCCTTTCTAGTTCCTTTTTGAGCTTTTCTCTCATCCTAAACAGACGCATCTTAATGGTGCTCTCCTTAAGACCTTCTTCTTTTGATATTTCTATGATACTTTGGCTATACCAGTATCGTTTGATGAAAATCCGCCTATTGTCCAAGTCTGTTTGTTCTAAAAACCTATTTAAGAGCCTAGTTAGATCTGCTAGGTCGTCTTGGGGCCTATCATCGGCTATACACTCGCCAAGCTCTGCATATATGGATTTTAGCCCAGCTCCCTCTAGCCTCCTTTTATCCTTGCGTACCCTATCTATAGCAGTATTTTTTACAATACGAAGCAAAAAGGCCTTTAGGCTATTTGGCCTATTAGGAGGTATGGCATTCCACAGTTTCATATAGGAATCATTAACACATTCCTCTGCATCCGGCATGTTACCAGTTATGTTATAGGAAAGCTTTATGCACAGCCTATGATATTTTTCCTTTACACTAGTTATAGAATCCTCATACCCCTGCCACATATGGTCAATGATTTCCTTGTCCCCTATCAAATTGCTTCCTCCTGCCTAATAATAATCCCCTTTTAAAGTCCTTCACCTATATAGACGTAAATAAAAAGCCAGGGTCACAAAATAAAGTATAATTTTGAATTTAATTTGCTTTTAATTTTAGTTTGAATTTTAATTTTAATTTAAATTTTAAAAAGAGCTGTCACCATAAGGAAACAGCTCTCTTAAAATACTACCCTCTAGGATTAGACCATCCCATGAAACTCTACAGGGTCAAAGCCTAGGTATGTATGGGTCTTGTCCTCTACAGGGATAATCTCCACCATGCATAGCTGGTTATTTCCAATGCAAAGGTCTAGCTGGTAGCTACCATCCTCCTCTATTAGCCTTGAGTCGGTTTGCAGGGGCCGAGCGGCATCCTGTAATATCTTTACCTGTTCCTTGTTTAGGCTGCGGGGCTTGCCCATGTTACTCCAGGTCTGCAGGGGATTGGCATGGCCTCCTCCCACTTGCTTTTTAATAGCAATAGCCTGCTGACCTATACTAGCTAGCTTTAAGCTATATTCTATGGTTTCCTTTGCCTTTCCATCTCTCATATCATGCCAATTGTAGCCAATGATCACATACCTATCCTCAGCCCTTGTAACTATCAGCTTGTCATCACGGTATAGGAGCTCGTCGCCAGCCTTGGAAAAGAACTCAAAGGCATAAAAGGTTGGTTTCTTTATGCTGTTTAAGGCAACAAGGCCAAAGCCACCATGGAATACAGATTTTGGTACATCAAACTCCTCAAAGACATCACTAAAGGTCCAGTAGGAATAAGAATCCGCATACTCACCGGCCTCGCTTAGGATTCGGGCAATATAGGGGGCATGAAAATCTGTATCATGGATAGGGCAGGTGGGAACATAAGAGCTATTAAACTCCGTTATATGCAGGGGCATATCAGCTATCTCCGGGTATGAGGCCATAATCTCCCTGGTTTCCTTTAGCTCATCTATCATCCGGGTTGGCTCCATAACACTATGGTAGATATAGTGTCCCCGCCTTGTAGGCTCATTGGCTGTATAGCAGTGTCTAGTGATAAAGTCTAGGGGTAGGTCATTATCAAGGCAGTGCTCAAAGAAGGACCTTAGCCATTTTTCTGTCTCAATACCGCAGATGGCTGGCCCACCGACCTTTATCCTCTCATCTACCCTCTTTACTGCCTTGGCAGAGTACTCATATAGCTTGAAATACTCCTCCATACTGCCAGCCCAAAAGTGTATGTTGGGTTCATTCCAAACCTCTATAGGCCAATTAATAACCTCTTCCCGCCCATACCTTTCGATTAAGTGGTTTAAGGTAGCCTCAATAAGGTCTGCCCATTTTTCATAAGAGTTAGGAGGACTGGTATTGCCTCTCCAGTAAAAGATAGTCTGGTCTCCTGATTTTAGCCGCTCTGGCATAAAGCCCAACTCTAAAAAGGGCCTTATCCCATTTTCCAGGTAAGAGTCCATAATCCTATCAAGGTAGGTAAAGTTATAAAAGCTATGTAGCTCCCCGTCCATTTCAAGCTCACGGTATATACCTACATCATCACAAAAAAGGCCATGGCCACGAATGTACTTAAAATGTATGGCCTCCTGTACGATCTTTAAATGGTCGGTGTACTCCTTTTGTAGGGCCAGGCCCATCCTGCCTGTTCCAACACAATAGGTCGCATTGTTTTTAAATGGTCTACCTCTAGCAGGTACCTCAATCCTCTTTACCATGTAATATCCTCCCCTTTATTATATTTGTAGCTTTTTCTTTATAGGTTCCTTTAGTCTCTTATCAATCTACAAGGTCATGCTTAGCCTGCCTATCTGTAGGCTAGGGCATTCCATTTTAGTTCATTTTTAAGTTCCCTAATACTTGTATCCTTTGAAATAAGTACTGCCTCAATACCCATTCCTTCTGCCCAATCACACATCTGCTTGGCAGTAAGGTCATAAGAAAAGGCTGTATGGTGGGCTCCGCCGGCCAAGATCCAAGCCTCTGCTCCTATATGCAGGTTAGGCTCTGGCCTCCAAAATGCAGATGCAACAGGTAGCTTTGGCATAGGTGTATCCTGCTTTAGGCATTCTACCTCATTTACTAATAGGCGGAAACGGGTGCCAAGGTCAATTAAGGATACTGCAACCCCCCTACCTGGCTTGGAGGTAAATACAAGTCGGGCAGGGTCTTCTCTATTGCCCATAGATAGCGGATTAACCTTGATTCCTATAGGACCATCTGCAATTGTCGGGCATACCTCTAGCATATGGGCCTGCAGGATACCCTCCCTGCCGGGAGTAAAGCTATAGGTGTAATCCTCCATAAAGGAAGAACCCTTTGCATCCTTTATATCCTGGGTCATTAGCTTCATAAGGCGGACCATAGCTGCTGTCTTCCAGTCACCTTCTGCACCAAAGCCGTAGCCCTTGCTCATTAACCTTTGTATGGCAAGGCCAGGTAGCTGCTTAAGGCCTGACAGCATTTCAAAGTTTGTTACAATTGCATGATAGTTTTTCTCAACTAAGAACCTTTCAAAGCCAAGCTCAATTGCTGCTTGTACTGCTACATGGTCCCTAAACTCTTTTTCATCTCTTCCCTCTAATAGGACCTCATAGCTGTCATAGTAGACATCTACTAAGTCTTTTATATCAGACTCAGATACTTGGTCTACATATTCTGCAATATCGGTTATGTTGTATGCGTCTATTTCCCAGCCAAACTTTATCTGGGCTTCTACCTTGTCCCCCTCGGTGACTGCCACATTTCTCATGTTATCTCCAACCCTGACCAGCCTTAGCTTTCTGCTCTCCACTAGGCCAATGGCAGTTATCATCCAGCTAGCTATTTGCTCTTGGACCCTTTTATCCTCCCAGTAGCCAACTATAACCTTGCGCTCTATGCCCATCCTGCTAACTATATGGCCATACTCCCGGTCTCCATGGGCCGACTGGTTGGTATTCATAAAGTCCATATTTATTGATTGGTAGGGGATATCACGGTTAAATTGGGTATGAAAGTGAAGTAGGGGTTTTCTGTATTCCTGTAGGCCTGCTATCCATGACTTGCCTGGTGAAAAGGTGTGCATCCAGGTAATAACACCGGCACAGTTTTGGTCATTGTTTGCTTCATTAAATAGCCTTCTAATGGAGCCACTGTCTATAAGGGTAGGCTTTAATACAATCTCAAAGGGTAGGACCCCTCCCTTGTTTAGCTCATCAACTATTATCCTTGAATGGTCCGCAACTACAGCTAGGGTCTCCTCTCCATATAGGTCTTGAGATCCAGTGGCAAACCAAAACTGATATTTTCTTTTATTTAGCATTTAAGAAACCTCCTTAAATTAATATTTAAAAGCATTACTGCTAGCTTAGTCCTATCTTGTCTGCCTAATAGGCCTTTGAAAATTCTAATTAATCTACAGTGTAGCTAAAGCTGCAAAAGTCCGCATAGCCCCCTGCTTGCCTAGTGGAATAGTAAAATACTCCAATCCGGTAACCTATAAACAGGTCTAGGCTATAGTGCATTTTTAGGTCTGATCCGATTTTATTAAAGCTAATCCCATCATAAGAGTAATAAAAGCTGGCAAGGTCAAGCCCTTTTGTAAAATTAAAGCTTACCCTCAGGTAAAGGTTAGACCCATCAAGGACCAGACCCCCTTGCTCGCCTATATCTCCCCCTTGACCCCTCTTGCGGACAAGGATTTTCCTAGTATTGTCCCTATCTACATATACCCCAATAGTCCCATACTGGCTCTGGAGGGCCACTAGGCCTGCATAATCCCCTGCCTTGAGCCCCTTTGTGTCTAGCCTCACAGTGTAGATAGCCTTAGGACCACTTGTCCTCTGGCTTAAGGTATTCCTTGCAGACAATATATCAGTAGCTAGACCTTTGGTCTCTAGCCTCAGATAGCCTGGGCGCTTTGTAAAGGACCAGCAGTTGTCCAAGGGATTGTGGTTCCACTGCCATTGTAGGCCTAGCTTGTTTTCCCTATGGTCAAAGGAGTCACTGGTGATTAGGGGCCTTGCCCTATAGGGCTTAAAAGGGGTCTCAAAGCTTTTTGGTACTCTGCCCCTATCCCCGATTGCAGGCCAACCATCCTCCCAGCTTAGAGGCATTAGGTGGGGGATCCTGCCAACAGCACCGTGGTCTTGGAATAGTATTGCGTACCAGTCACCGCTAGGACTATCTATAAAGGCCCCTTGAGCGATGCCCTGGTTTTTATAGCCTAGGTCATCATCAAGTAATACCCTTCTCTCATAATCACCTAATAGGTCCCTAGACCGGTAGCAGACCACCCGCCTTCTTTGCTTGCCATCCCTTGGCCACTCTATAAATAAAAGATAATAGTAGCCCCATAACTTGTAGGCTCTACAGCCCTCACATCTTAGGATCATATTCTCCCTAGGTGTCCTTAGGAGTATCTGCCTGACCCCGTCCTTTTTAAGGCCGGACAAGTCCTCCTTTAGCTCGACTATCCCAATATCCCCATTGCCATAGATAAGGTAGACCCTGCCATCATCAAACAAAAGGGAGGGATCATGGTATACCCCCTCTATGGTGTACCTATCCCAGTAGCTTTTTTCAATATCAGGGCTGTAGTAGATAAAGGTCTTTTTTAGATCATTAGAGGCAAAGCAGGCATAAAAAAGTCCGTCATGGTATTTTAGGCTGGTGGCCCACTGACCATTGCCATAGGCGTTTTTCCCAGCCTCCAGCCTATAATTTTCATTGTCCTCTAGGCTGTTAAATATATATGATACAGGCTCCCAATTAGCCAGGTCCTTTGACCTTAGTATTGGGCCTCCTGGCATCATAAACATGGTGGTTGTCACCATATAATAGGTATCCTCTACCCGCAATATATCAGGGTCAGGAAAATCTGCCCATATGATAGGGTTTTCTACCTTCAAAGTTTCTTTCCCTCCATAGCTAGCATAAATCTATTATGGCTAGCCAGCATTAATAACTAAGCAATACCAATAGCTAATCAATCTC
>DGFG01000155.1:6068-10828 GCA_002391555.1 Firmicutes bacterium UBA3906
CAATAGCTAATCAATCTCATTAGCCGGTATCATTAGCTAGAAAATACCAATAGCTAGAAAATATCAGTAGCTAGCCAGCATCAATAGCTAGCCAGGGTAAATTCCTTTACCCCTGCCTGCCCATAGGCTGACTGGTCCTTGAAAACAAGCTTTAGGAAATTATATAGGCCGTTGTTCCAAACATTTGGCTCATGTCCACCCTTTTCTATAAGCACCTTGTAAAGATCGCCTATACTATCAGCACTTGTTGACTCTAGCCCAGTCAAGCCCCTCTTGTAACCTATCTCATAGGCTATTTCATCAAGCAGACCACAGGTAAGATAAACAAGGCTTGGCTTATAGCTACTAGCCTTTATTGCTTGGCCTAGGGTACTACCGTCGCTTGTGGTGGGAGCATTGGCAAAGGCACCTATATAGGCAAATAGGTCTAGCATACCTGGGGCCTTTATGGTCACGTCTAGGCCATTTTCCCAAGGACTTTGGGTCTTGGTATAAAGGACTGAATCATACCTATGGCCCCCAAGACCTAGATTCAAGGTTTGCATTCCTCCCATAGACAGACCTGACAAGGCCCTATGCTTCCGGTCCCTTGCAACCCTTTCTGGATCCGTATCATTTATATCTGTGTATGTATTAAACTTACCCTCTATAAAGGGGATTAAATCATACCTTAGCTCATAGTCAAAGTAATAAAAACCTAGCATGTTGGTCCCCTGGGGACTAAAGGCCTTGTCTGTCCAATCATGGGCACTTCGGCCATCAGGAAAGACTATGATAAGCGGGTCTATATCCCCATTTGCCATAAGGTTGTCAAATATATTGGCAAGTACATAGCTACCATCTAGCTGACCTCCGCCCCCTAGCCATTCATACCTGTCTCCCCCGACCCCGTGTAGGGCATATAGGACATTGTATTTTTTGTCCTTATCATTTTCGTCATAGCCAGCAGGTAGGTATACATTACACTTTTTTATAATCTTTTCACCCTTGACTGTCTCTCTACCTGCCTCTTGGCTACTGATGTCACGGTCAGTAACAAGCTGGCGCTTTGCGTTTATGTAATTGGCAACTGGATAGGATAGTTCAACTATACTGCCCTGTTTCTCCTTTGTAGCTGCCTTTTTGTATTCTTGGGGTATGGCGCTTATATCTATGCTCATAATAAAACCTCCTATAGTATTAGCTCATATGTTAGCTTTGTATAGCCAAGTGGCCTAAGCAAGGCTTAGGCCAATGTAAAGGATTTTAGAGCAGCACTACCCTCTCCCCTATAGCTAATATAGATGGCTTGTACCCCGTCTGGGATAGCAATATCGGCAGAGTAGTCTGTCCATATGTTTGTAAACTCTACAGGTATGGTCCCTAGTGGCTGACCATCCCAGGAGGTCTTTATTTCAAAGACTCCCCTACAATATCCACGTACCTTTATGGAAACCTTGCTTACTCCCTTGCAATCAAAGTACTTAAAGCCTGCAGTGGCTGAGTCCCTCATATTTTGTATATAGGCCTGGCACTCATCGCCATCTGCCCCATCCTGGGTAATCTTTGGGAACCTGGCATCCATCCATGATCCCTCAGGCGCAGTATACTTGGACTCATGAGAGCAAAAGAGGTTGCAGGCTATATAGGCAGGGTATTCTCCCTTGCCCACTAGGGGGCCTCCATTTAGGCCACAGGAGGTCATCTCTGCCTGTATTATGGACCCATCCTCCCTAAAATCGATTGGCTGGGCACAGGCCTGCCTACTAAAGGGTATCCCCTCAGTATGGCGGTGGTAGAAAATATACCACTGACCATTGATATCCACCATGCCACCATGGTTGTTCCAACCATAGTACATTGGTTTTTCAGCTGGCTTGTAGGAATCAATATGGAGGTCACAATTGCTAACCACAACTCCACCATAGACAAAGTCCTTGGTCGGGTGTTTGCTAGTTGCATAGCATAGCTCATGAAGGGCTATAGAGGAATATACAAGATAGTATGTATCCCCTCTCTTTCTAATGGAAGGGGCCTCAAAAAACTCGTGGCCAACAAAGGAGCTGCCCTCACTATAGGGCTGGCTTGGGAGGACAAAGACTGTCTCCTCAACTATAGTTAGCATATCAGGTCCTAGGACAGTGGCCATAGCACCACTTCTGGACCTGTCTCCTACCCCGCAAAAGCCTGTATACAGGTAGGTCCTGTCACCCTCAGTTAAGACAGCTGGGTCAAATTGGGGCTCGTCACCCTCCCTTTCCCCTAGCCTTGTTCCATCCTCATAGCTTACATAGCCGTAAAACTCATATTCACCTGCTGGCTCATCGCAGACAGCTACCGATACTATGCTAACCTTGTCTAGGACATAGTAAAGATAATAGCGACCATCAGGACCCTGAGTAACATCAGGGGCATATAGGCACATATGGCCATCCCTGTTTAAGGGATCACTCGTCTTTTTATATATAACTCCCTCATAGCGCCAATTGCCCAGGTCATCTACAGGGGCAGACCAGCAGATATAGTCGTTTAAGCAATAGGCATGTCCCCTAAACCTGTCATGGGATCCATAAACATAGACCCTATCACCAAATACATAGGGCTCTCCATCTGGTACATATTCCCAAGATGGTAGATATGGGTTAAAGGCTTGTTTTTTCATCTGGTTAAACCCCCTCACGAATATTTAATGGACTTTTCTCCTCTAGTGATACATTTGAAAAATACCTGATCCCCCCATCACCTGTTGGGGATTGGGCTACTAGACCCACCTTTATTTTCTTTTTCATTGGCAGATAGGCTAGGCGTGACATCAAAAACTTTTCACCATCAAGGGAATAATGGATTGCAAAGACATTGTCCTTTCTACTCATCTGCATCCAGACCTCATTGCCCTCTATGTTGACTCCGTTGGCATCATCAGACCTACCATTGGTCATAACAGTCACCACAGCATTGGTCCCTAGATCGGTATACTCAAAGCATGCCTTGGCCCATAGCTTGTCATTGTCAAGGGCTAATAGAACGCAGGCATCATAAACAGAGATAAAATCAAGGCTGACCTTGGCCTTTAGCATAAAGTCACCCTCAACCTCCTTGTAGAAAAAGGGGGCATCAGCCTTTACAGTCTCATCTATTGGGTTTACAAAGTAGTCTGTCTCGGCTGGTGCAAAAATCTCTATGCTGTCACCTGCAATTTTGTGTTCAGTCTCAATTGTAAATTTAAAATCCTTTAACAAATATCGCCACCTCCAAAATTGTTCTTACTTAATAATCTCATAAGGAAATTATACCATATAGTAGATAAAAAAAGGCCTACAATAGGACATAAAGCAAGAGGGCATAAAGTAATAGGACATTAAACGATAGGACATAAAACAGTAGGACATAAAGAGAAACTCCCCAGGCCTTTTGCTTGGGGAGTTTAATTTGTGCCTAACTTATATTAATCTTTGATAAGTCTAAGGGTATTGCCTGACAATTGTCCTTTTCTAGACCTGGCCTGCCATAGACTGATTTTCTTTAAAAGCTTTCTCTTCTTTCTTCTTTAAGAAATGACTCTTATTTATCATATAGAAAAAGCCTACTACAGAGGTTGCCAGGGCTGCGAGGGTATCTACTATGATATCCTCCATAGTATCCTTTAGTGCCTCACGGCCAAGTAAAAGGGACCCATCCTGCAGGGCAAACTTTTGCATATTAAGGCCTAGGGCTCCATCTACAACAAACTCATATATCTCCCATAGGCTACCTACAGTTACAGCAAAGCAAAAGGCAAAAAGGGCGACAAAAAAAGGGCTAAGATTTAATTTAAAGCGTTCAATATTGTTTAGTAGATATACTAACTCAAATCCTAGAGTACCTAGCATAACAGCTGAAAATGCATGTAGGATCATATCCCAGTAGGGTATAACATAATAAAAGTCCTTGTATTCACCTAAATATATGGCGCAGTATAAAAATAAGAAGTACATGATACCCATAAAATCAGGAATTTCTATAGAGAACTTTTTTTCAATTATAGAGGGTATCATCATGACAAATAGGCCTAATAGGCTCTGAACTAGCCTGAGTGTATAATCGGATTTGGTCTTGGTTGTATCATCGTGTATCATATCCTCTGGTGGTGCCTGGATTAGGTTAATAATAGTAAAAATGATAGCAAAAACTAAAGTAATAAATAAAAAGGCCCCTATGATATTTCTCCAGCTTAACTTTATTTCCTTTCCTCTAAACTTCATTGCATTCCCCCCATACTTTTATATTTTGATTCCTTTAATAATATGCTAAGGCCAGCTTGCCCCATGAAAGGGCTGCCTTGTAATAGTCTTACTCTTTTTTTTTGCTTGCTAACTAAATGGCCTCTTTTATTTTAATGCCTTTAGGATTAGCCTTAGGGCACGGTCCTTAAGTTCTTTTAGGCTATCTATTTCTATTGTGTTTTCTTTTTTTAGGCCTACAGGAAAGACCGCATTTTCGGGGAAAAACTCCTTGTTTTTCATAAATATTATATCATTTATAAAGGCAGAAATAATGCCAAATACAACTAGACTACAGTCCTCTAGGCTAGTATCTGGACCTATCTTATTTTCCCCTTTGCCTATATGGTAGATTTTCTCCATGTGTTCATTTATGGAAGACCGGATCTCCAAAAATTGGGCATTGTCCTCAACAATAAGCTGCTTTACATCGGATTGTCCAAGGTTTAATACCATAAATAAAAGGGAGGAAAACCTTGTTGTTATCATTTCTATCCCATAGTCCATTACACTATTTATAAT
>DGFG01000061.1 GCA_002391555.1 Firmicutes bacterium UBA3906
CTACAAAGGAGCCAGCACTAGACAGGGTCATAGAGGCATTAGCAACAAGTACAACTAAAAAAGCCCTACTAGGCTTTACTCCAATTAATAAGGAAAATTTTGATGTTAGCCTGCTAAAGGAAGATAACACCACCCTTTTTGTAATGGGAAAGGATATAAATATATTTAAAGAAAACCAGCTAATGTTCCCGCTTTTATCCCGGGCCTAGGAGAGCTTTATTATTAAGGCAGGATAGAGTTGGGGTTGCACTTGACCTTTACTGCAAACTTTTCTATAGAGCAAGATTTTTTTGGATATACTGGCCAAGATGATATAATAAAGGATAAGGTGACAAAAGAACCGTAATAAAGATTTTTAGGGGGTATACTATGGTGGGTTTTGACAAGGTACGCTTTAATGGGAGCTTCCGGGTCTATCAGCAGCGTGTTTTAGACAATATAGAAAAGTACCTGGACAATGGAAAGATTAATATTGTTGCAGCTCCAGGCAGTGGCAAAACAGTCTTAGGTCTTGAGCTAATCTGTAGGCTGGCCAGTCCCTGCATCATCCTTTCGCCGACCACAGCTATTCGCCAACAGTGGGGGGAGAGGTTAAAGGAGCTATTCCTTGAGGATGAAGAATTATTTGACCAGGTCTTTTCAAACGATCTACATACCATAAAGCTTTTTAATTCAATCACCTATCAGGCCTTGTACACCTCAATTGAAAAGGTATCTGAAACCGCAGAGGACGATTTTGACTGCTCTGATGTTGATCTTTTTAGGACCATGAGGGAATATGGGATAAAAACTGTCTGCCTAGACGAGGCCCATCATCTAAAGAATGAATGGCAAAAGGCCCTTGAAAAGTTCCTAGCTACCCTAGACAGGGACGTGAGCATTATAGCTTTGACTGCTACACCACCCTATGATTCCTCTGATTCAGAGTGGAACAGATATATCAGTGTATGCGGCGAAATAGATGAGGAGATCTTTGTTCCTGAGCTGGTAGGGCAGAAAAACCTTTGCCCCCACCAGGACTATATATACTTTAACTATCCTAATGAGGATGAAATAGAAGGGCTAAAGACCCACAAGGACCGGGCAGCAAATGCCCTAGATAAAATCGGCAGCCTAGCCTTTATAAACACTTTAGTAAATAGGCTAAACAATGAAAGGGACTATGAGATCCTATTTGCTTCTGTAAATGAATATACTGCCCTACTGGTCCTTTTAAACCATTATGGTTTTGAGATAAAGCCCAGGCTCATTCGCCAGCTGACAGCCAAAAGAAAGCTACCTGCCTTTAGAATGCATTATGCTGAAATGGCTATTCAGTTTTTACTTGACTCAGACCTACTTTCTGATAGTGAAAAAGAAGAAATCATCCATATCCTAAAGGACAACTCAGTATACGAAAAACGCAGGGTAGCACTGGTTTTAAACGATAGACTAAAACGGTCCCTCATTTCATCGGTGGGCAAGCTTGAAAGTATCAAGCAGATCACAAAAAGCGAGTATGCCAATATGGGGGACAGGCTCCGTATGCTCATATTAACCGACTATATTAGAAAGGAAAAGGTTAAAAAGATCGCAACAGACGAGGCCTTTAACTCAGTTAATGTGGTCAGTATCTTTGAGCTTTTAAGGCGTGAAAATATTGGGGCAAAGATGGGGGTACTGTCAGGCTCTCTTATCATATTGCCAGACTCTATAGACCTTTCTCCCATGAAGCATAAAAAGGAACCGATAGAGGGGACCGATTATTGTACAGTGTCCTTTTCAGGCTCCATACACAAGGCTATAAAGTTTATTGGAAACCTATTTGAGCAGGGTCAGATACAGGTTCTTATCGGTACAAAATCACTGCTAGGTGAGGGTTGGGATTCTCCCTGTATCAATTCACTTATAATGGCTAGCTTTGTAGGTAGCTTTGTCCTATCCAACCAAATGCGGGGCCGGGCTATCCGTGTTGACAAAAGGGATCCAAACAAGACAGCAAATATCTGGCACCTTGTTTCTGTTGAGCCTGAATACCTATTTGACAAATACTCTACAAAGGATAAAAATATTTTAACCTCCTATGATTTTGATACCCTAAAGCGCCGATTTGAAAGCTTTATGGGGCCAAATTACTCCACAGGTAGGATTGAAAGTGGTATAGAGAGGATAACCGCCATAGCCCCTCCCTTTGATAAAGAGGGCATAGACAGGATCAACAGGATAATGCAGGACCTATCCTCAAAACGGGAGGATATAGCCGACAAGTGGAAGGACGAGGTGGTACACAGTAAATTCTCAGTAGCAGTCAAAACAGAGGTACCAAAGCAAAAACGGGTTCCTGTATTTTCCTTTAGCAATCTACTATTATGCCTATTGCTAGTGGCTATCCCTGTCCTATTGTGGCTAGTGGTACTACCCTTTGTAAAGACCCACAAGGGTATGAAGCTACTTATAACCATAGCCTTGCTAATACTAGCGGCAGTCCTCTATAGGCCGGTTAAGAGGCTACTACTACACTTAAGTCCAGCCCAGTCAGTTAGGACCCTTGGCAAAGCCCTATACAGGACCCTACGGGACTGTGGACTAATCTCCCCAGATGCCAAGGTGGAATCTGTATATGACAGGAAAAGGGCTACTGTAAAGGTCAGCTTAAAGGAGGCTAGTGCCCGTGACCAAAACACCTTTAACGCGGCAATGCAAGAGCTCCTCTCTCCTATTGATAACCCTAGGTTTATCCTGATAGCCAAAAGCAGGAATGGCCGCTATAAATACAGGTATTCCTTTGCTTGTCCCTCAATCATTGGCAAAAAGAAGGAGTTTGTAGAGATACTTGCTTGGCGGCTAAAGTCCACAACAGGTAATTTTGAGCCAGTATTTGTACATAGGGCTGATGGACGGAAAATCATCCTAAGATGCAGAAAACGGTCTTATATCAGCCGTAGTCAAAAGGTCAGAGGCAAGAGACTCGAGCTAGCCCATGCTAGATAAATGACCCTAACTTATTACTAAATAGGTCTTTACAATTAGATTAAAAGAAAGTCAATACCATTTAGGACCGGAGGTATCCCCAATGCCCTTTACCATAGTCCACCAGGACATAAGTCAAATAAAGGTCGATGCCATAGTTAACGCTGCTAACACAGAGCTTAAAATGGGTGGTGGAGTTTGTGGAGTCATATTTAAAAAGGCAGGGGCAGAAAAGCTCCAGGCTGCCTGTGATAGGCTAGCTCCAATTAAGACAGGTGAGGCTGTTATAACACCAGCCTTTGACCTAGCAGCTAAATATATTATCCATGCAGCAGGACCTATTTATAAAAACTATGACAAGGACCAAAGCGAAAAGCTCCTTCGCCTAACCTATACTAATTCGCTAAAGCTGGCCCTAGAAAACAGGTGTGAATCTATTGCATTCCCCCTGATATCTAGTGGCATTTATGGCTACCCAAAGGAAGAGGCCCTAAGGGTTGCAATATCGGCTATAAAAGATTTTCTTATAGACCATGACCTATATGTTATCTTAACTATTTTCGATAAAACTACCTTTTCCATTAGCCAGCAACTAGTAGGTGAGATTGAAAGCTATATTGACGAGAATTATTTTG
This sequence comes from Firmicutes bacterium UBA3906, assembly GCA_002391555.1. Classification (GTDB taxonomy): domain Bacteria; phylum Bacillota; class Clostridia; order Caldicoprobacterales; family DTU083; genus UBA3906. The sequence continues at coordinate 3,585 of DGFG01000061.1, forward strand.
TCGGTATAGTGGAGGAGTCTGGAAGATCAGATTATCTAGAAAGTATGATCCTGTCTGAGCCTGCTGACTCAGATGCCCTAGATGATGAGCTACCAATATATAGCGATAAGGTAACTATAGCTGCTGAAACTATAAACCTAACTAGCTACCTTGATGAGCCCTTTTCCCGTATGCTCCTTCGCCTTATTGATGATAGGGGGATGACAGATGTAGAGGTCTATAAAAGGGCAAACATTGACCGTAGACTATTTTCTAGGATCAGGACTAATGAAGACTACAGGCCTAGCAAGCAGACTGCTATTGCCCTAGCTATAGGGCTTAAACTATCCTTAGAAGAAACCGAGGAGTTTTTAAAAAGGGCCGGCTATGCCCTGTCTAATGCCCTAATCTTTGATGTTATAATAAAATACTTTATTGAAAAGAAAAAATACGATATTTTCGAGATAAATCAGGTCCTGTTTAAATACGACCAGCAGCTATTAGGGGGTCACTGACTCTAGGTAAATTGTCGCCTCTCTAGCGACCAATAGCTAATGCAAAAGTAGTATCCTAGGTTTACAAAAAACTATAGGAGGCTACGGATATGAAAAAAGGATTAACTGAGTTAGTATTTATACTAGACAAAAGCGGTTCAATGGGTGGGCTAGAGTCAGACACCATCGGTGGCTACAACTCCATGCTTGAAAAGCAAAAGGCTATAGAGGGTGAATGTCGGATCACGACAGTCTTATTTGACCACAACTATGAAATACTCCATGACCGTATAGACTTAGGAGCAGTGAGCCCTATGACGGACAAGGAGTACCAGATCGGTGGTACAACAGCACTACTAGATGCAATCGGCAGAACAATTAACAAGATCGTAAAGGTGCAAAAGCATACAGCTGATGACTACCGGGCTGAAAAGGTCATGTTTGTTATAATAACAGATGGCTATGAAAACGCCAGCCAGGAGTTCACAGCTAAAAAGGTCAAGGAAATGATCAACAGGCAAAAGGACAAGTATGGCTGGGAGTTTGTCTTTCTTGCTGCTAACATAGATGCGGTTGAAACAGCCGGACAATTTGGGATTAGTCCTGACAGGGCCGTTGACTATATAGCAGACAGCCAGGGGACTGAGCTAAACTATATAGTCATAGCAGATGCAGTAGCCCAATACCGCACTACAGGGATTGTTAAAGAAACTTTTTTTGATGCAATCCGTGAGGATGTGAAAAAGCGCAAGCAGGATAATTAGGGTCACTTGCCCTAAAGCTAATAATTTATTTACTAGTCTACTAAGAGTAGCTTGCACTTAGCAGCAGATAGGGTATGATAGTCTAGAGGTGAAAAGGATGGATAAAAGCAAGAAAAAAGAGCTAAAGCAAGCATACAAGGATAGGCGTCCTGAAATGGGCGTAATATCATACCGGTGCATAGAGACTAGTGAGTCTTTTTTGGGTATCTCAAGGGATACCAAGGCAGACTTTAACAGTACCAACATGAAGCTAAAAGCCAAGATACACCCTAATAGACGGCTGCAGGACCTATGGAATAAATATGGTCTTGAAGGCTTTGACCTATCTGTTGTTAAAACCTTAAAGTATGAGGACCCAGAATTAGACTACACAAAAAAGCTAGAGGACCTTAGAGAAAAGTGCCTTGCACAAGATCCTAATGCAAGAAAGATATGGCGATAAACAACTTAAAATGATATTTTAATTAAACCTATTAAAAGGCATAGCTAGCTAGGGCTATGTCTTTTTTCATTTCTAGTATACAAAAAGAAAAAAACACAATAATTCAAAGAAAAAGTGAAGATTAATTCGCCTGGGGTTACAAATCGACCCTGTCTCGGATATATATATATACAAAATTAAATGATTCTAAAAAAGGAGGTGAGAAAATGAAATTCGATAGAAAGTATTACACCCAAGGAGGCATGGGAGTTCTTTGTACCCATGAATGTAGAGGAGTTTATGGTTAGCTAATTATTAAATCTAGATTACTTGCTGATGGCCTCTGACTACTATGAGATGTGTCACATACATGTAAGCAAGCTGCCCTAGACCTTAAATAATTTCTTTTTGCAAAAGGACCTAGACTATATCGAAGACCTTTTAGGGCAACATATAAAAGCCTTTGTAGATGAAAAGGGGGGAGATGAGGACATAGACGATGAGATGGTTAGAATCATTCTTGAAGAGTATGAAGAAGAAAGCGAAGATTTCTTTAAACACTTTATAAAGGATATGGATTAATTGCTATAGACCATATCCTTTCTTTATTAAAACAAATCTATTATGACTAAAACCAATAAAAAGCTTAAATAAAAAGGAGGATTTACACATGGTAAACAATAGTAATTTTATAAGGGGGCTAACCCCAAGACAGGCTTGGGATATATATTCCATTCCAAATGTCCAACTATTTATATCCGATTTCTTTATTGATGAGGACTGTGATCTTAGCAAAACGGATTACAAAAAAATGTGCCAGTTATATGTAACCGATATTCCCGAATTTTATGAAGCGCCTTTCTTGCAGGAGGATTTAGACTATATTGCCGAATTATTAGAAGAGTATATAAGGCAGTATATTAAAAGAATAGGTGGGGATGACAAGCTAATATTGCTAACTGAGCAAGAGATGGATGATATTTTCGAAGCTGATGTCGAAGAAGTCATGCTGCTTTTAGGCTATGACAGGGAAACGATAAGGCAAAAGAGAAATAGGAGAAAGTAAGGACTATAGCTTATGTTTCTTTGGCCTTGACTCTGGTAAACTATAGCTAGCTAGGGACCTATATAAATAAGGATGACACTTAAGTTAGAGAGACCTACTCTAGCAAGGATAAAATATTACACACTAATAAAGCATAGATAAAGGAGGCTATAATGACTATGATGAATGAAACTATTAAAAGCCAACTCGGCCACCGTACAATAAGAAAGTTTAAGGACAGAAAAATATCAAAAGACATAATGGACCTACTTTTAGAGGTTACAGCTAGGACCGCTACTTCAACAGGTATGCAGGCTGCATCAATAATCCGCATTACAGATCCTGAGGTTAAAGAATCAGTTGCCAATGTTTGTGGTCAGGCCTATGTGGCCACTGCCCCAGAGCTACTCATTTTTATTGTAGACCAATACAGAAACAGTCAGATCGCAAAGGAAAAGGGCTATAGCCCTAAAACAGCTAGGGACATGGACCGGTTTATTGCATCCTTTACTGATGCCTGCCTCATGGCCCAAAACCTTGTAGTTGCAGCAGAGTCCTTGGGGCTAGGGACTGTTTATCTAGGAAGTATCCTAAATGATATTCAAAGGATATGTGAGCTACTGAGCCTACCTGACTTAACCTTTCCAGTCTTGGGACTAGCCCTTGGCTATCCCGACCAGGACCCCCAGCTAAAACCTAGAATGGATATGAGCCTAAGGGTATTTGAAAACAGCTACCAGCTTTATGACAGCTACCTTGACAAGATAAGGGACTATGACAAGGAAATGAGTAGCTACTGCGACCTTAGAGAGCCAGGCAAGTATCTAGATAGCTTTAGTGATCAGGTGGTAAGCAGGTTTAGCTATGCTAGCCCAAAGGAAAATTCCATCCTAAAGGCTATCAGAAAGCAAGGTTTTGACACAGGAATAAACAAAGATGACCAGTAAAAGGGCCGATTTGTGATATATTAGCCCCAAATCTGGGTATACACCTTATAACAGAGAAAGTTTACAGGAGGTTAAGGATGAAGAAGGTAAAAATTTCAGATGGAATACATATGCTGACCATGAATGTTGAGGATATATTATTTGAGGGGATCTGGGAGATTGCAAATGGTGTAACCCTAAACTCCTACATAGTTGAGGGGGAAAAGACTGCCATAATAGACGGTGTTATCGGCTGGGATGGAGTCCCTGATACCCTCTATAATAGCCTTAAGGAAATGGGTGTTGAACCTGAAAGAATAGATTATCTCATAGTAAACCATATGGAGCCTGACCATTCCGGTTGGATCTCAAGCTTTCAAAAGATAAAGGACGATTTTACCATAGTCTGTACTGACAAGGCAGCAAAGATGCTAGGGTCTTTTTACGGTGAAGATAAAATCAGGGTGGTAAAGGAAGGGGACACTTTAGACCTAGGCAAGGGCAAAGTATTAAGCTTTCACCCGGTTCCCAATGTCCACTGGCCTGACACCATGTATACCTATGAAATGAACTCAAAGACCCTCTTTTCCTGTGATATGTTTGGTGCCTTTGGCAGGATGGGAGACCACATTTTTGATGATGAGCTAACCAAAGAGGAAAGAGACTTCTTTGAAGAGGAAGGGATCAGGTACTATTCTAATGTAATGACCACCTTTACCCCCAGCCTAAGAAAGGCCATAGACAAGGCTAAGGCTGTCTCTTATACACATCT